>VGOU01000257.1 GCA_016875795.1 Chloroflexota bacterium | reverse complement strand
CTCGACGAGCGCCGGGTCACCGCCGCGCGGCGCGAGCCAGCCGTCCTTCGCCTCCACCTCGACGATGCCCGCCGCGCCGAGCGCGGCGACGTCGCGCAGCACCGTCTCGCTCGCGAGCACGGCGGACGAGAAGAGGACGCCGCCGAACCCGGCGTCGAGCGCCTCCTTCGCGAACGGCACCGAGGAGATCCCGCCCGCGAGGCGGCAGGGGACGCGCACGCGCCGCGCGATGGCGGCGAGGAGCGCGAGGTTCGCGGGGTCGCCGCGCTCGGCCATGTCGCGGTCGACGAGGTGGAGCTCGCGCGCGCCGTCCGCCACGTAGCGCTCGGCGAGCTCGGACGGGCTGAAGCGGACCTGGATGCCGCGGTACGCGACGTGCCCGCCGCGGACGTCGACCGAGGGGACGATCACCACGGCCGGCGCTTCAGCTCCGCCGCGCCGCGCGGGTACTTGTCCGGGGTCGCGCGGGTCTTGCGCATGACGACGAGCTGCCGGCCGGGGAGCTCGTCGCCGAGACCGAGCGACGACGTCGGCACGACCGCGACGACCTCGCCCCCGAGCGAGCGCAGCGCCTTCATCGCGCCGGGGAGCTCGGCGTCGATGCGGCCCTTCCACACGACTGCGTCGCCGCCGACGCGCAGGAACGGGAAGAGCAGCTCCACGCAGAGCCCGAGCGTGCCGAGCGCGCGCGCGGTCGCGACGTCGTAGCGCTCGCGGTGCGCGGCCGCGTGCGCGAGGTCCTCGGCGCGGCTCGGCTCGACGGTCACGCGCTCGAGCCCGAGCGCGTCGCGGAAAGCCTCGATGGCGCGCGCCTTCTTGCCCGTCGACTCGACGGCTGTGACGCTGATCCCGGGCAGCGCGATGCGCAGCGCGAGCCCCGGGAATCCCGCGCCGCTGCCCACGTCGACGACGCGCTCGTGACCCGACCACGGCCGCGCTGCGCATGCCGTGAAGGAGTCCAGGAAGTGCTTGACGGAGACATCCCGGGGATCGGTGATCGCGGTGAGGTTCACCGTCTTCGTGGCCTCGATGAGCCCGGCCGCGTAGCGCGCGCACATGTCGCGCTGCCCGTCGCTCAGGTGCAGTCCGAGCCGGGCGCTGTCGCGCTGCAGCGCGACGAACGGCTCGGCGAAGGTCATGATGCGTGATCTTATGGCGCGCGTGTGGCTGGTCGCGGCGGCTCTCGTCGCGCTCTCGGGCGGGGCCGCGTACGCGGCGAACGCGGCGGTGACGATCCAGGGAGCCACGTTCACGCCCGCCAGCGTGACGATCGACGCGGGCGAGTCCGTGACCTGGACGAATCTCGACGGCATCCCCCACTCCGCGAAGGCCGACAACAACGCGTTCGACACCGGCGTCTTCTCGACGGGTAGCCGAACGGCCACCATCGCGAACCCCGGGACCTACGGCTACTTCTGCGCGGTCCACCCGGTGATGCGCGGGACCGTGACCGTCGTCGCTCAGGCCCCGCCTCAGCCGACGCCCGCGCCGACGCCGCGACCCACGCCGCCTCCCACAGCGGCGCCGACGGCCGTGCCGACGCTCGCGCCGACCGCGGCGCCGACGGCG
>VGOU01000256.1 GCA_016875795.1 Chloroflexota bacterium | reverse complement strand
CGGCCCGAGCGGCCCGGCCTCGCGCACGACCGCGTCGACCGACGGGAGGGCGCGGCGCACGTCGGCGGTCACGGTGCGGCCAGCACGTCCAGCGCTCGCGGGCGGATCGCGATGCGCACATGGTCCGCGCGCACCACCTCGCCGTCGACCTGCATCGGCAAAGCGCGCGGGAGGTCGATCTCGACCTCGCGCGCCGGCCGCGTCACGATCGTCGTGCCGTTCTCGTGCTTGCCGAAGTACAGCCGCGCGAGCGCGGCGAGCGACGCTACCTTCGAGAGCCCGCCGGCGATCGTCACGTCGAGCATGCCGTCGTCGAGCAAGGCCCGCGGCGCGGGCTGCATGCCGCTGCCGAAGTAGCGGCCGTTCGACGCGACGACCGTGAGGAAGTCGCCGGTCCGCGGGTAGCCGTCGACGCGCACCTCCATGCGCTGCGGACGATACGTCGCGATCGACACCACCGAGCCCACGAGGTACGCGAGGCGCGGCCCGACGACGCGCTCGCTCGCGACGACCCGCTCCGCGACGTGCCCGTCGATGCCGACGCCCGCGGCGTTCAGGAAGAGGCGGCCGTTCGCCTCGCCGGCATCGATGGTGCGGCGCCGTGCCTCGCCGGCGAGCCACTGCGCGATGCGCGCGCGCCGCCGTCCGCGCGGATAGCCGAGCGAGCGCGCGAGGTCGTTCCCCGATCCGACGGGGTACAGCGCGAGCGCCGCCGCGCTCCCGGCCATGCCGTTCGCGACCTCGTTCGCGGTGCCGTCGCCGCCGACGGCGATGAGGAGGTCGTGACCCTCGTCGACGGCCGTGCTCGCGAGGCGCGCGGCCTCGCCGGGACCGGGGCACACCACCACCTCGACGACGATCCCCGCCGCCGCGAACTCGTCCGCGAGCGCGCGGGCCGCGCGCGCGCCGCGCCCGTGGCCCGCGGCCGGGTTGACGATCGCGTAGGCGCGGCGGCGCTCGCGCATCAGGCCCGGTGCGCTTGGGCCTTGCGGATCGCGTCCTGCTCCTCGTCGCTCAGCGGATAGCGCGAGCGCCCGCCATCGACGAGCTTCGCGAACACGCGCGTGTCGGTCCGCGCGTACAGGCTCGAGATGACCACGCCGCTCCCCTCGGAGTCGAGGAGGGCGATCGCGAACGACTGGTCGCCGCCCGCGTCGGGGAACGGATTGAACCGCACGACGCCGATGTTGCGGATCGTGCCGCGGCGCAGGAGCGCCTCGAAGTCGCCCTGCACCTTGTTCAGCGCGTCGATGCGCTCCTCGGTGCGGGCGAGCTGCTTCAGGATCCGGTCGAGGACCTCGTCGAGGCCCTCCTCACCCGCGCTGCCGAAGACGGCGCGCAGGCGGCGGCGGAGGCGCAGCTGCGACCACTGGAGCATCGCGAGCCACGCGCCGAGCCCGACGACGGCGATGGCGAGCACGAGGACGAGCGGATCGGTCGGCACCGCGGGCACGATACGGGAGTCGGCCGTATGCTGGTCATCCCGTGCCGAAGCGGAACCGGATGCGAGCGCGCGCGCGTCGTCCCACCGAGGCCACCGCAGGCGGCGCCGTGCGCGTCGAGCGCGAGGAGCGCGAGCGGCCCGAGCGTGCGCGCTCGCGCTATCGCGGCGCG
>VGOU01000255.1 GCA_016875795.1 Chloroflexota bacterium | reverse complement strand
GCGAGCGCAGCGACGGCCGAGGAGCGGGTCCGGCTGGCTCTGCGAAAGGGCGCGCGAGTGGTATAGTCCTCAGTCGCACGCGGGCCGAGGCCCGCGTCTTCGGCTGCATGGAAAGTGGGTCGACCCCCACTTTTTTTGTCGCCCGAAGAGGACGAGAAGTGAAGAAGGGGGAGCGTGCCCGTGAACCGTGAGCTCGTGACCGGTCTCGCACAGCTCTCCGCCGAGAAGGGCCTCCCCAAGGAGGTCGTCTCGGACATCATCGCCCGCGCCATCAAGCGCGCCTACGGCGATGAGGAGCACCTCGACGTGAAGGTCGACGTCCAGACCGGCCTCTTCAAGATCTTCCTGCTGAAGACCGTCGTCGAGAAGGTCGAGGACCCCAAGTCGCAGATCCAGCTCGCGACGGCCCAGAAGCTGAAGGCCGACGCGCAGCTCGGCGACGTCATCCCGTTCGAGGAGTCGGCCGCGGCCCTCGGGCGCATCGGCGCGCAGACCGCCAAGCAGATGATCCAGCAGTTCCTGCGCGAGGCCGAGCGCGAGCAGGTCTTCGCCGAATACGCCGACCGCGAAGGCGACATCATCAACGGCGTCATCGACCGCTTCGACGCGGGTGCCGCGGTCATGGACCTCGGCAAGGCCAAGGCGATCCTGCCGCGCAGCGAGCAGGCGCCGCACGAGCGCTACTTCGTCGGGCAGCACCGCAAGGTGCTCATCCTCGAGGTGCGCCGCTCGATCCACGGCCCGCAGATCATCGTCAGCCGCGCCCACAAGGGTCTGGTGAAGCGCCTCTTCGAGCTCGAGGTGCCCGAGATCTACCACGGGCAGGTCGAGATCATGGGCATCGCCCGCGAGCCGGGCTCGCGCACGAAGATCGCGGTCCGCTCCCGCCAGGCCGGGCTCGACCCGGTCGGCGCGTGCGTCGGCCAGCGCGGCCTGCGCGTGCAGGCCATCTCGAACGAGCTCGGCGGCGAGCGCATCGAGGTCGTGCAGCACGACGAAGACCCCACGAAGTTCGTCGGCTTCGCGCTCTCGCCGGCGCCGGTCGTCCGCGTCGACGTCGTGCCCGAGGAGAAGACCGCGTACGTCGTCGTGCCCGACCGCTACCTCTCGCTGGCGATCGGCAAGGAAGGCATCAACGCCAAGCTCGCGGCGAAGCTGACCGGGTGGCGGATCGACATCCGCAGCGAGTCCGAGGTCGCGGCCGAGATGGACGTCGCGCCGGAGCCCGAGCCCGAGGTGATCGAGCCCGAGCCGGTCACCGCCGAGTCGGCGGACGAGGAGATCCGCCACGACCTCGTCGTGGAGGCCGAGGCCGAGTCGGCGATGGCCGACGAGGACGCGCTCGAGGAAGAGGACCGCGCCCTCCTCGGCGGGAAGAAGAGGCGCGATCGCCGCTGAGACGATGCGGCCGCTCCCGCGGCGAACGTGCGTGGCATGCCGGACCGAGCGTGCCAAGCGCGAGCTGGTGCGGGTGGTCCGCGCGGCGGGGGCGGGCGGGCTCGACGTCGACCTCCGTGGGAAGGCGTCGGGGCGGGGGGCGTACCTTTGTGCGGACCCGGCGTGCCTCGAGCGCGGGCTCACGGAGGGCTCGCTGGCACGCTCGCTCGGCGCCACG
>VGOU01000254.1 GCA_016875795.1 Chloroflexota bacterium | reverse complement strand
TGCGCCAACAGGGCTCGGGAGGGGCGAGATGCGGATGATCAGGGCGGCATGGGCGGCGATGGCGCTCGGCGGTATGGTCGCGATCGCGTGCGCGGGGGGCGGCGCGCCCGGCGTGTCGGCGGCGACGCCGAACCCCGATCCCTTCGACGAGGCGCCGACGTTCATCGTCGCGAACGCGGCGATCCTGGATCCCCAGGGCAAGGTCATCGGTCTCGCGAGCTTCCGCGAGACGCGCCTCGGCGTCCGCGTGGAGCTGCAGGTGATCAACCTCCCGCCCGGCAAGCACGGCACGCACATCCACGGCGTCGGCAAGTGCGAGGGACCCGAGTTCACCACGGCGGGCGCGCACTTCAACATCAACCAGCAGCAGCACGGCATCCCCGGCGCGGTCACCTCGCACGCAGGCGAGCTCCCGAATCTCGAGGTCGGCCCGAACGGGCAGGGCACGCTCCTCTTCTACTCGCCGCACCTCAGCCTCAACCGCTCGGCGTCGAACGGGCTCGGCTTCGGCGCGGGGACGGCCCTCGTCATCCACGCGCAGGAGGACGACTACAAGACGCAGCCGGCGGGCAACAGCGGCGCCCGGATCGCCTGCGGCGTGGTGCGCATCGCGAACCCCTAGCCCTCTTCCTCCTCGGCGGTGAGCCGGAAGGCCATGTGCCTTCCGGCGATCGTCAGCGTCGCGAGGATGGACGCGGCGAACGGCGCGATCGCGATGAGCGTGAAGACGTTCACCGCGCCCGTGAGGACGACGTCGACCGCGACCGCGGCCGCGTACCAGAACGCGAAGGTGAGCGCCGTCTCGCGGACCGGGAACACGATCGGGCGGCGCGGCGCGCGCCGCGGGGGCAGCTCGCCGGCGGCGCGCCGCCGCTGCACGTCGCGGCGCACGATCCGCGCGACGACGTACGACGACGTGAGGGCGACGGCGACGTAGAACACGACGCCGTCCGCCCGGCCGAACGAGAACGACGCGACCGCGAGCAGGAACGAGAGCATGGCGATCGCGCCGAACACCACGGACGCCGTCCGCCCGACGACGACGCTCACGAGGACGTCGCCCGGTCGAGCACCTCCACCACGTGGAGGACCCTCATGCCGCTGCCGCGGCCGCGCAGCCCGGACGCCATCTGGAGCATGCATCCTGGGTTGGCGCTCACGACGGCGTCGGCGCCCGTCGAGAGCGCCGCGGCCACCTTGGAGGCCTGGAGCGCGTCGGCGTACTCGGGCTGGGAGAGGCTGTACGTGCCGGCGCTGCCGCAGCACACGTCCGACTGCGGCATCTCGACGACGCGCAGGCCCTCGACGCGCGCGAGGAGCGCGCGCGGCTGGGCGCGGATGCCCTGGGCGTGGGCGAGGTGGCAGGCGTCCTGGTACGTGACGGTCATGTCGAGGCGCCCGAGGCGCGCCGGCAGGTCGAACGCCGCGAGGTGCTCGCTCACGTCGCGCACCTTCGCCGCGACCGCCGCGCCGCGGTCGCGCCAGGCCGGGTCGTCCTCGAGGAGGTGGCCCCAGCCCTTCATGTGCGCACCGCACCCCGCCGCGTCGACCACGATCGCGTCGACCGCGGCGCGCTCGAACGCGGCGACGTTGCGCCGCGCGAGGTCGCGCGCGGCCTCGCGGTCGCCGCTGT
>VGOU01000253.1 GCA_016875795.1 Chloroflexota bacterium | reverse complement strand
CTCGAGCGCCGCCGCCGTCGCGGTGTTGCACGCGATCACGACGAGCTTCGGGTCCGCGTGCTCCTTGAACCACGCCATCGCCTGCCGCGTGAACGCCACGACCTCCGCGGCCTCGCGCTCCCCGTACGGCATGTGCGCCTCGTCGCCGAGGTACACCGTGGACTCGTTCTGGAGCTGCTTCCGCAGCTCCTTCAGCACCGTCAGGCCTCCGACCCCGCTGTCGAAGACGCCGATCGGCCGATCGGCGGAGGACGCCACGCTATTTGCGCTGCTGTGCGACGAGCGCGGTGGCGAGCGCGCTGAACGCCTGCGAGATCGGCGCGGTCGGCGCCGACGCCGTGAACGGCTCCTGGCGCGCGAACGACTCGGCGACGAGCCTGCGGTCGGTCGGGATCTCCGCCGCCACCGGCAGCCCGAGCGCGTGCTCGAGCGCGCCGCGGGTCAGGCCGCCCGTCTCGTCGGCCTGCGAGATGACCGCGAGGATGGGCTTCGACTTCCGGTACCCGAGCATGTCGAACGTCTCGACCGCCGCGCGCGCGGTCGCGATCGACGGCGCGGAGTACGTGACGACGAGGAGGATCGTGCCCGCCGCGTCGAGGATGCCGAGCGCGTCGTCCCCGAGGCGCGACGGCGTGTCGACGATGACGTGGTCGTGCGTCGCGGCGAGGATGTTCACGGCGTTCGCGACCTCGGTGGCCGCGACGAGGTCGGCCTGCTCCGGGCGCGGCGGGGCGAGCAGGTAGTGCACGCCGGCGGGCCCCTCCCAGAGGGCCTCCGCCATCGCCGCCTTCATCGCGCCGCCCGGCGGGAGGTCGACGATCGACCGCGCCTCCGGCGGGACGGGCAGCAGGTGGCGCACGGACCCGAACCGCATGACGCCGTCCATCACCGCGACTGACGCGCCCCGCCGCCGCAGCGCGGTCCCGAGGTTCACGGTGATGAGCGTCTTCCCGGCCCCGCCCTTCGGCGAGTACACGGCCGTCGAGCCGCCCTTCGGTCCCGCGGCGTGCTTCTCGCTGCCGATGGCCTGCACGATCTCCGTCGCGCCGCCGGGCAGGACGAACACGGCGTCGATGCCCTCCTCGGGGCGCGGCGTCACCGGCTTCTGCGGCACGGTGACGACGATGATCCGCGTCCCGGGCGACGCCGCGCGGATGCGCTTCGCGACCTGGGGGCCGATGTCCTCCTTGCCGCCGAGGAAGTGGTCGACGAGCGCGATCTCCGGCTTCTCGGTCGTCGCGGCGGCGAGGGCGGCGTCCGCCGCGGTGTGCCCGCCGGTCACCCGCAGCTCCTCGACGCGGCCGAGCAGCCCCTTCAGATGATCCGCGACCTGCGGCAGGTCCTGGATGAGCAGGGCGCGTCTCATAGGCGCGAAAAGATACCCGTCAGGATCGGCGCGCGCCCCGCGCGCGCAGGACGAGCGACGTCGCGGCCGCGACGAGGGCCATCGCCGCGATGAACGTGGCGCCGACCCGCAGCGTCACGCCGTACCAGTAGGGCTGGGGGTACACGCGGAGCAGCTGCGAGGTCGCGGGGTCGAACAGGAAGTTGCCCTGCGGGAAGAAGACGTAGTGGAACGCGAGGAACGCGGGCTCGAAGGCCACCGCGGCGACGATGCCGAGCGCGACGACGCCGCCGCCCGCCCACAGCGCGGCGGCCCGCGCGAG
>VGOU01000252.1 GCA_016875795.1 Chloroflexota bacterium | reverse complement strand
GTCGCCGCGGCGAGCGCCCCCACGAGGACGATGCTCACCCGACGATCCCGCGCAGCCGCGGCGGGAGCGGCGCGAGCGCGTCCTGCCCGGTCCGCCACAGCGGCTGCGGGCCCTCGTCGTCGATCGCGGCGATCTCGCGGACGACGCGTTGTCCGCTGCGGTCGCGCGCCAGGTGGACGACCAGGTCGATCGCGCGGAGCACGTGACGGCGCGCCGCGTCGCCGGCGATCTCGCCGGTGCGGGCGAGCAGCAGCTCGAGCCGGGCGACCGCGTCCGCGGCCGAGCCCGCGTGCAGCGACGTGAGCGCGCCCTCGTGCCCGGTGCTGAGCGCTTCGAGCAGCGCCGACGCCTCGCGCGGCGTGCGGACCTCACCGACGATGATCCGGTCGGGCCGCATGCGGAGCGCGTTCGCGACCAGGTCGGCGACGCCGACCGCCGCGCCACCACGCCCCGGGACGCACTCGAGGTGGACGACGTGAGGGTGCGGCAGGTCGAGCTCGTTCGTGTCCTCAATGACGACGAGCCGCTCCTCCGGCGGCACCTCCGCCGCGAGCGCGCGCAGCAGCGTGCTCTTGCCGGTCCCCGTCGCGCCGCTCACGACGATGTCGGCGCGAGCACGGACGCACTCCGCGAGCAGCTCGGCGCACTGCTCCGGGAGCGAGGACGCCGCGGCCCACGAGGGCGAGCCGCCGCGCAGCGGGAGCGAGAGCTCGCGGAACTTCCGGATGCACAGGGTGGGCCCGCCGACCGGCGCGACGACCGCGTTCGCCCGGCTGCCGTCACGCATGCGCGCGTCGACGAAAGGACGGTCCACGGTGAGCTCCCGGCCGACGCTCGCGGCGATCCGGTAGACGAGGTCCTCGAGCTCCTCGCGCGACCGGAACCGCGCGTCGGCCCGTGCCAGCCGCCCGGCCCGCTCGACGAACACGTCGTCCGGACCGTTGACGAGCACGTCGGTCACCCGCGGATCGTCGAGCAGCGCCTGCAGCGGACCGAACCCGAACAGGTCGGCACAGATCCGCTCCGCGTCCTCCGGCGCGACGGCGACGCCAGCGACCGCGCGGACGCGCTCGTACAGCAGGTGCCGCCGGGCCGGATCCTCGTACGAACGCAGGAGCTCGTCGGCCGGGATCGTCGCGGCGACGTCGCGGCGTACGCGCGCGACGAGGGCGGCGTCGGTCACGCGCACGACCGGATGAGCCGGTCGATCGCGAGCATCGTGGGGGCCCGCGCGCCCAGGTCATCGGCCGAGAGGTACGGGTCGGCCGGGATCGCCGCGACGTGCGGCCACGGAAGGCGCGCGGCGATGCGCTCGGCGTCGGGGTCGCTCGCGCCCACGGTCACGAGCGACACCTCGCACGGGAGGTCCGCCGCGAGCGGCACCGCGCAGAAGGCCGCCTGGAGCTGCGAGGTGCGCGGGCCGACGACCACGCAGAGGCGATCGACCGACGAGAGGATCGCCCGGTCGAGCGCCTCGGCGCCCGGACCGAGATCGAGCACGACGGGCGCGCCGGCCGCGGCGCGCGCGACGGCCTCGCGGACCCTTGTGGCGTCGAAGATGGCGTGCAGCCCCGGCGCACCGGGCAGGAGCGCGACCTCCGACCAGCGCGACACGCACTCGCGCTCGCGTCCCGGACGCAGCAGAGCGTCGGCGATCGTGGCGGCCTGGATCCCGGCGCGCAGCGCGA
>VGOU01000251.1 GCA_016875795.1 Chloroflexota bacterium | reverse complement strand
ACGTCGTCGTCGGGTGACACGTGGATCGGGTCCGCGCTCATGATCTCGGCGACGGCGGTCGTCCGCGCGTCCTTCCCGGCGGCGACCGCGCGCCCGACGATGTCGCGGTCGGTGACGATGCCGACGAGCCGGCCGTCGCGGACGACCGGGATGGAGCCGCAGTCCTCCTGCTCCATGAGCGTCGCGACCTCGCCGAGGGTCGCCTCGGGCGCGACACAGGCGGGCTCCCGGGTCATGATCTCCTTGACCTTACATGCGCACCTCCGGGGAGGAGGTGCGGCACCGCTTGGGCCAGCGCGGCTAGCCCTTCGCCTGCTCGCCTGCCTCGGCCGCCGGCTCGGCCGGCTTCGCCGCGCCGTCCGGGGCCCCGATCTTGAAGATCCGGGTCCCGCACACCGGGCAGCGCCCCTCCGTGGCGGGGCGGCCGTTCTTCATCGTGATCTGCTTAGGGTCCACGATCTCGCGCGGCTCTTTGCACTTGACGCAGTAGCCGCCGGCCATCGCGTGCCACTGTATTCCCTCTACACGCCACAAGACCCCGCCGATGCCGGCGGGGCTTGTGGTGAGGAAGGGAAGGGTTGGGGATTCTTGGTGTCGTTCGGGAGCGGAGAAGTGCAAGAGCGATGCCAGCGGGCCGGCCGGAGCGCGCCATGAGGGCCGAGATCCTGTCGGTCGGGACCGAGCTCCTCCTCGGCCAGATCACGGACACGAACGCGTCCTGGCTCGCCGGCCGCCTGGCCGATCTGGGCATCGACTGCCTCTGGAGGTCGACCGTCGGCGACAACCTCGGCCGCGCGACCGAGGCCTTCCGCCGCGCGCTCGACCGCGGCGACCTCGTCGTGGCCACGGGCGGGCTCGGGCCCACGGAGGACGACCTCACGCGTGAGGCGATCGCCGCCGCGCTCGACGAGACGCCCGCCGTCGACCCCCAGCTGGAAGCGGACCTGCGCGCGTGGTTCGGCGGCCGCGGCATGGTGATGCCCGAGCGCAACCGCAAGCAGGCCTGGCTCATCCCCTCCGCGACGGCTCTCGCGAACCCGAACGGCACCGCGCCGGGATGGCTCGTCCGGCGGGACGGCCGGATGCTCGTCGCGATGCCCGGGGTGCCGCGCGAGATGACGGCGATGTGGGAGAACGAGGTCGAGCCGCTCCTTGCGGGCGGCTCGCCGCTGCGCTCGCGGACGCTGAAGCTCCTCGGCATCGGCGAGGGGTCCGTGGAGGAGGCGCTCGGCGAGCTCGTGCGCTCCACGGCCCCCACAGTCGCGACGTACGCGAAGGCCGACGGGGTGCACGTCCGCGTCACCGACCGGGACGCGGACCTCGCGGCGCGCGACCTGCGCATCGCGGAGATGGAGGCGGGGATCCGCCGGCGCCTCGGGCGCTACGTCTGGGGCGTGGACGGCGAGACGCTCGGGGGCGTCATCGGCGGCGCCCTGCGCGCCCAGGGCTGGCGGCTCGCCACGGCCGAGTCGGTGACCGGCGGGGAGATCGCGCGCGCGCTGAGCGAGGCGGACGACGGCTGGTACCTCACCGGCGCGGTCATCCCGGGGGCGGACGAGGCGAGGCTGGCGCGCGCGGTGCCGGGAGCGGAGGTCTCGCTCATCGCGTTCGCCACGGCGGACGGGGCGGCGGCAGTGGTGAACACGCCGTTCGGGCCCGACCGGGGCGCCGTCCGCGCCGGGTCGGCCGCGGAGG
>VGOU01000250.1 GCA_016875795.1 Chloroflexota bacterium | reverse complement strand
AGACGACGCAGGAGATGGCCGAGGGCGCCGCGAAGGGCGCCGACCGCGCCACCCGCGCCCGCACCCCGAAGGTGCCGCGAGGCAGCCGCCGCCGCGCTGCCTGACGCGGACGCGCCCATGGGGCTCTCGCTCCAGCCCCGGCATCTCGCGCGCTACAAGGACCTGCTCGCGCTCGTCCTGCGCTACGGACGATCCGATCTCCTCAAGCGCGCCCGGCTCGAGGACGTCCTCGGCGACGAGCTGCCGGAGCCGGGCGACGAGGCCGCCGCCTCCGCCGAGGACTTCGCGCAGCACCTCGAGCGGCTCGGCCCGACGTTCGTGAAGCTCGGCCAGCTCCTTTCGACCCGCGCCGATCTCCTGCCCGACCCGTACCTCGCGGCGCTCGCGCGGCTGCAGGATCACGTGACACCCGTCGCGTTCGGCGAGGTCGAGATCGTCGTCCGCGACGAGCTCGGCGTCCGGCTCTCCAAGGCGTTCCTCGAGTTCGACGCGACACCCCTCGCCGCCGCGTCGTTGGCCCAGGTCCATCGCGCGGTCCTCCGCGACGGGCGGGCGGTCGCGGTGAAGGTGCAGCGGCCGGGCGTGCGCCGCCAGGTCGCCGACGACCTCGAAGTGCTGGAAGCGGTGGCGGACCTGCTCGAGCGCTATTCGGAGTCCGCGAAGCGCTACGACATCTGCCGGCTCGTGGACGAGTTCCGCAAGAGCCTGCTGCGCGAGCTCGACTACCGCGTCGAGGCGGAGAACCTGACCGTGCTCGGGCGCGCGCTCGAGCGCTTCCCTCGCCTGGTCGTCCCGGCGCCGATCGCGGACTACACGACCTCGCGCGTGCTCACGATGGACTACGTCGCGGGCACCAAGATCACCGACCTGAGCCCGGTCGTGCTGCTCGAGCTCGGCGCCACGCGCCTGGCGGACGCGCTGTTCGCGGCCTACCTGCACCAGGTGCTGGTCGACGGCTTCTTCCACGCCGACCCACACCCCGGCAACCTGCTCGTCACGCCGGACGGCACGCTGGCGCTCATCGACCTCGGGATGGTGGCGCGGCTCACGCCGCGGATGCAGGACCAGCTCCTGCAGCTCCTGCTCGCGATCAGCGAGGGGCGCGGCGACGAGGCCGCCGACTACGCCGTGCGGCTCGGCGAGCCGCGCGAGGACTTCGCGCGCGAGGACTTCACGCGCGCGGTGCGCGCGGTCGTCGCCGACCACCAGGACGCCGCCTTGCGCGATCTCCAGGTGGGCCGGCTCGTGCTCGACGTGACGCGCGTGGCCGCCGAGAACGGGCTCAGGCTGCCGCCCGAGCTGATGATGCTGGGGAAGACGTTCCTGAACCTCGACGAGATCGGCCGCCGGCTCGATCCGGAGTTCAATCCGCAGGAGGCGCTGCGCGACCACCTCGCGACCGTCATGCAGCGCCGGGTCGCGGGCGTGCTCTCCCCGGCCACGGTGTTCGGCGCGCTCATCGAGACGAAGGACCTCGCCGAGCGTCTGCCCGGGAGGCTCAACCGCATCCTGGACCGCATGGCGGATGACGACGTCCCCGTGCAGCTCAAGGGCTTCGACCAGACCCGGCTCATGATGGGCCTGCAGAAGATCGCGAACCGCATCACGGTGGGCCTGCTGCTCGCCGCCCTCATCATCGGCGCGGCGATGCTCATGGAGGTGGAGACGAGCTTCCGGCTCCTCGGCTATCCGGGGATCG
>VGOU01000249.1 GCA_016875795.1 Chloroflexota bacterium | reverse complement strand
GCCGCCGCGACCGAAACGTCCGCCGGGGCGGCCATCGCGGCGCCGTGCGCCCGCCGGATGGAGCGGACGGTCGCCTCGGCGGAGTCGGCCGAGACGTCGTTCACGACGATGGTCGCCCCCTCGCGCGCGAGCGCTGCCGCGATGGCGCGGCCCATTCCGCTGCCGGCGCCCGTGACCAGCGCGACCTTCCCCCGCAAGTCCGGATGACGACCGCCCGACCGAGCCGACCGAGCCACGTGCGGCGACCTCCGAGACCCAGCAGCGTTGCGCGCCGCGGTTGACGAGCTGACGGTGCCGACACTACGCTTCGGGCCGTTGTCTGACAAGTTCGGAGGGTGACCCCCGTGGCGACCGCGCTCGCACCGCGCATCGACCGATCGCGCGCGCTCTACGAGCGTGCACTGCGCAGCCTCGCGGGCGGCGTCGGGAGCATGGCGCGCGGCACGTTCGCCGGCTACGCGCCGCACCCGCTCTACATGGACCGCGGCGAGGGCGCCCGCATCTACGACGTCGACGGCAACGAGTACGTCGACTACCTGCTCGCGCTCGGTCCGCTCATCCTGGGGCATCGGCCGCCGGCGGTCACGAAAGCGGTCGTCGAGACGATCGAGCGCAGCGGGTCGATGCTCGGCACGAACCATCCCCTTGAGCCCGATCTCGCGGAGCGGGTGGTGCGCGCCGTGCCGGGCGCGGACCTCGTGCGCTTCTCGAACAGCGGCACCGAGGCCGTGATGATGGCTCTCCGGATCGCGCGCGCGTTCACCGGGAGACGGCGCATCGTCCGCTTCGAGGGCCACTTCCACGGGTGGGCGGATGCCATCCAGTGGAGCGTGCGGCCCCCCGTGGCCGCCGCCGGGCTGGAGCATGCTCCCCGCCCCCTGCCGGCCGCGCCGGGGATACCCGAGGAACTCGCGGAGACGATAGTCGTCCTGCCGTGGAACCGGCCCGACCTGCTCGAGCGCACCATCCGCGACCGGCGAAGCGAGATCGCCGCCGTCATCACCGAGCCGCTAATGGCGAACAACGGGTGCGTGGAGCCGCAGCCGGGGTTCCTGCGCGCGGTACGCGAGGTGACCGCGGCGCACGACGTGCTGCTCATCTTCGACGAGGTGATCACCGGCTTCCGGCTCGCGCTCGGTGGCGCGCAGGAGCGCTACGGGGTGCGCGCCGACCTGGCGACCTTCGCCAAGGCGCTCGGCGCCGGGTATCCGATCTCGGCCGTGGCGGGCCGCCGCGACGTCATGGAGCTCGTCGCGCGCAACGAGGTCCCCTACCTCGGGACGTACAACACCAGCTCACTCGTCGTGGCCGCCGCGATCGCGACGCTCGACGAGCTCGCGCGGCCGGGGACGTACGAGCGTCTCCATGCCTTGGGAGAGCGCCTCGCGAACGGCCTGCGCGACGAGTTCCGCGGCGCCGGCATCCCCGCGCTCGTCCAGGGGCCCGGTCCGGTGTTCCAGCTCTGGTTCACCGAGACGCCGGCCACCACGTACCGCGAGGCGATCGCGAAGGCGAAGCCGGCGTTCTACGCGGCCTTCCAGCAGGCCATGCTGCGGCGCGGCGTGCTCTTCCACCCGAGCCAGCAGGAGCACCTGTTCCTCTCGACGGCGCACACGGACGGGGACGTCGACCGGACGCTGGAGGCCGCCAGAGGCGCGGTCGCCGAGATCCGCGACCGCTTCGCGTGAGGCAGGATGTAGGCGGGAAG
>VGOU01000248.1 GCA_016875795.1 Chloroflexota bacterium | reverse complement strand
ACCTCGCCGAGATCGGCTGGGCGCGCATCGAGGGAGGCGGCGCCGTCCCGGGTGACCGCCTCGAGCCCGTCTACATCCGCGCGCCGCTCATCCGGGGGGCGTAGGTGGTATCGACGGCGCCGGTCCAGATCGAGGGGATGACGCTCGACGACGTCGACGACGTCCAGGAGGTCGAGCGCGCCTCGTTCCCCGTGCCGTGGCCGGCGAACGCGTTCCGCTCGGAGCTGACGCAGAACAAGAACGCGCGGTACGTCGTCGCGCGCGAGGGCGGGCGGATCGTCGGCTACGCGGGGCTCTGGCTCATGGTCGACGAGGCCCACATCACGACGTTCGCGGTCCTGCCCGAGCACCGCCGCCGCAGGATCGGCGAGCGGATGCTCCAGCGCCTGTTCGAGATCGCGGACGAGATAGGGGCCGAGTGGCTGACGCTCGAGGTCCGCGTGTCGAACATCGGCGCGCAGCGCCTGTACGAGAAGTACGGCTTCCGCCGCGCCGGCGTCCGCCGCCGGTACTACTCGGACAACGATGAGGACGCCTTGATCATGTGGACGGACCGGCTGAAGGACCGCGGCGTGCGCGAGCTCCTCGCGAAGTTGAAGCGCGCCATCGAGGCGGATCGGTAGTGCGGATCCTCGGCGTCGAGACGAGCTGCGACGAGACCGGCGTCGCGGTCGTCGAGGACGGCCGCCGGATCGTCTCGAACGTCGTCGCGTCGCAGGCGGTCCACGAGAAGACCGGCGGGATCGTGCCCGAGGTCGCCGCGCGCGAGCACCTGCGGCAGCTCGACCCCGTGACGCAGGCCGCGCTCGCTCGGGCGTCGATGACGCTCGCCGACGTCGACGCCGTCGCCGCGACCGTCGGGCCCGGGCTCATCGGGGCGCTGCTCGTCGGCGCGAACTACGCGCGCGGCCTCGCCTTCGCGGCGGGGAAGCCGTTCATCGGCGTGAACCACCTCGAGGGCCACGTCTACGCGAACTGGTTGCATGACGGCGAGGCGGCGACGCCCGAGCCGGAGCTCCCCGCGGTCGTGCTCGTCGTGAGCGGCGCGCACAGCGACGTCGTCCTCATGGAGGACCACCGGCGGTTCCGCCTCCTCGGGCGGACCTGCGACGACGCCGCGGGCGAGGCGTACGACAAGGTCGCGCGCCTCCTCGGCCTCGGTTTCCCCGGCGGGCCGCTCATCGAGAAGGCGGCGCGCGAGGGCGACCCGAAGGCCTTCACCCTGCCGCGCGCCGACGTCGGCCGCTACGACCTCTCGTTCAGCGGGCTGAAGACGGCGGTCCTGCGGCTCGTGCGCGAGCTCGAGGCGAAGGGGACCGTGCCGGTGGCCGACGTCGCCGCGTCCTTCCAGCGCACGATCAACGAGATGCTGGCCGAGCGCGCGGCGCGCGCCGCCGCCGAGTTCGACGTGCGGACGGTCATGCTCGGCGGCGGCGTCGCGGCGAACTTGGCGCTGCGCGAGGAGATCACGCGGCGGGTATCGCTGCCGCTGCGCGTCCCGTCGCCGCGGCTCTGCATCGACAACGGCGCGATGATCGGGGCCGCGGCGTACTACTCGATGCGCCACCGCGCCGACGAGGTCCCGACGCTCGTCCGCTCCCACATGCCGCTCGCGCGCTAGCACCCCGATCGGCGCATCCTGCTTCGCTAGATGCGCCGCCGGGGACCCCGCTGAGCCGGGCCGAGCTCGTCGCCGCGCTCGACGAGGCGGCGGCGCGCGCCGCCGTGGGCGACGCCGAC
>VGOU01000247.1 GCA_016875795.1 Chloroflexota bacterium | reverse complement strand
GTCTCGGCGACGCTCGGCCAGGCCGCGTACAGCGCCGCCGGCACGCACCAGCTCGCGTTCCTCGCCGACAACGGGCTCGACGTCGCCGCGGCCGTCGCGGCCATCTCGGTCTTCGCGGTCGTGTGGGGCCTCGGCCAGGTGCCGTGGGGTCTCGTGGCCGAGCGCGTCGCGCCGCGCTGGCTGCTCGCGCTCGGCTACGGCGCGCTCGGCAGCGCGCTCCTCCTCATCAGCGTCACGACGACGTTCGGCATGGCCGTGCTGTACGCCGCGCTCCTCGGCCTCGCGCTCTCGAACCACGAGGCCGTCGACGCGGCGGCGTGGGCCGACCGCTTCGGAACGCGCACGCTCGGCGCGATCCGCGGCGCTGGGCGTCCCCTCTTCCTCCTCGGGAACGCCGCCGGCGCCTACGCCGCGGGGGTGTCCTTCGAGGCGACGGGGTCGTACGCGACGGCGTTCGTCGGGCTCGCCGCGGCGTCGTTCACGGCCGCCGCCGTCGTCACGCTGGCGACGCCGCCGCGTCGACGAGACACTCCGCGCGCGGGATGAAGCCGGCCGGCGGACACGCGGGAGGAACGACCGGTGCCGAGCCGGAGTGCGATCTGCCTCGATGAGCGTTCCGCCCCTTGACCTGCGCACCGCCGCGCGTAGATTCCCGATCCATGGGGTCGGAATTCAAGTACGCCCTCAGCGCGTGCCGCTCACTGAAGGACTGGCCGCGGGGCCGCGTGACCCCGCGGCTCCGCCGCGACTGCGCGCGCGCCTCGCGGACCGCGGGAGCCATCTGCTCCTGTGCCTTGGAGTGCGTCGCTAGCTGATCCGCTAGCCCGCCTCCATCCCCCGCCAATCCCATTCCTTCCTCGCCGAGCGCTCGGACGGCCGCCGGGGCCGTCCGAGCGCGCCCGAGGCAGATCACGAAGGGGGTCGTCCAGAGGACGTGACGGTCATCGATCCATTCGTCGCGCTGCGCGCGGCCACGAAGCGGTACCGCATCGCGGACAGGGACGTGGTCGCGCTGGACGCCGTCGACCTCGACGTCGCCCCGGGCGAGGTCGTCTGCGTCCTGGGGCCGTCCGGCTCGGGCAAGACGACGCTCCTGCGCGTGCTCGCCGGTCTCGAGACGCTCGACGGCGGCGAGGCGCTCCAAGCCGGACGGCCGATCCGCGCGCCCGACCGCTCGCGCGCGCTCGTCTTCCAGGACCACGCGCTCTTCCCCTGGCTGACCGTCGCCGAGAACGTCGCCTTCGGGCCGCGCGTGCGCGGCGCGACGGCAGGGCTCGACCGCACGGTCGCGCGGACGCTCGCGCTCGTGGGGCTCGACAGCTTCGCGGACGCTCTGCCGCGGCAGCTCTCGGGCGGGATGGCGCAGCGCGTCGCGATCGCGCGCGCGCTCGCGAACGACCCCGAGGTCCTGCTGCTCGACGAGCCGCTCGCCGCGCTCGACGTGGGCACGCGCCTCGAGCTCCAGGACGAGCTCGCTCGCATCCTCGCCGAACAGCGGCTGACCGCGGTCGTCGTGACGCACGACTTCGACGAAGCGCTCGTCCTCGCCGACCGCATCGTGATCCTCAGCCCGTCGCCCGGCCGCGTCGCGCGGCGGCTCCGCGTCGACCTGCCGCGCCCACGCGACCGGGCGTCGGAAGCGCTCCTCCGCCTGCGCGCGCAGCTCGTCACCGCCGTGCTCGGCGCCTCACGAGGAGGGAAGGCCGCATGACGCGCATCACCCGCCGCCGCCTGCTCATCTCCACCGGAGCGCTCG
>VGOU01000246.1 GCA_016875795.1 Chloroflexota bacterium | reverse complement strand
GCCGTCGCGCGCGACGAGCCGGCGGTGTGGGTGTCGTGGAAGGGCGCGACGCACGAGCTCTGGACCGACCCGCGCGAGCACGACATCGGCGAGGCCGCGGCCGGCGAGATCGACGCGCCGATGCCCGGCGTCGTGCTGAGCGTGCACGCGTCCGCGGGCCAGCGCGTCCGCCGCGGCGACCTCGTCGCGGTCATGGAGGCGATGAAGATGGAGCTGCGCGTGGAGGCGCCCGCCGACGGCGTGATCGCCGCCGTGCTCGCGCGGCCCGGCGATCAGGTGAGGCGCGGGCAGCGCCTCGCCGACCTGGGCACGGAGGCCTAGGGCGCGGCCGACCCCGGCGCGCGGTGCGCGCCCCACCGGCCCCAGTGCACCGTTTGCGACGGATCACGGCGGCCGACGATCCTCAGCGAAGGCGACGGGCGGTCCTTCGGCTTCGGCCACCCGACGGCGATCGCGCCGATCGGCGTGACGCGCTCGGGGATCCCGAACGCCTCCTTGAGCTCCCTCATGCGGAAGATCCCGAAGAGGAGCGCGCCGAGGCCGAGGTCGACGGCGGTGAGCAGGATGTTCATCGACGCCATCGCCGTGTCGATGTCCCAGTACGGGACGGGCCAATGCGACTCGCTGCGATCGGTCCACCCCTTGTCGGGGAGCGCGTAGCGTTCGATCGCGAGATCCTTCACCGAGCACGTGACGATCACGAGCGGCGCGTTCCAGATGTCGGGCCAGCCCTTCCATCCACGGCGCTCGGGGTCGGTGACCTCCCAGAACCGCGCGACCCCCTCCTTGCCGTCGAACACGAGGAAGTTCCACGGCTGGCTGAATCCGGCCGACGGGGCCTTCCGCGCGTTCGCGAGGATCCGGCCGACCATCTCGCGCGGGACCGGCCGGTCCTCGAACGAGCGGACCATCTTGCGCTTGCGGAGGACGTCCTGGAACTCCATGCGCGTGGGACGATACGCGCAGTCCCCATGCGCATCCTCATCGCGCTCCTCATCGTCGCGGCGGGCGTCATGCTGATGCCGGACGTGCTCCGCTCGCTGCAGCGCTCGTTCATCTACTTCCCGCTCGCGCAGACGCCGCCGCCCGTCGCATCCGTGCTGCCCGGCGCGGAGGAGGTGCGCTTCACCACGGCCGACGGCGTCGAGCTGAACGGCTGGTGGCGCCCGGGGAGCGCCGGGTCCGTGAGCGTGATCGTCTTCAACGGCAACGCCGGCGACCGGTCGCACCGCGCGCCCCTGGCGGCCGCGCTCGCGCGCGAGGGTCTCGGGGTGCTGCTCTTCGACTACCGCGGCTACGCCGGGCAGCGCGGGACACCGAGCGAGGAGGGCCTCGCGGCGGACGCGCGCGCGGCGGTCGCGTACCTGCAGGGACGGCGCGACGTGGACGCCGCGCGCATCGCGTATTTCGGCGAGTCGCTCGGCGCGGCCGTGGCGACCACGCTCGCGGCGGAGCGCGCCCCGGCGGCCCTGGTCCTGCGCTCCCCGTTCACCTCGCTCGAGGACATGGCGCGGCTGCACTACCCCTGGCTGCCGGTCGGCCCGCTCCTCGTGGACCGCTACGGATCGATGGACCGCGTCGCCGCCGTGCGGGCGCCGGTCCTCGTGATCGCTGGCACCCGCGACGGCGTCGTCCCGCTCTCGCACTCACACCGGCTCTTCGACGCGGCGCGCCAGCCGAAGCGGTTCGTCGCGATCGACGGCGCGGACCACAACGACCTCGCCCTCGTCGCGGGACCGCAGGTCGTCGCGGCGACGGCGGAGTGGCTGCGGGCGGCACGGTG
>VGOU01000245.1 GCA_016875795.1 Chloroflexota bacterium | reverse complement strand
CACGGTGAGCTGGCCGGCGCGCGGGCGGCGCGCGAGCGCGCGGACGCGCTGCGCGCGGCCGCCGCGGCGGTCGCGCCGACACCTCTGTCGGCGGAGGGGAGCGGGAAGCGCTTCGTCTGCGTGTGCGAGGACGTCACGTCCAAGGAGATCGCCCAGGGCGTCGCCGAAGGCTTCGACGACCTCGAGACGCTGAAGCGCTATTCGACGGTCACGATGGGCCCCTGCCAGGGGAAGATGTGCCACGTCGCCTCGGCCCGCCTCCGCAGCGCGCTCACGGGACAGCCGATGTCGGTCGCGGCGCTCACCACCGCGCGGCCTCCCTTCCAGCCGGTGACCCTCGCGACCCTCGCCGGTCCACACCTCGCTCCGGTCCGCCGCACGGCGATGCACGAGCGGCACGCGGCGCGCGGCGCGAAGTGGCTCGATATGGGCGACTGGAAGAGGCCCCACACGTACACGACCGTCGAGGGCGAGTGCCGCGCCGTCCGCGAGCGCGTGGCGATCATCGACGTGAGCACTCTCGGCAAGCTCGACCTGCGCGGCCGCGACGCCGGCGCGTTCCTCGACTGGCTCCACCCGAATCGCTTCAGCGACCTGAAGCACGGCCGGGTGCGGTACCGGGCGATGTGCGACGACAGCGGGATCGTCATCGACGACGGCACGGTCGCGCGGCTCGGACCCGACCGGTTCTTCGTCACGACGACGACGAGCAGCCTCGACGCTGTGGATCAATGGCTCCGCTGGTGGCTCGCCGGTGCGGGGCGCGACCTGACCGTGACGGACGTGACGAGCCACTTCGCCGCGATCAACCTCGCCGGCCCGCGATCGCGCGACGTGCTGCGGCGGCTCACCGACCTCGACGTGACGAAGGAGGCGATGCCCTATCTCGCCGCCGTGGAGGGTGAGGTCGCGGGCGTCCCGGCGGTCATCCTCCGCATCGGCTTCGTCGGCGAGCTGTCCTACGAGATCCACGTCCCGGCGGACTACGGCGCGGAGCTCTGGGACGCCCTCCTGCACGCCGGCCGCGACCTCGGGATCGAGCCGTTCGGGGTGGAGGCGCAGCGCGTGCTGCGCCTGGAGAAGCAGCACCTCATCGTCGGCCAGGACAGCGACGCGCTGTCGGGCCCGCTCGAGTCGGGCCTGGCGTGGCTCGTGAAGGCGGAGAAGCCCGACTTCGTGGGGCGCTCGGCGATCCGCGCCGTCGCCGCCCGCGGCGCCGAGCTCGCGCTCGTCGGCTTCAAGCTGGCGGACCGCGCGGTCCCGGACGAGGGCACCGGCGTACTGCGGGACGGGACCCTCGTGGGTCGCGTCACGAGCGCGAAGTGGAGCGACACGCTCGGCCGGACCGTCGGGCTGGCCATCGTCCCAACGGCGCTCGGCGTCGAGGGCGCCGCCATCGACATCCGCGGCCGCGCCGGCACGCAGCGCGCGAGGGTCACCCTCGAGCCGTTCTACGACCCCGGCGGGACGAAGCTGCGGTCATGACCGTCGTCCGCCGCGCGGCGCCCGTCCGGCGCGGCCCCCTCTCCGAGTGGCATCGCCGCCGCGGCGCGCGGATGGTCCCGGCCGGCGAGTGGCCGGCGACGTACGGGGACGTCCAGCGTGAGCGGAGCGCGGCTCGCGAGCGCGTCGCGATCGTCGACGCGGGACCCTTCGACCGCATCGCGCTCGACGGCGCGCTCGAGGCGCCTCCGCCCGCCCCGCGGCACGAGCCCGGATGCGTCACGGAAGGCCGGATCGACGGCCGCGACGCCGAGCTCTGGACGCTCACGGACCGGTCATCGCTGCTCGTCGCCCCGGGCGCCGACGCGGCCTCCGCGGCCTCGCTCGCCGCG
>VGOU01000244.1 GCA_016875795.1 Chloroflexota bacterium | reverse complement strand
AGGAGCGCGGGATCGGCGGCCGCGAGGCCGGTCGCGGTGCTGCCGGCCATCGGGTGCAGCCCGACGATCCGGACGCCCCCGGGCGCCCGCTCGGCGAACGCCGCGACCGCGGACTTGAGCGAGCCGACCTCGACGAGGACGGCGTCGGTACGGCCCGCGGCGGCCTCGAGCGTCGGCACGACAGCCGCGAGCGGCGTCGCGACGATCACCGCGTCGGCCCGCAGCGCCGCATCGAGGCGATCGACCGTCTCGAGGCCGCGCTCCTCCGCGAGCGCGCGCGTCGGCGCGTCGGTGTCGAAGCCGAGGATGTCGTGCGCGTGGCGCAGCGCGAGCGCGATCGAGCCGCCGATGAGGCCGAGACCGACGATCCCGATCCGCACGGCCGAAGGCTAGACCGGCGCCGGGAGCGCGACCTCGCGGCCGATGGCCGCCGCGACCGCGGGCACGGTCCGCATGAGCGACGCGAAGTTCTCGAACGTGAGCGACTGGAAGCCGTCCTTCAGCGCGTGGTCGGGGCTCGGGTGCACTTCGATCATCAGGCCGTCCGCGCCGGCGGCGACCGCGGCGAGGGCGACGGGGGCCACGAGGTACCACTTCCCCGTCCCGTGCGACGGGTCGGCGAGCACGGGGAGGTGCGACAGCCGCTTCAGCAGCGGGATGGCGCTCACGTCGAACGTGTTCCGCGTGTACTTCTCGAAGGTGCGGATCCCGCGCTCGCACAGGATCACGTTCGGGTTCCCCTTCGCGAGGATGTACTCGGCGGAGAGCAGGAACTCCTCGATCGTCGCGGACAGGCCGCGCTTCAGGAGGACCGGCCGGCGCTGCTCGCCGACGGCGTCGAGGAGCGAGAAGTTCGACATGTTCCGCGCGCCGATCTGCAGGCAGTCCGCGAAGTGGCCGACGAGGTCGACGTCGGCCGGCGTGAGGACCTCGGTGACGACGGGGAGGCCGGCTGCGTGCGCGGCCTCCGCGAGGATGCGCAGCCCCGACTCGCCGAGGCCGCGGAAGCTGTACGGCGACGTGCTCGGCTTGTAGGCCCCGCCGCGCAGCAGCGTCGCGCCCGCGCCGCGCACCGCCTTCGCGGTCGCGGTCGTCTGCTCCTTCGTCTCGACGGAGCACGGGCCCGCCGCGACGACGAGCGGACGGCCCGCGCCGACCTCGACGCCCGCGACGCGCACGACGGTGTCGTCCGCGCGCACCTCCCGCGATGACAGCTTGAATGGCCGCGAGACGTAGACGATCTCCTGCACGCCGGGCATCGATTCGAGCTGCTCGGCGGCCTCGCGCGCGGCGACGCCGAACGTGCCGATCGCCGTGCGCTCCGCCCCGGGGAGCGGGATCGCGGTGAGGCCGAGCTCGCCGACCCGCGCGACCACACCGTCGATCTCCTCCCGCGAGGCGTCGCGCTTCATCACCACGAGCATCAGGCGCCCCACTCCGGGCGCAGCGCGCGCGCCGCGCGCAGGAACGCGTGCCGCACGTCGGCCTGCGCGCGGTCGGTGTTCCAGTGCACGAGCACGCGGATGCAGCGCTCGAGCGCGCCAGGCACGGGGATCTCGCGGCCGCAGATGAGCGGGACGTCCGACCAGCCGATGTCCCGGGCGGCGCGCGCGGGGAACTCGGCGTCGAGGTCGGGCGTGACCGTGAACCACACGCTGGCGACGTCGCGTGGATCGAGCGCGTTCAGGCGCGTGATCGTCTCGAGGAGCTCCTTCGTCGCCGCAGCGATCTGCGCGGCCTCGTTCGCGTCCACGGTCGTCGCGCCGCGGATCCCGCGCACCGCGGTCATGCCGCGCCCGCCGCGCGCAGCGACCGGACGAGCTCGCGCAGCGCGTCC
>VGOU01000243.1 GCA_016875795.1 Chloroflexota bacterium | reverse complement strand
CGGCGGGTCGCTCCCGGAAGAGACGCAGCCGTCGCGCGCGGTCGCGCTCGAGGGGCACGCGACGCGCCTCGCGGAGCGCCTGCGCCGCGGCACGCCGCCGGTCATCGGCCGGGTCGTCGACGAGCGGCTCGCGCTCGACCTCCGCAGCGTCCTTGCGGAGGACGACGAGCTGCTCGCCCGCACCGTCATCGCGAACGCGAAGGAGGACTGAGAGATGGACGTGCGCACGGTCATGAGCCCGAACGGGCCGCGAGCGGTGGGCCCGTACAGCCACGCGGTCGTGTCGGGGGAGCTCGTGTTCTGCTCGGGGATGGTCCCGATCGACCCCGCGACGGGCAAGCTCGTCGAAGGCGGCATCGAGGAGCACACGGCGCGCGCCCTCGCGAACCTCGAGGCGTCGCTCCATGCCGCGGGCACCGACCTCGCTCACGTCGCGAAGACGACCGTCTTCCTCACGGACCTGGGGGACTTCAAGGGGATGAACGAGGAGTACGCGCGCCGCTTCGGCGATCACAGGCCCGCCCGCTCGACGATCCAGGTGGCGGCGCTCCCGCTCGGCGCGCGCATCGAGATCGAGTGCGTCGCCGTGAGGAAGTGAGCGGGAGGGAGCCCGAGCCGCCGCTCCCGCCGCTCGCGACCGGCATCGCGCTCGGGGTCTGGGTGGCGGTCATGCTGCTCCTCGCGTTCGTCGTCGTCCCCACGGCGTTCGCGGCCTGCCAGCGCCCGGCGTGACGAGGACCGAGCGAGGGTCCGGCTCCGCCGGCCCGAGCGAGCCCGTAGGAGCGGAGCGGCGCGCCGCGAGCGAGCGAAGCGAGCCGACGGCGCTTGAGCAGGTCCGCGTCATCGGCACGGCGGGCCACGTCGACCACGGCAAGTCCACGCTCATCAAGGCGCTCACCGGCATCGACCCCGACCGCCTGCGCGAGGAGCAGGAGCGCGGGATGACCATCGACCTCGGCTTCGCCCATCTCCGCCTCCCCGGCGGCACCGAGGTCGGCATCGTCGACGTCCCGGGCCACGCCGACTTCATCCGCAACATGCTCGCGGGCGTCGGCAGCATCGACGCCGTCGTGCTCGTCATCGCGGCCGACGAGGGCGTCATGCCGCAGACGCGCGAGCACCTCGCGATCCTGTCGCTCCTCGGCGTCGAGCGCGGCGTCGTCGCGCTCACGAAGTCCGACCTCGTCGACGCGGAGTGGGTGACGCTCGTCGCGGAGGACGTCCGCGCGGCGGTCCGCGGCACGCCCCTCGACGGCGCGCCTGTCCTGCCCGTGTCGTCGGTGGCGCGGACCGGGCTGGCCGAGCTCCTCGCGGCGCTCGAGCGCACGCTCGGCGCGGCGCCCGCGCGGCGCGACCTCGGCCGTCCGCGCCTGCCGATCGACCGCGCGTTCACCATGGCGGGCTTCGGGACGGTCGTCACGGGCACGCTCATCGACGGCTCGCTCGCCGTCGGCGACGAGGTGGAGGTCGCCCCGGCGGCGCTGCGCGCGCGCATCCGCGGCATGCAGACGCACCGCCGCGCCGTCGAGGTCGCGACGCCCGGCCGGCGCGTCGCCGTGAACCTCACGGGCGTGGACAAGGACGAGGTCGAGCGCGGGATGACCCTCGTGCGTCCCGGCAGCTTCGCCCCCGTCCAGGTCATCGCGCTGCGGCTCGCCGTGCTCGCGACGGCGAGCACGGCGGTCGAGCACGACGAGGCGGTGAAGGTCCACCTCGGGACGGCCGAGCGTGTCGCCCGCGTCGCGGTGCTCGAGGGCGACGGCATCCGGCCGGGCGCCGAGGGCTGGGCGCAGCTGCGCCTCGCGGAGCCGGTCGTCGCCGCGCCGGGCGACCGCGTCGTCGTGCGGCGGCCCTCGCCGCCGGAGACGCTCGGC
>VGOU01000242.1 GCA_016875795.1 Chloroflexota bacterium | reverse complement strand
CGCGCTCATCAAGTCAGCCGTCGCGCGGGCGCCGGCCGACCCGAGCGCGGCGGCCGCCGCGGCGGCGGCGATCGAGGCCCTCACCGCGGACCTCTATCGCGAGCTCGGGGCGAGACCGGGGAACCTCCTGTTCTCCCCGTACAGCGTCGAGATCGCCCTCGCGATGGCCCGCGCGGGCGCGAGCGGGGCGACGCGGACGGAGATGGATCGCGTGCTCCACAGCGCGCTCGCGCCCGACCTCGACGGGGCGATGAACGCGCTCGATCAGGAGCTCGCGAAACGCCCGGGCAGGTACCCCTACGGCGGAGACCGGAACACGACGGTCGAGCTCGAGCTCGCGCCGGCGAACCAGCTCTTCGGCCAACGCGACCTCGGGTTCGATGCGGCGTTCCTCGACCGGCTCGCCGCGAGCTACGGAGCGGGCATGCGCCTCGTCGACTACAAGAGCGCGGCCGGCCGCGAGCGGGCGCGCGCCGACATCAACCGCTGGGTCGCCGAGCGGACGCGCGACCGCATCCCCGAGCTCATCAAGCCGGGTGTGCTCGACGAGCTGACGCGCCTGGTGATCACGAACGCGCTCTACTTCAAGGGGAAGTGGACGACGCCCTTCACGAAAGGCGCGACCGCCGCCGCGCCGTTCCACCGGCTCGACGGGACCACGGGGCAGGCGCAGCTGATGTCGGCCTCGTTCCCCAGCGGCCTTCCGTATGCGCAGGCCCCCGGATGGACGGCGGCGGTGCTCTCGTACGTCGGCGGAGTGTCGATGCTCGTCATCGTCCCGGACCTCGGAGCCTTCACCCGCGTCGACGCTCGCCTGCGGGAAGGCGCGCTCCTGAGAGAGGTCACGGGATCACTGAAGCGTGACGCGGCGGTGCGTCTCCGGATGCCGAAGTTCACCTTCCGCACGCACACGCAGTTGAGGCCCACGCTGGCCGCGCTCGGCATGCCGACCGCGTTCACCGGCCGCGCGGACTTCTCGGGCATCATCAAGGCGGAGCGGCTCCTCATCCAGGACGTCGTGCACGAGGCGTTCATCGCCGTCGACGAGGAGGGCACCGAGGCCGCCGCGGCGACCGCGGTGCTGTTCGGCCTGACGAGCGCGCCGCTCCGGACGATCGAGCTCACCATCGACCGGCCGTTCCTCTTTGCCGTCCGCGACGACGCGACCGGCGCGGTCCTGTTCTTCGGGAGGGTCGTCGACCCGGCGTAGCGGGCCGCGCCCAGTACGTCTCTGGCCGATCTGGCCAGATCGGCCCGACTGCGATCTCGAGCATGCACGAGGTCGGCTGGATCTCGCTCGGTCACCGCTTCGTGGCCCTCGCAGCACGTCGCAAGCGACTGCGCCACGACGGCTCATCGGCACGGCGCGCCACGAGCGCGAGCGCGCGGGTCGCCCGACGCGCCCACGACGAGAGGGACGTCCGCGCGCGCCTCCTTGATCGCTCGGATCGTCCGTTCGAGCAGGCGGAGGCGCTCACCCGGCGGATCGAAGCGCAGAGCGGCCCTCTCGTGCTCGGCGGGATCGGCACCCGCTCCGATGCCCGCACGGAAGCGCCCACCGGCGATACGCATGGAGCGTCGCCACCGCTCGCGCGGTGACGGCGGGCGGGAACACGAAAGCGCGCACGGGCCCTCCCGCCACCGATCGTCGCGCGGAAGCATCGGCCCCGGGGCTCACGGTGTCCCTACTCCATCAGCGACAGCAGCGGCGGACCGAGGAACACGATCAGCAGCGCAGGCAGCACGCAGAACGTCAGCGGGAACAGCATGAGCACGGGGAGGCGGCGCGCCGCCGCCTCCGCCCGCCGCCGATCGGCGTCGCGCAGCGCGTCGGCCTGCGTCACGAGAAGACCCGCGAGCGGAGCGCCGAAGCGGGTCGACGACGCGATGAGCGAGGCGATGCG
>VGOU01000241.1 GCA_016875795.1 Chloroflexota bacterium | reverse complement strand
CGCGACGCGCCTCGCGGCCACCCCGCCCGCGCTCGCGGAGGCGCTCCTGGACGGACCGCGCGTGAAGGACGCGCTCGCGCGCTTCCGCGCGGCGCTTGACGAGGTCGAGCGCGGGCGCTAGCCCACGAAGGTCCCGATGACGAACTCGTTCGCGAGCGCGCCGAGGAGGAGCAGCGAGAGGATCACGTAGGACCAGCGCAGGCGGCGATCCTCGTGGAGGAGGGCGAGGACGATGAAGGCCGGGAAGATGACGAGGATGTAGCGGCCGACGGATGTGAGCGGCGTCGGCAGGGTGCGCGACCAGACGAGCAGCGCCTGGGGCGCGGCGAACAGCGAGAGCTCGACGGGGATCCGCCGCAGGCCGTCGAGGAACAGGGCCGCCGTCATGACGAGCATCGCGAGCTGCAGTCCCTGCGAGGGGTCTCCCCGGCCGAACGTCCACTCGAGCGCGGCGGGGACGAGGTCCCACGGCGGGTGGAAGGCCGATCCCGGCCACTCCGCCGACGCGTCGAACATGGAGCGGCCGACGACCCGCGCGGTGTACACGACGTAGAGGAGCGCGCTCGCGGGCGCGGCGAGCGTGGCGAGCACGGGCCAGACGCCGTCCTCCCTCCGACCCTCGGTCGGGCCAACCCCTCCCTCGGGCCCAGGTGCTCGACCTCGTCCTTCGGCCTCGTCTGCGCGCCCGGGAGACGCACCGTGTCGCGATAGGCGAGCCAGGCGAGGGGGAGGGCGAGGAAGACCGCGACCGGGCGGGCGAGGCCCGCGAGCGTCGCGAGGACCGCCGCCCGCGGCCAGCCGCCGCGGTGCCGGGCGCGCTCGATCGCCCAGACGGAGAGCGCGAGGAACGTGGCCTCGGAGAACGGCGCGCGCAGGAAGAACCCGGTGGGGAAGACGGCGAGGAGCAGCGTCGGTCGGCGCGCGACCGCCGCGCCGAAGTCGCGGTCGACGATGCGGTGGATGCCCCACAGCGCCATGACCGTCGCGACGAAGCCGACGAGCAGCCCGGCCGCCGCGGCGTGCGGGCCGCCGAGGGCCACGATCCGCTCGAGCGCGGGGAAGAGCGGGTAGGACGCCGTCGAGCCGTCGGGCGCGCAGCCGAAGGTCGCGATCTCCGCGTGCCGGCAGGCGTCCCAGCGCTCCCGGACCCCGATGAGCCTGAACTCGAGGCCGTCCTTGTGCTGGAGGGGGAGGGCGGCCCAGCCGTTCCGCGCCTCCTCGAAGTGGCGCGGATGCGGTATCGCGCGCTCGCTCGCGACGCAGAGGCCGAAGACCCACGGCGCGAAGCGCATCGTCGCGGCGACCCGGATCGCCTCGACGAGCCCGGCCGGGAGGCTCACGAGGCGTCGCCTCAGTGGCCGAGCTCCCGCACCATGTCGAAGAAGCCGGGGAAGGTCTTCGATACGGCGTCGGCGCCCTCGATCGCGACGCCGGGCACGGACAGGCCGAGGACCGCGAACGCCATGGCGATGCGGTGGTCGCCCGCCGCGTCGACGACGCCGCCGTGGAGGGGCACGGGCCGGATGCGGATCCCGTCCGCGTACTCGGTGACGTCGCCGCCGAGCGCGCGCAGGCCGTTCGCCACCGCGGCGACGCGGTCGCTCTCCTGGCGCCGGGTGTGGCCGATCCCGAGGATCTCGCTCTCGCCCTCGGCGCACGCGGCGATGACGGCGAGGGTGGGGAACGTGTCGGAGATGTCGCGCACGTTCTCGCGCACCCCGTAGAGCGGGCCCTCCCGGGCGACGGTGATCCCGCCGAGGAGCGTGCTCACCGAGCAGCCCATCGCTCGCAGCACGTCGAAGAAGCGCAGATCGCCCTGGCGGCCGGGGCCGCGCTCGAGGGTGACGTTCCCGATCCGCACGCGGCCGCCGAGGATCGCCGCGGCAGCGGCCGGGTACGTCGCGGCCGTCGCGT
>VGOU01000240.1 GCA_016875795.1 Chloroflexota bacterium | reverse complement strand
GTGCGCCGCGCCGATGCGCCCGTCCGCGTCGGCGACGAGCACCGGGACGCAGTCGCCCGCGACCACGCCGAGGAGGAGCTCCGGCCGGTCGGTCCAGAGGCCGTCCGCCTCGGGCCACGGCGGCGCGAAGGGCTCGTCCGCGCGCAGCACCCGGTCGCCGTGCACCTGCTTCACGCGCACCACGGCCCCGAAGCCGAGCCGGCCGGCGAGGGCGCGGCGGTCCCGCTCGGCGTCGGCGAGCGGCGTGGCGCTGCCGCCCATGCTGCCGAGCGCGCGCGTGGACATGCCCGCGACGACGCCGAGCCGCGACAGCGCGGGTGACACGAGGAGGTGGCCCTTCCGGTCCCATGCCGATCTCGCTCGGGGCAGAGCCCCTCCCTCGGCCTGAGCGCTCGACCTCGCCGCTGCGCCGTCTCGGTCCGCGCGCTCAGGGGACGGCACTCAGCGGCCTCCGATCGGGGTCGCGAACGCGAGCACCGCGGCGACGATCCCGGCGACGGCGGCGATGAGCCAGAACCGCAGCGTCACCCTCTCCTCGGGCCAGCCGAGCGCCTCCAGGTGATGGTGGAGCGGCGCCATCCGGAAGATGCGCTTGCGGCGGAGGCGGAAGCTGCCCACCTGCAGCATGACCGAGAGGTTCTCGACGACGAAGATGATGCCGGCGATCGGGAGGAGCAGCGCGAAGCCGGTGACGAGCGCGACGCTCGCGAGCGACGCGCCGAGCGACAGGGCGCCCGCGTCGCCCATGATCACCTCCGCGGGGTGGACGTTGAACCAGAGGAACGCGAGCACGCCGCCGACCACCGCCGCGCAGAACACCGCGAGCCACGGGAAGCCGCGGGCGATCGCGATGAAGGCGAACGAGAGGAACGCGAAGACGACGGTCCCGCCGGCGAGGCCGTCGAGCCCGTCGGTGAGGTTCACGCCGTTCGACGTCGAGACGATCGCGAACGCCGCGAGGGCGACGAACGCCGCCGCACCGATCTCCCACTCGCCGACGAGCGGGATGAAGATGCCGGTGACGCCGAAGTGGCGCTGGATGTACAGCGCGCCGGCGACGGCGACGATCGACTGCCACACGAGCTTGTGCCGGCCGCGGATCCCGAAGCCGTAGGCGACGTTCACGAGGTCGTCGATCGCGCCGAGGATGCCCACCGCGAGGAGCGCGCCCATCGGCACGATCGTCTGCGGGATGAAGGCGTCGACCTGGTCGTCCGGCAGGAGCACGAGGACGAGGCTCCACAGGAAGGTGACGACGCCGATGAAGAGGAGGCCGCCGAGCGTGGGCGTGCCCTGCTTCGCGAGGTGGGACCGCGGGCCCTCGGCGCGGATGCTCTTGCCGATGCGCAGGTCGCGCAGGAGCCGGATGTACGGCCCGCCGAGGACGAGGCCGAGGACGAACGCCGCGAGGAGCACGCCGAGCGTGATGAGGACGAGGGCCCTCGCGTCGAGCGTCATCTAGCGCGCCCCCACCGGCTCGGCGCGCGCGAGCGCGTCGGCGACCGCGTCGAGCGCGAGCGCGCGCGAGCCCTTCACGAGCACGGTGTCGCCCGGCCGCGCGATGCGGCGCACGACGATGATCGCCTCCGCGGCGTCGGCGGCCTCGTGCGCCTCGCGCATGCCCGCCGCGCGCGCGCTCCGCGCCATGCGCGCGGCGAGCTCGCCCACGGCGACGAGCGCGTCGGCGCTGCGCGCCGCCTCGCGGCCCGCCTCGTCGTGGGCCTCGTCCGACAGCGCGCCGAGCTCGCGCATGTCGCCGAGCACGGCGATCCGCCGCCCGCCGACGGAGCGCAGCAGCTCGAGCGCCGCGCTCACGGCCGCCGGGCTCGCGTTGTAGGAGTCGTCGATGACGGTGAGCGACGCGCCGCGGCGCACGGCCATGCGGTGCGCCGGCGGCTCCATCGCGCCGAGCGCGACGGCGG
>VGOU01000239.1 GCA_016875795.1 Chloroflexota bacterium | reverse complement strand
AGGAGCTTGCGCCCCCGCTGCTGCTCCTTCAGGCGCTCCTCGGCCTCGCGCACCTCGCGCTCGAGCGTCGCGAGCGTGCCGTACTTCAGCTCGGCCGCCCTGGCATAGTCGGCGGAGCGCTCGGCCTGCTCGATCCGCGCGCGCACCTCCTCGAGCTGCGACTTCTTCTCGCGGATCGCCGTGATGGCGCTCTTCTCGAGCTGCCACTGCTCGCGCAGCCCGGCCGAGCTCTCCTTCAGCTCGGCGAGCTCGCGCTCGAGGCGCTCGAGCCGGTCGCGGCTCGCGGGGTCGGTCTCCTTGCGCAGCGCTTCGCGCTCGATCTCGAGCTGGCGCGTGCGCCGCTCGACCTCGTCGAGCTCGGCCGGGAGCGAGTCGATCTCCATGCGCAGCTTCGACGCGGCCTCGTCGACGAGGTCGATGGCCTTGTCCGGCAGGAAGCGGTCGCTGATGTAGCGGTCCGAGAGCACCGCCGCCGCGACGAGCGACGAGTCGAGGATGCGCACGCCGTGGTGGACCTCGTAGCGCTCGCGCAGCCCGCGCAGGATCGAGATGGTGTCCTCGACGCTCGGCTCGCCGACCTGGACCGGCTGGAAGCGGCGCTCGAGCGCCGCGTCCTTCTCGATGTGCTTGCGGTACTCGTCGAGCGTCGTCGCGCCGATCGCGTGCAGCTCGCCGCGGGCGAGCATCGGCTTCAGCATGTTCGCGGCGTCGACCGCGCCCTCGGCCGCGCCCGCGCCGACGACGGTGTGGAGCTCGTCGATGAAAAGGACGATCTGGCCGTCCGACGCGGTGACCTCCTTGAGGACGGCCTTGAGGCGCTCCTCGAACTCGCCGCGGTACTTCGCCCCGGCGAGGAGCGCGCCGATGTCGAGCGCGAAGATGCGCTTCTCCTTGAGGCCCTCGGGCACGTCGCCGCGGACCATCCGCTGCGCGAGCCCCTCGACGATGGCGGTCTTGCCGACCCCGGGGTCGCCGATGAGGACCGGGTTGTTCTTCGTGCGGCGCGAGAGCACCTGGATGACCCGGCGGATCTCCTCGTCGCGGCCGATGACAGGGTCGAGCTTGTGGGTACGCGCGAGGTCGGTGAGGTCGCGGCCGTACTTCTCGAGCGCCTGGAACTTGCCCTCGGGGTCCCGGTCGGTGACGCGCTGGTTGCCGCGGATCCCCACGAGCGCCTCGAGGGCGCGGTCGCGCGTGATGCCGAGCCGCTTCAGCTGCTGCCCGGTCGCGCCGCCGTCCTCGACCATCGCCAGGAAGAGGTGCTCGGTCGAGACGTACTCGTCCTGGAGCGCCTGCATCTCGCGCTGCGCCGCCTGGAGCACGCGACCGAGGCGCCCCGAGGCGCCGATCTGCGTCGAGCCGCCGCTCACCTTCGGCCGGCGGTCGAGGTCGGTCTCGATCGCCGCGAGGAGCTGCTGCGGGCTCGCGCCGAGCGCGCGCACGAGCGCCGGTCCCGTGCCGCCCTCCTGCGCGAGGAGCGCGGCGGCGAGGTGCTCGACGTCGAGCTCCGAGTGGCCGTTCTCGATGGCGCGCTGGCGCGCGTGCACCAGCGCCTGCTGGGTCTTCTCGGTCATGCGCTCCGGATCGATCACAGCATGTGGCTCCTCACGTCTTCGCTCGATCGGCGCTTCGCGATCGCCTCGATCGCGCGCCGCTCGTCGTCGCTGAGCTTCTGGGGGAGGACGACCTTCACGCTGGCGAACATGTCGCCGCTGCCACCTCCGCCCCGCGGCATCCCCTGGCCGGCGAGCCGGATGACGCGGCCGTTCTGCGTCTCGGGCGGGATGCGCAGCGACACCCGACCTTTCAGCGTCGGGATCGTGACCTCGCCACCGAGCAGCGCCTCGTGCAGCGCGACGGGGATGTCCGCGTGGATGTCGTCGCCCTCGCGGCGGAAGAACGGGTGCGGCCTCACGCGCACGCGCAGGTAGAGATCGCCCGCGGG
>VGOU01000238.1 GCA_016875795.1 Chloroflexota bacterium | reverse complement strand
CGCCGCGGCTCGAACGACGCGCACTCGAGCGCGATCGCCGTCGTCGCGGCGCGGATCTCGGAGTCCTCGCCGCCCATGATCCCGGCGAGCCCGAGCGGGCGGTGCTCGTCGGCGATGACCAGGTCCGACGGCCGCAGGGTGCGCTCGACGCCGTCGAGCGTTCGCAGCGTCTCGCCGTGACGCGCCAGGCGCGCGACGAGGGCGCGCCCGCCGAGGCGCTCGGCGTCGTAGGCGTGGAGCGGCTGCCCGGTCTCGAGCATGACGTAGTTGGTGATGTCGACGACCGCGTCGATGGGGCGCATCCCCGCGGCACGCAGGCGCTGCTGCATCCACGCCGGCGACTCGCCGATGCGCACCCCGCTGAGGTAGGCCGCGGCGAAGCGCGGGCAGGCCTCGGCGTCCTCGATGCGCACGGCGAGCAGGGCCGGGTCGAGCCGGTACGCGAGCGGCTCGAGCGCCGGCTGGTGCAGCGGCAGCCCGAACACCGCGGACGCTTCCCGCGCCACTCCGAGGACCGAGAGCGCGTCGGGGCGGTTCGGCGCGATCTCGAACTGGATGATCGTCTCGCCGAGCGCGTCGCGCAGCAGCGCGCCGACGGGCAGGGCCGGGTCGAGCTGGAGGATGCCCTCGTGGTCGTCGCCAAGGCCGAGCTCCTTGGCCGAGAGGACCATGCCCTCGCTCATCACCCCGCGCATCGGCTTGGGGCGCAGGACGGTCCGCTCCCCGGTATGGCCGTCGACGAGCTCGGCGCCGGTCTCGGCGTACGGCACGACGTCGCCGACGGCGATGTTCCAGGCCCCGGTGACGACGGTCTTGCGCCGGCCGCCGCCGTACTCCACCGTCGCGAGCTGAAGCTTGTCGGCGTTCGGATGCTTCTCGAGCGCCTCGACGCGCGCGACGTGCACCTTCTCGCCCCACGCGCCGGTGCGCTCGATGTGGTCGACCTCGATCCCGGCGAGGTGCAGCCGCTCGGCGATCTCGCCGGGCGGCGCGGTGAGGGGCACGTATTCGCGCAGCCACGACACAGGCGCACGCAGCGAGGGCATCAGACGGACTCCAGGTAGCGCAGGTCGTTCTGGTGGAAGAGGCGGATGTCGGCCGTCCCCGTGAGCAGCATCGCCAGGCGCTCGACGCCGCCGCCGAAGGCGAAGCCCTGGTACTTCGCGGGGTCGTATCCGACGCGCCGCAGCGCGTCGGGGTGGACCATCCCGCAGCCCGCGGCCTCGATCCAGGCCGAGCCGCCGCAGGTGCGGCACTTGCCTTCGTTCGTCACGCCGGTCCCGTCGCAAGCGAAGCAGTCGAAGGCGATCTCGGCCGATGGCTCGGTGAACGGGAAGTAGTCCGGGCGGAAGCGCACCTTGCGCTCGCCGCCGAACAGCTGGCGCGCGAACGAGTAGAGGACGCCCTTGAGGTCGGCCATGGTCAGCTGCTCGTCGATGGCGAGGCCCTCGTACTGGAAGAACACGCTCTCGTGGGTCGGGTCGGTCGCCTCGAAGCGGAAGCAGCGGCCCGGCACGATGACGCGCACCGGCGGGCGGCGCTCCTCCATGACGCGGATCTGCATCGGCGAGGTGTGCGTCCGCAGCAGCATCGGCTGCGGCCGGCCGCTCGCCACCGCGACGCGCGCGCCGCCCGCCGCGGCCACGCGCAGATGCATCGTGCCCTCGGCCTGGACCCACAGGGTGTTGAACTTGTCGCGCGCGGGGTGGTCGCGCGGGATGTTCAGCGCCTCGAAGTTGTAGTAGTCCCACTCGACCTCGGGGCCCTCGACGGCCTCGAAGCCCATGCCGCTGAAGATGCGCGAGATCTCGCGGATCGTCCGGGTGATGGGGTGGTAGCGGCCCACGCGCACGCGCCGCGGCGGCAGCGTCACGTCGACCGCGCCCCCGGCGAGATCGCGCTCGATGGCCGCGCCGCGCAGCGCCGACGCGCGGGCGTCGAGCGC
>VGOU01000237.1 GCA_016875795.1 Chloroflexota bacterium | reverse complement strand
GCGCGCATAAGCGAACACCGCCACGACGAGCGCCGCGCCGAGCAGCACGCCGGCCGGGCCCGGCGCGAGCGCCGAGCCCGCGACGTACGCGGCGACGTTCCCGTAGACGATGAGAAGACCGGCGTACGGTAGGAAGGCCATCGTCGCCACCATAGGGGACGATCGGCGAGCCGGAACCTCATGCGCTCGCGCGGCGTCCTACGTGTGAGATCCGATCGTGGAGGCTGTGATGCGAGCTGCCCGAGCCCTCGTCGCGCTGGCGATGACCGCGTCCGTCATCGTCGGCTGCGCCGGGCCGGGCGGCAGCGCGGCCGCCGCCGAGCTGGTCAGGTCCGACGCGCCACGCGCCGCCGCGGATGCCGCTGCCGGCCTCGCCGTCGCGGCGGCGGTCGAGGCGTTCAGCGCGGATCTCTACGGGTTCCTCGCGCGCGAGCCCGGGAACGTCGTCTTCTCGCCCTACAGCGTCGCCGTCGCGCTCGCGATGACACGCGCCGGCGCGAAGGGCACGACGGCCGATCAGATGGACAAGGTGCTGCACGCCGCGACCGCGCGGGACCTCGACGCGGGCTTCAACGCGCTCGAGCAGGAGCTCGCGAAGCGCCCGGGCAAGTACCCGTTCGGCGACGGGACGGTCGACCTCGAGCTCGCGACGGCGAACGACCTCTGGGCGCAGCGCGGCTTCCCGTTCGAGGCGCCGTTCCTCGACCGCCTCGCGGTCGACTACGGCGCGGGCATGCGGCTCGTCGACTTCGTCCAGAAGCGCGAGGAAGCGCGTCGCGCCATCAACGACCGTGTGTCGGAGCGCACGCACAAGCGCATCCCCGAGCTCATCCCCCAAGGCGTGCTGAACGACCTCACACGGCTCGTGCTGACGAACGCGGTGTACCTGAAGGCGAAGTGGGTCTTCTCGTTCGCGAAAGGCGCGACCGCGCCCGCCCCGTTCTACCGCGCCGACGGCAGCGAGACCCGCGCGCAGCTCATGCAGCTGAACGCCCGCCTGCGCTACGGGCGCGGCGCCGGCTACGAGGCGGTCGCGCTGCCGTACGTCGGCGGCCTCTCGATGGTCGTGATCGTCCCGGAGAAGGGCGGCCTCGCGGCCTTCGAGAAGAGCCTGCGCGAGGGACCGCGCCTGCGCGAAGCCATCGGCGGTCTCCGCGACGCCCAGGTGAGGCTGCGTCTACCGAAGTTCGAGTTCCGAAAGCAGGCGATGCTGAAGGGCCCGCTGAGCGACCTCGGCATGCCAATCGCGTTCGAGCCGGGCAAGGCGGACTTCTCGGGGGTGAGCCCGTAGGGCAAGGACATGTTCATCCAGCAGGTCGTCCACGAGGGCTTCATCTCGGTGGACGAGGAAGGCACCGAGGCGGCGGCGGCGACCGCCGTCGTGGTCGGGGTCACGTCCGCGCCGTCGCAGGTCGTCGAGCTCACCGTGGACCGGCCGTTCCTCTTCCTCATCCGCGACGACCAGACAGGGACACTGCTGTTCATGGGGCGCGTCTCGGACCCGAGCTAGCCACTGTCTCGCGTAGGGCCGCGGGCGAGATGCCCGCCGCGCGGCAGGCCTCGGCGACGGTGGTCTCGCCGCGGGCCACGCGGTCCAAGACACGCTTGCGCAGACGTGCGAGGCTTTCAGATGGGGCCACGGCGTATCCCTTCCTCTCATCGACTTCGACCTCGATGGAGGGAGCATGCGCGTGGCCTCTTCTCTTTGCAGGGGGACGCGAGTCTCTACCTCGAACGTGGGCACTACGCTCTAGACCACCTCGGCCGCGCAGTGTCGCCGCGCACCCGACCTACTCAAGTCGCCCGTCCAACTCGCCCACATGACGCCGCGGCTCCGGCTTAGCTCTTCTCCGCCTCCATCGCCTTCGCGATGGAGGACAGGAACTGCTCGTTCGTCTTGGTCTTCCCGAGACGCTGCAGCAGCAGCTCCGTGCCTTCGATCTGACCCACCGCCGACAGCATCTTCCGCAGCAGCACCACATGGCGCATGACCTCGGGGC
>VGOU01000236.1 GCA_016875795.1 Chloroflexota bacterium | reverse complement strand
CGATCAGCTCGCGGTGGAGGCGCGGCGACGCCGTGCCGGCCCGGCGGATCGGCCTCGACCCGCCGCGCGACGTGCTCGCGCGCCGCATCGAGGAGCGCGTCCGCGACATGGTCGCGCGCGGCGTCCTGGAGGAGGCCGCTCGGCTGCTCGAGCGCGGCATCGACCCCGCGCTGCCGAGCATGACGGGGCACGGCTACCCGCACTGGGTCCGCCATCTGCGCGGCGAGATCGACCTCGAGGCGGCGATCGCGCTCACCGTGCGCGACACGAAGGCCTACTCGAAGCGGCAGATGACGTGGTTCCGCAAGGACCCCGCGGTGGGCTGGTGCGATCCGACGCGCGATGATCCGCTCGCCATCCTCGACGCGGACGCTTGAGCGCGCCCTAGGCTGGCGACGGCTGGGTACGGGGCTGCGCGATCGAGGCTCGGAAGGAGACGCACGGTGGGCGGGACGTGCTTCGGTGGCTCGGGCGGCCCGAACGCCATCGGCGGCGTCGCCTCGTTCGGCCTGAACGGCACGCGCGGCGGCACCGGCGGCGTGTACCGCGTGGACACCGCCGACGACCTCGACCGGCCGTGCGGGGCCTTCGGCGACCACCTCGACTGACCGGGAGGGGGCCGGGCCCGCGGGTCCGGCCCCGCTCCCTACCATCGGCCGCGTGATCGAGACGACCAGCCCGCGCGAGCGCGCGTACCTCGTCGCGCTCGACATGCCGCGGCAGCGCTTCGACCCGGACGACTCCCTCAGCGAACTCGCGGCGCTCGTCGCCGCGGCGGGCGGGGAAGTGGTCGGACGGGCCGTGCAGCGGCGATCCTCGCCCGACCCCCGCACCTGGATCGGCAAGGGCAAGGTCGGCGAGGTCGCCGCGGCGGCGAAGGAGCTGCGCGCCGACCTCATCGTCACGGACGACGAGCTCGCGCCGTCACAGCAGCGCAACCTCGAGCGGGACCTCGGGATCCGCGTCGTCGACCGCTCGGGCGTGATCCTCGACATCTTCGCGAGGCACGCCCGGACGAGGGAGGGCCGACTGCAGGTCGAGGTCGCGCAGCTCGAGTACATGCGCCCGCGCCTGCGCGGGATGTGGACGCACCTCGAGCGGCTCGGCGGCGGCGTCGGCACGCGCGGCCCCGGCGAGTCGCAGCTCGAGAGCGACCGCCGCGTCCTCGACAAGCGCCTGGGCGACCTGAAGGAGCGCCTGCGGGCCGTCGAGGGCCAGCGCGAGCGCAGCCGCCGCTCGCGCTCGCACGACGGGCTGTTCCTCGCCTCCCTCGTCGGCTACACGAACGCCGGCAAGTCCACGCTCATGAACGCGCTCTCGGGGGCGGGCGTCCTCGTCGCCGACCAGCCGTTCGCGACGCTCGACCCGACGACCCGCCGGGCGGCGCTGCCGAACGGCACGGTCGTGCTGCTCTCGGACACGGTCGGGTTCGTGAACAAGCTGCCGCCCACGCTCGTGGCCGCGTTCCGCGCGACGCTCGAGGAGCTCGCGGGCGCCGACCTCCTCGTGCGCGTCGTCGACGCGTCGCACCCGAACCTGCACGAGCACATGGCCGTGGCCTCGCAGACGCTCCGCGAGCTCGGGCACGGAGAGCGGCCCACGCTCGTCGTCATGAACAAGGCGGACATGCTGCGCGGCCCCGAGGGCGACGCCCTGCGCGAGGCGCTCGGCGCCGAGTTCCCCGGGGCCGTCTTCGTGTCGGCGCGGCGGGGTACCGGCCTCGACGCGCTGCGCGAGCGCCTCGCGGCCGCGGCGACGGAGGGCTGGGAGCGCGTCTCCGTCCGGCTGCCGTACAGCGCGGGCGGCCTCCTCCAGCGGATCCGCGAGCACGGCAACCTGATGCGCGCGGACTACGGGGAGGCCGGGATCGACGTCGAGGCCGAGGTGCCGCCCGCGTTCGCCGCGGAGCTCACGCGCACCGGCGCGGGAGCACGCGCGCGCTGATCTGACACCCGGACGGGGCCGGCCGCTCGCCATGCTCGCGCCCATGCGCCTCGCCGCCGC
>VGOU01000235.1 GCA_016875795.1 Chloroflexota bacterium | reverse complement strand
ACACCTCGAGCCCCGAGCGCAGCGCGTCGGCGAGGAACGGCCGGTACGAGTCCGGGATCCGGCCGCCCGCCGCGGCGGTCCCGATGAGGACCGTGTCGGCGCCGAGACGCGCCGCGTCCGCCACGTCCGCGACGACCGGGATCCCCTTCCCTACGCCGACGCGCTCGGACGCCGCGCTCCCCGCGTGGTCCGGATCGATGACGGCGACGACGGGGTACGGCGCGTACCGCATGACGCCGATGGCCGTCTTCGCCGTCGCGCGCGTGAAGAGGCCGGCGGCCAGGACCGCGACCTTCGGCTCGCGCGTCATCCGGCGTCGGCCCCCAGGCGGAGGAAGCGGCCCGCGCGCGCGGCGGTCGTCTCCCCGCCGTCGAGCGCGACCTCGCCGTTCACGATCACGTAGGGCATGCCGTCCGGATAGCGGTGCGGGTCGTCGTACGTGGCGCGGTCCGCGACGCGCAGCGGGTCGAAGACGACCACGTCCGCCCGCGCGCCCTCACGCAGGACGCCGCGGTCGCGCAGGCGCAGCCGAGCCGCGGGGAGCGAGGTCATCTTCCGGACGGCGTCCTCGAGCGTGATGACCTTCTCGTCGCGCGCGTACCGTCCGAGGACGCGCGGGAACGTCCCATACGACCGCGGATGCGGCTTCCCGGACGAGAGCGGCCCGTACGGCGCGTTCGCGCGCGAATCGCTGCCGATGGCGATCCACTCCTTCGCCATGACGTAGCGGACGTCGTCCTCGCTCATCGAGTGGTGCACGATCGCGATGTCGCCGTCGTGCTCCACGAGCGCATCGCACGTCCACTCGAGCGGGTCCCTCCCGGCGGCGGCGGCGAGATCGGCGACGCTCCGGCCGCTCCACTCCGGGTGGTGCTGCGCCCGCGCGATGACGATCGCCGGCCAGTTGCGGCAGGTCTCCACCTCCTCGTCGCGGATGCGCCGGCGGACGAGCGGGCCGCGCAGCCGCTCGACCATGGCGAGCGGCCCGCCCTCGTGCGCCCAGTCCGGGATCGTGACGGCGAGGCCGGTCGACGACGCGGTGTACGGGTACTGGTCGGCGGTCACGTCGACACCGTCGGCGCGGGCGCGCACGATGAGCGCGGTCGAGTCCTTCACGCGGCCCCAGTTCGGCTTCCCTGACGCCTTGTGGTGCGAGAGCTGCACGCGCACCGCGGACCTTCGCCCGATCTCGATCCCCTCGGCGACCGCGTCGAGCAGCCGCGCGCCCTCGTTGCGGATGTGGCTCGCGTACAGGCCGCCGCGCTCCGCGACGACCGCCGCGAGCGCGACGATCTCGTCCGTCGTCCCGTACGCGCTCGGCGGGTAGATGAGCCCGGTCGACATCCCGATCGCGCCCTCACGCAGCGCCGACGCGAGCAGCGCCTTCATCGCGGCGAGCTCGCCGGCGGTCGCGGCGCGCATCTCCGCGCCCATCACGCACATGCGCAGAGTGCCGTGCCCGACGAACGAGCAGACGTTGATGGACGCGCCGTTCCGCTCGACCGCGGCGGCGTACTCGGCGTAGGACGTCCAGCCCCGCTCGAGGCCGAAGCGCGCGAGGTCGCGCTCGAGCTCGGATGCCGCGAGCCCCAGGACGGGAGCGGACGCGCCGCCGCAGTTGCCGCAGACGACGGTCGTGACGCCCTGGTGCAGCGCGCTCTCGAGGGCGCTGTTCACGAGCATCGCCTCGTCCGAGTGGGAGTGGATGTCGATCGCCCCGGGCATGACGGCCAGGCCGCGCGCGTCGATCGTCCGGCCACCGCCGGTCAGCCCGTCGCCGATCGCGGCGATGCGACCGTCGCGGATGGCCATGTCGGCCGGGCGGGCCGCCGCTCCGGTCCCGTCGATGAGCGTGCCGCCGCGGATGAGGATCGTGCCGATGCGACGACGCTAGCGGCTGGGCGTCGCTCCCGCCGTCAGCACGTACTCCGCCGCGGCGAACGACAGCACGACGAAGAGCGCCGTGAGCGGCGTCAGGCCGCCGATGGCCTGCAGCCCCGCGATGAGGCCGAACACCGCGCCCACGCCGATGCCGCGCCGCACCG
>VGOU01000234.1 GCA_016875795.1 Chloroflexota bacterium | reverse complement strand
CCGCGCGGCCGGCACGCGCCTCCTCGAGCTGCTCGCGCTGCGGGCGCCGGCATGACGGTCGCGGCGTGGGGCACGCGCGGCGAGCCGATGGCGAAGCACACGTCGCTGCGCATCGGCGGGCCCGCCGACGTGTTCGTGCGGGTGACGAGCGAGGACGACCTGCGCGGCGCCGTCGCCGTCGCGCGCCAGCACGAGCTCCCCGTGTTCGTCCTCGGGGGCGGCACGAACCTCCTCGTCGCCGACCGGGGCATCCGCGGCGTCGTCATCGAGAACGCCTGGAGCGAGGACGCCGTCGACGGCGACACCATCACCGCAGCGAGCGGCACGGCGCTCGCCCACGTCGCGGCCGCCGCGGCGCGGAGCGGCATCGAGGGGCTCGAATGGATGGCGACGGTCCCGGGCACGGTCGGCGGCGCCGTGCACGGCAACGCCGGGGCGTTCGGCTCCGAGGCCGCCGCCGAGCTCATCGACGCCGAGCTCATGGACCTGAACGGCGACAGCTGGACCGCGGCGAACGCCGACCTCGGGTTCGCGTACCGCACGAGCGCCCTCCAGGGCACCCCGGTCATCGTCGTCCGCGCGCGCTTCCGCGGGCGGCGCGGCGACCGCGCCGCCGCGGTGCGGCGGATCAAGGAGATCGCGAACGAGCGCGCGGCGAAGCAGCCGCTCGCTCAGCCGAACACCGGCTCGATCTTCCGCAACCCGTCCGGGGACTTCGCCGGGCGCCTCATCGAGGCCGCCGGCCTGAAGGGGCGCCGGCTCGGCGGCGCGATGGTGAGCGCCAAGCACGCGAACTTCATCGTGAACACCGGGACCGCCTCGGCCGCTGACGTGCGCGAGCTCCTGCGCCTCTGCCAGCGCGAGGTGAAGGAGCGCTTCGGCGTGGACCTCGTGCCCGAGGTCGAGATGGTCGGAGACTGGAGCGCACCATGACGAAGCGCATCCGCGTCGGCGTCCTCGCCGGGGGCGCTTCGGCCGAGCGGCAGATCTCGCTCGCCACGGGCCTGCAGATCGCCGAGCACCTCCCGAAGGCCCGCTACGACGTCGTCCTCATGGACCCGCTCGCGCTCATGGCGGGCAACCGGCACCTCTCCGCCGAGCAGCGGGCCCACGCGAAGGCGCTCGCCGACCGCTCGGGCCGGGTCGACCCCCTCACCGAGCGCGACCGGCGGGAGCTGCCGGCCGAGTTCCTGCGGCAGATCGAGCGCGCCGCCGAGGCGCTCGTCCCGGTCACGAGCGCCATCGTCCCGTCCGCGGGCGAGGCGCCGATCGACGTCGCGTTCATCGCGCTCCACGGGCCGTGGGGCGAGGACGGCACGCTCCAGGGCCTGCTCGAGATCCTCGGGATCCCGTACGTCGGCTCGGGCGTGCTCGCGTCCGCGCTCGCGATGGACAAGGTGATGGCGAAGCGCATCCTCGCCGAGGCGGGCCTCGACGTGCCCCGGGGCGCCGTCGTCACGCGCGCGGGCCACGCGCGCTCGCCGGCCGCGGCGGGCGAGGCCGCGCGGGCCGTCGGCTATCCGGTCTTCGTGAAGCCGGTCCGGCAGGGCTCGAGCCTCGGCGCGACGCTCGTCGAGCGGCCCGACGGGCTCGCCGCGGCGGTCGACGACGCGCTCGCGTACGACGACCGCGCGCTCATCGAAGAGCGCCTCGCGGGGACCGAGCTCACCGTCGGCGTCGTCGGCGGCGACGACGACCTCTTCGCGCTGCCGGTCATCGAGATCGTGACGGAGCGGACGTTCTTCGACTACAAGGCGAAGTACGACCCCTCCGCGAGCCAGGAGATCTGCCCGGCGCGGGTGCCCGACGACGTCGCGAGGCGCGCGCAGGACGTCGCGCTCGAGGCGCACCGCGCGCTCGGCTGCGCCGACCTCTCGCGCACCGACATGATCCTCCGCGGCGCGCGCATGACCGTCCTCGAGGTGAACACGATCCCGGGCATGACGGCGAACAGCCTCCTGCCGAAGTCCGCGCGCGTCGCCGGCGTCCCGTTCGCCGAGCTCCTCGAGCGGCTCATCCGCTCGGCGATGGACCGCACCGGTCGCTAGCCGCCGCAGCGGCGCGCACCGGCCGCGGCCCGCGCGGCGGCGCGGACCC
>VGOU01000233.1 GCA_016875795.1 Chloroflexota bacterium | reverse complement strand
CGACGCCGCTGAGCGGGGGGGGGGTCACCGGCTCAGCCCGCTCACGCGGGCCCGCCGCAGGCGATCAATCGGGCGACTCCTCGTAGGCCTCGACGAGCCATTGGCGCACGACGCCGTCGACGTCCTCCGGACCGCGCAGGTACACGAAGTGGGCGTAGCGCCGGCTCGAGAGCCGCTCGGTGCGCGTCACGCGCGGGTCGTCGAGGTCGCGCGACGAGAGAAGGGGGAGCACGATCCGGTCCCAGCGCGGGCGGAGCTCGGCAAACGTGCGCGCTCGCTTGATCAGGCCACCGACGCCCACCGCCTCGACGACGAGCGGCCCGAGCGCCTCGCGCTGGTCGAGCACCTCCGCGCACGCGTCGCACTTCGGCTCCGGCCGCTCATCGAGGAACGCCTCGAGCGAGCCGCTCGGCACTCAGTGGTGCGACTGGTTGCGGCGCCCGAACCGCCGGCCGCACTCGGGGCAGGTCCAGGGCATCCGGCTCACCTCGCTCCGGCGGGCGCGCAGGTCGGCGGCTAGAGCAGCCGCTCGGCCTCCCGCTCGAGATCCGCGCGGAAGTCCGGGTGCGCGATCGCGATCAGCTCGCGCGCTCGCTCGCGCTGCGTCTTCCCGAGCAGCCGAGCGATGCCGAACTCGCTCACGACGTAGTCGGCGAGGTCGCGCGGCACCGTGACGATTTGCCCCTGCTCGAGCTGGGGCACGACGCGCGATCGCGTCCCGCCGACCGCGGTGGACGGCAGCACGCAGATGTAGCGCCCGCCGTGCGAGAGGTACGCGCCCATCGCGTAGGAGAGGTGACCGCCGGTCCCGCTCCACACCCGGGCGCCGATGTTCGCGGCGCCGATCTGGCCGGTCAGGTCGATCGTGATCGCGTTGTTGACCGCGACGAGGTTGTCGTTGCGTGCGATCGCCCCGGGATGGTGGATGTAGGCAGGAGAGTAGAACTCGAACATCGGATTGCCGTTGATGAACGCGAGATCGTCCGTGCTGTTCCCCGCGGTAGTTGTCACGAACTTCCCGGGATGCGTCGCCATGCGCGCGCCGGTGATCACGCCCTTCTGCACGAGCTCGACCGTCCCCGGGACGGTGAGCTCCGCGAAGTACCCGAGGTCGCGCTTGCCGTCGAGCGCGCCGGAGACGGGGATGTACCCGGTGGTCGATCCGGTGCCCAGCTGGAGCGTGTCGCCGTCACGCACGAGCGAGGCGACGTGCTCGGCGATCGCCGCGTCCCACGGGTCGGGCTGCGGCGTGCGCCAAGCGCGCTCGGGCGGCGGCCCGTCGTGATCGACGAAGAGGTCGATCTCCGAGACGTGCAGCCAGGAGTCGCCGTAGGTGCGCGGGAGCTCGTCGTGCACCTCCGCGATCACGGTCTTCGCGAGGCGCGCCGTGTCGCGCGAGTCCCAGAGCGAGTGGCCGAGGCAGACGTACCCCCACTCGTTCGGCGGGGTGACGCTCACGAGCGCGACATCGATCGGGCGCGCGTCCTCGCGGCCGTCCTCCAGGGCCTTGTGCCCGCCGTAGACGAACCACGGGGTGTAGTCGGCAGCGCCGCGGTTGACGTCGTCGCGCGAGAAGACCGAGGCGAAGACGACGTTCGAGCGGAGGTGTCCCTCGAAGGCGTCGCCGCCCCAGCCGTAGTCGGCACTGGGGAGCCACTTCACCTCGACGTCCTCGAGCTCGAAGGCGCGCGCGGTGAGCGCGCTGAGGATGAGCGAGACGCTCTGGCCGGCGGAGATCCAGACGCGGTCGTGCGACTGCACCACGCGCACGGCCTCCTCGGCGCTGACGAGGCGCGTGCGATAGAGCTCGAGCGCGGCGCGGCTCGCCGCCGCGGTGTAGCGCTGGGTCTCCTCGGGTGCGCGCATGGCCGTCGCTCCGTGCAGGTTCGCCGCCTCGGCGCATGCTACCGCGTCTCTCGGCCGCGGGGTCCGCCGGCTGCGGAGCGCGCGACGTGTCGTCGATGATCCCCGTCGCGGGCGACGCGCCCGAGGCTGGCCCGGGAGGAGGCGGCGCGGTGCTCGGTCGCCCCGGCGTGATCCTGGCGGCGGGCGTCCTCCTGCTGGGCGGAGCCTGCGACGCTCCCACCGGCGCGTCCGGCCCGGCGGCGGGCCCCACGGCGGG
>VGOU01000232.1 GCA_016875795.1 Chloroflexota bacterium | reverse complement strand
GATCTGCGGTCGCGAGAACGTCCTCCACCGGCCCGAGGACCTCCTCGTGTTCGAGTACGACGCGGGCTTCGACCGGCGCCCGCCCGCGGCCGTCGTCGTCCCGGGCACGGCCGAGGAGGTCGCCGCGGTCGTGCGCGCCGCGCGCGACAGCGGCGTCGCGGTCGTCCCGCGCGGGGCGGGGACGGGTCTCGCGGGCGGGACGATCGCCTGCGGGAGCGCGGTCGTCGTGTCGACCTCGCGGCTGCGGCGCATCCTCGACATCGATCCTTGGAGCCGCGCCGTGCTCGTCGAGCCGGGGGTCGTGAACCTCGACCTGCAGGACGCGGTGAAGCCGCACGGTCTCTTCTTCGCGCCCGACCCCTCGAGCCAGCGGTGCTCGACGATCGGCGGGAACATCGGCAACAACGCCGGCGGCCCGCACGCCCTGCGCTACGGCTCGGTCGTCGACCACGTGCTCGGCGTGGAGATGGTCATGGCCGACGGCACGATCGCCTCGTTCGGCGGACGGGCGGTCGACCTGCCGGGCTACGACGCGGTGCCGCTCATCGTCGGCAGCGAGGGCACGCTCGGGATCGTCACGAAGGCGTGGCTGCGTCTCTTGCCGCTTCCGGAGCACGTGCACACGTTCCTCGCCCTCTTCCCGGACGTCGCCACGGGCGCGCGCGCGGCGAGCGGGATCATCGCGGCGGGGATCGTGCCCGCGGCGATGGAGATGATCGACCGCACGACGATCGAAGCGCTGAACGCCGCCTTCGACGCCCACCTGCCCGAGGAGGCCGGCTCGCTCCTCCTCGTCGAGGTCGAAGGGCTCGTCGAGGACTGCATCGACGAGGTCACGCGGATCGAGCCGATCCTCGCGGAGGCCGGCGGCTTCGGCATCCGCACCGCGCGCACGCAGGAGGAGCGCGACAGCCTCTGGAAGGCGCGCAAGCTCGGGTACACCGCGCTCGCGCGCATCAAGCCGAACAACTACCTCCACGACGCCGTCGTGCCGCGCACGAAGATGCCCGAGGTCCTCGCGCAAGTGAACGCGATCGCCGAGCGGTACGGCTACGTCACCGCGAACATGTTCCACATCGGGGACGGCAACCTGCACCCGATCCTCCTGTTCGACGCGCGGACCGACCCCGTCGAGCGCGTCATGCGCGCGAGCGCGGAGATCCTCAAGGTCGCCGTCGACGCGGGCGGGATGCTCTCGGGCGAGCACGGCATCGGCCTGGAGAAGGACCACTTCATGACGTGGGTGTTCTCCGCCGACGACCTCGACGCGATGAAGCGCGCGCGCGACGCCTTCGACCCGGACGGCCGGATGAACCCGGGCAAGATCCTGCCCGGCGGCGGCGCGTGCGGCGACATCCCGACCGACCGCGTGAAGCGCGCGCTCGCGGAGGGCATGTGGGTGTGACGGCGGCGGCCGGGCTCGCCGCGTACGCCATCGACGGCCTCGCGCCCGCGCGCCACGTCGCGGCGCGGACGGAGGCGGACGTCATCGACGCGATCCGCGCGGCGAACGGCGGCGACGATGCCGTCGTCCTCTGGGGCGGCGGCACCCGGATCGGCATCGGCGACGCGCCGCGCCGCTACGACGTCGCGCTCGGCCTTCGCGGCCTGTCCGGCATCGTCGACCACCAGCCGGGCGACCTCACCGTCACGGTGCGCAGCGGGACGACGGTCGCCGAGCTGCAGACGGTGCTCGCCGCGCACGGGCAGTGGTGGCCGGTGGAGGTCGCCCATCCCGAGCGGGCGACGGTCGGCGGCACGATCGCGAGCGCGGCCGGCGGGCCCGCGCGCTACCGCTACCTCCATCCGCGCGACTGGACCATCGGCGCGCGCGCCGTCCTCGGCGACGGCACGCTCACGAAGGCCGGCGGGAAGGTCGTGAAGAACGTCACCGGCTACGACCTCACCCGCCTGTACAGCGGCACGTTCGGCACGCTCTGCGCGCTCGTGGAGGTCACCCTGAAGCTCGCGCCGCGCCCCGCCCACACGCGCACGCTGAAGGTGGACCTCCCCGGCCTCACCCACGCCTACCGCACCGTGCGCGAGCTCATGCGCCCGCGGCCCCCGTTCGACGCGGTCGCCGTCGTCGCGGGGCCGCGCGCCGAGGCGCTCGGCAGCCCGACCTGGGCGGCACTCTTCGTGCGC
>VGOU01000231.1 GCA_016875795.1 Chloroflexota bacterium | reverse complement strand
TGACGAGGCTCGGACGTGGGAAGAACCGCACGTCGACGAACTGGACCACCGTCGCCGCCTCCCAGACGACGAGGAGGAGGATCGGCGACGCGAGCGTCACCGCGCGCTCGAGCCGGTCCCGGCGCGTACGCTTGTGGCGCTCGATGCGGAGCGCCTCGGCGGCCGGGGCGGCTCCCGGACGCGCTACGGGGTCGGCGCCCACCTCGGCCCTTCCGGCTCGCCGCCCGCGCCGCCCGCGCGTCGGGCCATGTCCTGCGCCTGGGCGCTGAGGACCTCGTCGCGCAGGAGCTCCCAGACCCGGTAGGTGAGCCGGCCGAACTCGGGCTGGGCCTTGAGCTCCGCGAGGTTCCCGCGCGGCCGCGGGAACGGCACCGCGAACGTCGCCTTGACGCGGCCGGGGCGCGCGGTCATGAGGACGACGACGTCGGCGAGGAGGACGGCCTCGTCGATGCTGTGCGTGATGAAGACGACCGACCGCCCGTGCTCTCCCTCCCACACGCGGAGCAGCTCCTCCTGCATCAGGATCCGCGTCTGCTCGTCGAGCGACGCGAACGGCTCGTCCATCAGCAGCACCTCGGGCTCGCTCGCGAAGGCCCGCGCGAGGCAGACGCGCTGCCGCATCCCGCCGGAGAGCTGGTACGGATACGCGTTCGCGAAGTCCGCGAGCCCGACCTTTTCGAGGTAGTACGCCACGCGCTCGTCGCGCGTCCGCCGGTCGACGCCGCGCATCTCGAGGCCGAAGGCCGTGTTCTGGCGGACCGTCATCCACGGGAACGTCGACTGCTCCTGGAAGACCATCGCGTTCACCGGCCGGTCCGGGCGCGTCACCTCGATGCGCGCCTGGCCGCTCGAGGGATGCTCGAGCCCCGCGAGGATGCGCAGAAGCGTGCTCTTCCCGCAGCCGCTCGGTCCGACGATGCACATGAACTGACCCGCCGGGACGGACAGGTCGATCGCCTCGAGCGCGGCCACGACCTGCCCGGTCCCCGACTCGAACACCTTGTGGAGGTCATGGACCGCGATCTTCGCGGTCATGGCCGCCACGCCGGCGCTAACCCGCCTTGCCCAGCTTCGACACCGCGAAGTCCGCGTACTGGTTGTCGATCACCTGGTCGAGCGACGGCGCGTTCTGGACGCAACCGGCCGTCCGGAAGTAGTTCAGGTCCGTCTGGACGCTGTTCCGGTCGATCGCTCCGTCGAGGTTCCGCGGTGAGAGCGGCGTCGTCTTCACGCGCTGGACGTCCTTCTGCTGGCCGTGCTTCGCGAGGATCTGCGCGATGTCGTCCGGCAGCGGCAGGCTCCCGTAGTGCTTGTAGGCCTCGCGCACCCCCTTGAGGTATCCCACCATCCACCCGCGCGCGACATCGGGCTTCTCGATGATGCTCGGCCCGTAGATGATCCCGCTCTGGACGTGGTTCGGGATGACCGATCCGCCCGTCAGCCAGAGCTTCGCGACGCCCGTGGTCCGGAAGGTCGAGTTGAACGGCTCGAACGCGTACGTGAAGTCGATGGACCTGCTGGCGAACGCCGCCGCGTGATCGGCGTACGGGATGGTCCGTACGGTGATGTCGCTTCGCTTGAGACCGCCCCGCTCGAGGAGCACGGAGAGCTCGGTGTCGATGACGGTGCAGGTCGCGGCGAGCGCGACCGTCCTGCCCTTGAGGTCCGCCGGCGTCCTCACCTGGTCGGCGATGTCCGTTCGCACGAACCACGCGTTCGACTGCCAGTTCTCGGGCGTGCGCACCGTCTCGGCGACGAGCTTGATCGGGATGCCCTGCGACACCGCGTTGAAGAGCGCGGCGCCGATGCCGCCCGACCCGACGTCGAGCTGCTTGGCCGAGAGCGGCGCCACCATGTCGAGCGCGCTCCCGAACCGCACGAACTCGACCTCGATGTTCTCCTGGGCGAAGTAGCCCTTCTCGAGCGCGATGTAGAGCGGTCCGTCGCCGGTCGTCCCGAGCTCGCCGACGCGCACCTTCGCCGGCGGGGGCTTCGGCGTGGGCGACGACGCCGCCGCCGCCGCGGTCGGCGGTACGGCCGTCGGACTAGTGGCCACGGGCGCGCCGGGCGCGCATCCCGCCACAACGAGGAGCGCGAGCACGGCCCAGGCCGCGAGGGTCAACTGCCGGCTCGACCGCATGAGGATCCTCCCCT
>VGOU01000230.1 GCA_016875795.1 Chloroflexota bacterium | reverse complement strand
CTTTCGCGCGCCTCGACGGCAGCACCGTCGGCGTCGTCGCGCAGCAGCCCGCGGTCCTCGCCGGGGTCCTCGACATCGACGCGTCGACGAAGGCCGCGCGGTTCGTGCGCTTCTGCGACGCGTTCAACATCCCGCTCGTCACGTTCGTGGACGTGCCGGGGTTCCTCCCGGGCACGGCGCAGGAGCACGGCGGGATCATCCGCAACGGCGCGAAGCTCCTGTTCGCCTACGCCGAGGCGACGGTGCCGAAGCTGACGGTGATCGCGCGCAAGGCGTACGGCGGCGCGTACGACGTCATGTCGAGCAAGCACATCCGCGGGGACCTCAACCTCGCGTGGCCGTCGGCGGAGATCGCGGTCATGGGGCCGGAGGGCGCGGTGAACGTGCTCTACCGCGACGAGATCGCGAAGGCGAAGGACCCGGCCGCGAAGCGAGCGGAGCTCGTGCGGGAGTACGCGGAGCGCTTCGCGAACCCGTACATCGCCGCGGCGCGGGGCTGGATCGACGACATCATCGAGCCGCGGATGACGCGCCCGACGCTGATCGCCGCGCTCCGCGCGCTGGCGACGAAGCGCGACACGAACCCGCGCAAGAAGCACGCGAACATCCCGCTGTGAGCTCAGTGCTCGGGCGGGTGACGCACCCGACGGCTGCGGCACCGTCCTCGTCCCCCGGTCGAGCACTGCGGGCCGAGGCCGGCGCCTCCGCCGTACGACATCACCCGCCCTCGCACTGATCGGCTGAACGCCGTGTTCTCGAAGGTCCTCATCGCGAACCGGGGCGAGATCGCCGTGCGCGTCATCCGCACGTGCCGCGACATGGGCATCAGGAACGTGGCCGTGTACAGCGACGTCGACCGCACGGCGATGCACGTGCGGCTCGCGGATGAGGCGTACCCCATCGGCACGGCGCCGCCACAGGACTCGTACCTGCGCATCGACCGGATCGTCGAGGTCGCGAGGCGCACGAAGTGCGACGCGGTCCACCCCGGGTACGGGTTCCTCTCGGAGAACGCGGAGTTCGCGCAGGCGGTGGCCGACGCGGGCATCGTGTTCGTGGGGCCGCCGGCGGCGGTGCAGCGCTCGCTCGGGTCGAAGACGGAGGCGCGGCGCATCGCCGCGGGCCTGGGCGTGCCGGTGGCCGAAGGGACGATGGATCCGGTCACGGACATCGCCGCGGCGCGCGCGGTCGCGGAGCGCGTCGGCTACCCGATCCTGCTGAAGGCCGCGGGCGGCGGCGGCGGCAAGGGCATGCGGGTCGTGCGCGCGGACGAAGAGCTCGAGGGGGCGTGGCGCGGCGCGACGGGCGAGGCGACGACCGCGTTCGGCACGCCGGCGCTGCTCATCGAGCGCTTCATCGAGCACGGGCGGCACGTGGAGATGCAGATCCTCGCGGACGCGCGCGGCGACGTCATCTGGCTCGGCGAGCGCGACTGCTCGGTCCAGCGGCGGCACCAGAAGCTCATCGAGGAGACCCCCGGGCCGTCGGTCGACGACGCGCTCCGCGGGCGCCTCGGCGACGCCGCGGTCCGGATCGCCAAGGCGTCCGGGTACCGCAACGCCGGCACGTGCGAGTTCCTCGTCGCGCCGGACGGCTCGTTCGTGTTCCTCGAGGTGAACACGCGACTGCAGGTGGAGCACCCGGTCACCGAGGCCGTCACGGGGCTCGACCTCGTCGCGCTGCAGCTGCGCGTCGCGGCGGGGGAGCCGCTGCCGCTGCGCCAGGACGAGGTGGAGCGCCGCGGCGCGGCGATCGAGTGCCGGATCACCGCGGAGGATCCGGCGCAGGGCTTCCTCCCCGCCGCCGGCCGCGTCGATCTCGTGCGGCTGCCGAGCGGCCCGAAGCTGCGCGTCGACAGCGCTCTCGAGCCGGGGACCTGGGTGCCGAACGAGTACGACCCGCTCATCGCGAAGATCGTCACGTACGGCCGCGACCGCGCCGAAGCGATCGCGCGCATGCGGCGCGCGCTCGCCGAGACGGTCGTCGGCGGCGTGCCCACGACGGTCCCGTTCCACGCCCGGGTCTTCGCCGAGCCGGACTTCGTGAGCGGGCGCTACGACACGGACTACATCGCGACGCACCCGGCGGTGACGGCGGCGCGGCTCGACGACGGCCAGGCGGCGGCGGCCGCGATCGCGGCGGTGCTCGCGGCGCGGTCG
>VGOU01000229.1 GCA_016875795.1 Chloroflexota bacterium | reverse complement strand
ATCGTGGCCATCCACGACGCGGCGCGCCCCTTCGTGACGCCGGCGCTGTTCGCCCGCTGCGTCGCCTCCGCGGCCGAGCACGGCAGCGGCGTGGCGGGCATGCCGCTCGCCGACACCGTCCGCCGCGCCGACGAGGCCGGCATGTCCGTGGAGGAGCTCGAGCGCGAAGGGCTCTGGCAGGTGCAGACGCCGCAGGCCTTCCACCGTGACGTGCTGCGCCGCGCGCGGGAAGCGGCCGCGGGGAGGTCGTTCAGCGACGACGCGGCCGCCGTCGCCGCGGCCGGCATGCGCACGCGCATGGTGCTCGGCGAGCGGCGCAACCTGAAGATCACGACGGCGGAGGACCTCGCCTACGCGCGCGAGCTCGTGGCGAAGGGATCCGCGACGATCACGGCCTCGACGGCCGCGCCCAGGGCCCTGCCGCGATGAGATCCGGGATCGGCTACGATATCCACAGGCTCGCGCCGGATCGCCGCCTCGTGTTGGGCGGTGTCGCGATCGAGCACCCGAAGGGCCTGAAGGGCCACTCCGACGGCGACGTCCTCGTGCACGCGGTGATGGACGCGCTCCTGGGGGCCGGCGGGCTCGGCGACCTCGGTACGCACTTCCCGAGCACCGATCCGGCGCACGCGGGGGCGAGCAGCATCGAGCTGCTGCGCCGCGTGGCAGCGCTCCTGTCCGGTGCGGGCCTCGTCGCCGTGTCGATCGACGCGACGGTGATCGCGGAAGCGCCGCGCCTCGCGCCGCACGTCGCGGCGATGGGGGAGCGGATCGCCGCCGCGGCCGGGATCGACGCGAAACGCGTGAGCGTCAAGGCGACGACGAACGACGGCCTCGGCGTCCTCGGGGCGGGCGAGGCGATGGCGGCCCTCGCGACCGCGCTCGTCGAAGAGCGCTAGCTCCACCAAGGAGGCGCGACATCGCGACACCGCCGCAGCTGCGGCTCTACGACAGCGCGCAGCGGAAGGTCGTCCCGTTCGAGCCGATGCGGCCCGGCGAGGTCCGCATGTACAACTGCGGCCCGACGGTCTACGACTGGCAGCACATCGGGAACCTGTACGCGTACCTCGTCGCCGACGTGTGGCGCCGGTCGTTCGAGCTCCTCGGCTACCGCGTGACGCAGGTGATGAACATCACCGACGTCGGCCACATCGTCGGCGACGCCGACGAGGGCGAGGACAAGATGGCCGTCGGCGCGAAGCGCGAGCGCAAGGACCCGCTCGAGCTCGCGAAGACGTACACGGACCAGTTCTTCGCCGACCGCCGCGACCTGAACATCCTCGACCCGCACGTCATCTGCAAGGCGACCGAGCACATCGCCGCGATGATCCGCCTCATCGAGACGCTCATCGCGAAGGGCCACGCGTACGCCGCGGCCGACGGCGTGTACTTCGACGTCACCACGTTCCCGGGGTACGGCACGCGGCTGAACGAGGAGCTGCCCGAGGAGCGCCGGGCCGGCGCGCGCATCGAGGTGAACCCGAACAAGCGCCACCCCCACGACTTCGCGCTCTGGCGCGCGGCGAAGCCCGGCGACCTCCAGCAGTGGGGCTCGCCGTGGGGGCGCGGCAACCCCGGCTGGCACATCGAGTGCTCGGCCATGTCGATGCGGTACCTCGGCGAGACGTTCGACCTCCACTCGGGCGGCGAGGACCACCTGTTCCCGCATCACGAGTGCGAGATCGCCCAGTCCGAAGCGGCGACCGGGAAGACGTTCGTCCGCTACTGGATGCACAACCGCTTCCTGAGGGTGGACAGCGCGAAGATGGCGAAGTCGGCCCGCGGGTTCTGGCGCCTCGCGGACGTGAAGGAGTGGGGCTTCGACCCGCTCGCGTTCCGGCTCCTCATGCTCGGGACGAGCTACCGCAAGGGCCTCGACTTCACGCGCGAGGGTCTCGCCGCCGCGCAGGCGCGGCTCGACCGGTGGCGCGGCCTGGTCGCCCAGGCGGCGCAGTCGTCGTCGGCCGGTCCGAGCGAGGCCATCGAGGACGACCCGCGGCGCCGCGCCCTCGTCGAGGCGCTGGCGGATGACTTCAACACGCCGAAGGCGCTCGCGTCGGCGGAGGACGTCGTCGCGACGCTGAGCGCGCCCGAGGAGCGCACCCGCGCGGCCGCGCTCGGGGCGCTGTTCGACACGGACCGCGTGCTCGGCCTCGGGCTCGCGGCGTGGGCCGC
>VGOU01000228.1 GCA_016875795.1 Chloroflexota bacterium | reverse complement strand
TCGGGCGCGAGCTCGCGAAGCGCCTTCTCGACCTCCGCGCCGAACGCGGCGAGGTCGCCGGCCGCGCGGTCGTCGCCGCAGAAGATCGTCGCGACGATCTTCCCGCCGAGCTCCTGCTCGAGCTTCATGCCCGGGCCGACCGCGCCCTCTTTCACGGTGAAGGGGTGCTGGCTGGCCTCTTCCGCGCCGGCGCGCGCGAAGAACTGGTTGAGGTAGTGGACCGCCCGGATCACGTGGCGGACCGCCGTCTCACGATGCGGGACGATAGCGCACGCGGCGCTCGTTACCTCGAGGCGTTGCCGGCGCTCTCCGGCAGCGGCTGACCGCGCTCGCGGTCGCGCGGGTGGTCGCGGATCGACCGCGTCAACCGCCAGGCGATGAGCGCGGCGAAGACGGCGAGGCCGAAGAGCGCGAGATAGACGCTGTGGAGCGCCGCCGCGAGGAGCTCGACGAGATCCGGCGGCACGACCGGCGCGTTCGGCGAGACGGAGCGCTGCAGCAGGATCTCGGCCTCGTCGGCGCGCGCACCGAGCGAAGCCGCGAACAGCGCGCCGAGGACGCCGACGCCGATCGACGCGCCGAGGCTCTGCACGAACAGCGCGAGGCTCGTGACGATCCCACGCTGCGGCGTCTCGACGGCGCTCTGCGCGCCGACGACGATGGGGACCGCGGTGAGTCCGATCCCGGTCCCGCACACATAGCCCGCGACGAGCGGGACGATCGCGGGGGTCAGCGGCACGAGCGTCGTGAGCAGTGCCGTTCCCGCGAGCAGGAACAGCGAGCCGAGGACGATCGTCGTGCGGAAGCCGGCGCGCGGGAGCAGGAACCCCGACGCGATGGACCCGCTCGACCACCCCAGGCTCATGATCATCACGAGCGCGCCGACCTCGGTGGGCCGCGCGCCCTGAACGCCCTGCACGTAGGGCGGCAGGTACGTCTGGACGCTGAAGAGGACGACGGCGATGAAGGCGTACACGACGAGGCCGGCGCCGATGAGCGGGATCCGCAGCAGCGACAGGTCGATGAGCGGGTCGCGCGAGCGGCGCTCGATGGCGACGAACACGGCGCCGAGCGCGGCCGCGGCCGGGATGAGCACGAGCGTGTACGTACCGTTCGCGCCGAGGAGCAGCGCGATGGTCGCGCCGGACAGCGCCGCCGCTCCGGGCCAGTCGAGGGTCCCGGCGCGGTGGGGATGCGTCTCGCGGAGCCCCAGCGCGAGGATGAGCGCCGCGAGGACGGCGATGGGCACGCTGATGTAGAAGCCCCAGCGCCACGAGAGCTGCTCGGTGACGACGCCGCCCACTGCGGGCCCGACGAGCGCCGCGGCGATCCAGACCGTGCTGAAGAACCCCTGGATCCGCGCGCGCGCGTTCGCGTCGAAGAGGTCGCCCATCACGGTGATCCCGACCGGGAAGTGGATCCCCGCGCCGAGCCCCTGGAGCGCGCGGAAGGCGATGAGCTGGTCCATGTTCGCGGCGAGCCCGCAGAGCGCCGACGAGAGCGCGAACAGCGCGAGGCCCGCGAGGCACACGGGCTTGCGTCCGGCGATGTCCGCGAGCTTGCCGCCGATCGGGGTGGCAACGGTGAGGGCCAGGAGGTAGATCGAGAACGCCCATGCGTAGCGGTCGATCCCGCCGAGGTCGCCGATGACGGTGGGCATGGCCGTCCCGACGATCGTCGCGTCGAGCGCGGCGACGAGCGTGGAAGAGATGACCGCGATCACGCCCAGTGCTTGGGTCCGGCTCACGCGGCTACTCTGCGGCATCGATGCGCGGGCACGCGGCGATCGCCCGGATCCTCAAGTGCGAGGGCGTCGCGCAGATCTTCTGCTTCCCCGCGCACGGCCTCATCGACGCCTGCGCGGCCGAGGGCATCCGGCCGATCGTCGCGCGCACCGAGCGCACGCTCGCGGCGATGGCCGATGGCTACACGCGCGTGCACGACGGCCGGCGCACCGGCGTCGTCGCGGCGCAGAACGGGACCGGCGCGGAGAACGTGCACGCGGGCGTCGCCCAGGCCGCATCCGACGGCACGCCCATCCTCGTGCTCCCCGGCGGCACCCGGCGGGCGCGGCGCGGCGTGCCGTACGACTTCAGCGCGGCCGAGCGCTATCGCGGCGTGGTGAAGTGGTCGGACGAGGTCAACCTCCCCGAGCGCATCCCCGAGCTGATGCGCCGCGCCTTCGGCG
>VGOU01000227.1 GCA_016875795.1 Chloroflexota bacterium | reverse complement strand
CCGCCCGCCGGTAGCGCTCACTCGGCTTCCCGGTCCACGCGCCGACGTGGACCGGGAAGCCGTGGACCGGCCCGTCGCTGTTCGCGCTCCGCCGCGAGCGCCTCTCTCCTCCGCGCTCTCCCGAAGCTCTCGTCGCTCCGGGCCCCGCAGATCGGCAGGCCCCGACCGGTTCTGCTATTGTCGCGCCGCCCCGACGCCTGACTTCCGGGCCTGCGCTGCGACGAGGAGTCTCCCCATGCCGTCCAACCGCTCCGTGTCTCGGAAGGATTGCTCACACCACTGGGTACTCCCCCGGCCGGGCGGCCCGACGAGCCACGGGGTCTGCAAGTACTGCGGGGCGGAGCGCGAGTTCTCGAACACCACGGCGTCGGGCTGGGTGGCGCGCGCCGCCGCGCGCAAGAAGTAGCGCGGGACCGACGGGGGCGGCGGAGGCGGCTCGTGCGGGGCGCTCGCCAGGACACCACCAGGTAGGCCGAGACCGAGACTGACGCGAGGCGGATCCACGACGAGCGCGGCGACGGTCGCGCGCGTGGCGGAGATTGCTCGGCGACGTCGTGCGCGACGGGCGCCACACGCGCGTGCCGACGGACGAGGGCGCGACGGGTGCCGGTACACTCAGGGACATGACGCAGCACGAACACGCCGCGCGCGCGCCTGCAGCGGGAGCGCGCGGCATCCTCCCCGCCGACATGATCTCCGTCGAGGAGGCGCGCGCGCGCATCCTCGAGCACTTCCACGAGCTCGAGGCGGTCGACACGCCGCTCTGGGACGGCACGCATGGGGTGACGGCGCTCGGCCAGGTGCTGGCCGAGGACGTGCGCGCGGACTTCGACATCCCGCCGCTCGCAAACACCGCGATGGACGGCTACGCAGTGCGCGCCGAGGACACGCGAGGCGCCACGTACGAGCGGCCGCTGCGGCTACGCGTCACCGGCTACCTCGCAGCGGGCTCCGTCTACGAGGGCGTGATTCGCGCGGGCGAGGCCGTGCGCATCATGACCGGCGCGCCGGTGCCCGCCGGCGCCGACGCGGTCGTCCCGTTCGAGGAGACCGACGAGCAGGAGCTCGGCCGCTGGGACGCGCGGCCGCGAGACAGCGTGCGCGTGGACGTCGAGGCGAAGCCCGGCGCGAACGTGCGCGCCGCCGGTGAGGACGTGCACCGGGGCGAGTTCGTGCTGGCGCGCGGGACCGTGCTGCAGCCGGCGCAGGTCGGCGTGCTCGCCTCGCTCGGTCGCGCCTCCGCGCGGCTCGTGCGACGCCCCGTCGTCGCGATCCTCTCGACGGGCGACGAGCTCCTCCGCCCCGGCGAGCCCCTGCTCCCCGGGAAGATCTACGACTCCAACGCCTTCTCGCTCGCCGCGCAGGTACGCTCCTTCGGCGGGATCCCGCGCGTGCTCGACGTCGCGCTCGACACGGTGGAGGCGCTCACCGCGCGCATCCGCGAGGGACTCGACGGCGCCGACCTGCTCGTCACCTCGGCCGGCGTCTCGCGCGGCGACTTCGACGTCGTGAAGACCGTGCTCGCCAACGAGGGTGAGGTCGGCTTCTGGACGGTGCGCATGAAGCCGGGGAAGCCGCTCGCGTTCGGCGTCTTCCGCGGTCCGCGAAATCCCGTGCCGCACCTCGGCCTCCCCGGCAACCCGGTGTCCGCGATGATGACCTTCGAGCTCTTCGGCCGCCCCGCGCTGTTCAAGATGCTCGGCAAGCCGAAGGCGTGGCCGCGCCCCACCGTGCGTGCGGTCGCGGCGGACCGCATCCAGAACACCGACGGTCGGCGCTTCTTCGCGCGCTGCACCGTCGAGCCGCAGGACGGGCGCTGGGTCGCCCGCCTCACGGGCCCGCAGGGATCGGGCGTGCTCACCTCGATGTCGCTCGCCAACGGATACGCGGTGTGCCCGGAGGACGTCCCGGCGATCGAGCCGGGCGAGGAGTGCGAGGTGATCCTCGTCGACCGCGACGCGCCGGTGCCGGCCGCGCGTGCGGCGCGGGGCTAGCGTGCCCGCCGTCCTGCGGGTGGTCGGCCCGCGCGGCTCGGGGAAGACGCTCCTGATCGTGTCGCTGGTGGAGGCCCTGCGCTGGCGCGGCTACCGCGTGGCGACCGCCGTGCGCCGCGACGCCATCGAGTCGACCCTGCTCGACGCCGACGCCGACGCCGACGCCGACGCCGCCGCGACCGTGATCGTGCTCTCGGGC
>VGOU01000226.1 GCA_016875795.1 Chloroflexota bacterium | reverse complement strand
CCCGCGGATCTCCTCGATGGGCGTGCCCACGAGAGTGGAGATCGCGTACGCCGTCCCGGCGGCGGCGGCCGCGCGCGCCGCGTGGACCTCGCCCCGCGGCCAGAAGAGCCGCGTGCTGCCGACGGGTGCCAGCGCGAACGGCATGGCGAGGCGCGTCCCGAGCACGGTCGTGGCGAGGTCGCACGCGGGGGTGACGACGGCGCCGCGCGGCCGGAACGTCACCTCCTCGAACGCGCGGCGGTTCTCGCGCATCGTGACCTCGTCCTCGGCCCCGCCGTCGATGTAATCGAAGACGACGCGCGGCAGGCGCGCCTTCGCGAGGCGGCGCAGGTCCGCGACGTTGATGACGCCCGGGCCGGAGAGGGCCGCCATCACCCGCCCGCGCGGAGCGCGCGGAACCGGAAGGCGGGACCGAGCAGGAACGGGGCGACGAGGGTCGTCACCGCGACCATCAGGAGCGCGGCGCCGTACAGGGCTCCGTCGATGACCCCGGCGGCGAGCCCGAGCGAGGCGACGACGAGGCCGACCTCGCCGCGCGGCACCATGCCGGTGCCCACGCGTACCGCGGAGCGCAGGCTCGTGCCCCACATGGCCAGGCCGCAACCGATGAGCTTCGTGAGGACCGCGAGCACCGTCAGGATGACGCCGAGGAGGAGCGCGGCCGGATCGAGCAGCGCGGCGATGTCCAGCCGCGCGCCGGTGAGGACGAAGAAGAACGGGACGAGCAGCGTGTAGATCGGCTCGAGCTCGTGCTTCAGGTCCCGCTCCTCGGTCGAGAGCTCCGCGACGAGCAGCCCCGCCAGGAACGCGCCGACGATGGCGGCCAGCCCGATCACACCCGCGAGCGCCGCGAGAACGAGACAGACGAGCAGCGCGAACGAGAGCCTGCCGTGCGCGATCCGCAGATGTCGCACGCGGTGGCCATGTCGCCGCACGGCCACGCGGCCCATCGTCAGCAGGACGCCAATGAAGACGGCCGTCTCAACGAGCAGGATCGCCAAGCTGAGCGGCTCCACCTTCCCCGAGCCGACAGCGGTCACGGCCGCGAGCACGAGCAGGCCGAGCACGTCGTCCACGACCGCGGCGGCGAGGATGATCACCGATTCCGTCTCGCCGAGCAGGCCGAGCTCCGAGAGGACGCGCGCGGTGATCCCCACGCTCGTCGCCACGAGCGCGGTGCCGACGAAGAGGGCGGTCGGCGTGGGCTCGCCGGTGAGATACATGAGGCCGGCGCCGGCGACGAACGGCAGCACGATGCCCACCGCTCCGACCATGGCGCCGCGCGCGCCGACCACCCGGAGCTGGCCGAAGTCCATCTCGAGGCCGACCATGAAGAGGAGGACCACGACGCCGAGCTCCGCGAGCACGGCAAGGACCGGGTCGTCCCGGATGACGCCGAGCGCATGCGGCCCCAGGGCCGCCCCGACCGCGAGCTCGCCCACGAGCGCCACGCCGCCAAGGCGCGTGACGATCTCGCCCGCGATCTTCGCTGCCGCGAACACGATCGCGAGCTGGATGAGCAGGTCGGTGGCTGCCGTCGCGAGTGCGGGAGCGGCCGTCATGCGGTCGTAGCGTATGCGCGATCGAGCAGGTCGATGAGGTGGATGACCTCCATGCGCAGCCCGCGTTGCCGGACGCCGCTCGCGAGCTGGATGAGGCAGCCGGGGTTCGCGGTGACGAGGAGGTCCGCCCCCGTGCGCGCGACGTGGTCCATCTTGCGGTCGAGGAGCCTCCGCGAGAGCTCGGGCTGCGTGACGTTGTAGATGCCCGCGCTACCACAGCACCAGTCGGCCTCCGCGAGCGGCACGACCCGCAGGCCCGGGATCGCCGCGAGGAGGGCCTTCGGCTGCGCCGACACCTTCTGCCCGTGGAGGAGATGGCACGGCTCGTCGTAGGCGACGGCCCGGTCGATGCGGCCGGGCGCCGCGGTGAGACCCATGTCGCCGAGGATCTCGGTCGCGTCCTTCACCTTCGCGGCGAACCGCTCGGCCCGCTCCGCCCACCGCGGGTCGTCCTTCAGGAGCCAGCCGTACTCCTTGAGGTTCGCGCCGCAGCCCGCGGCGTTCACGACGATCGCGTCGACGTCGAGCCGCTCGAACGCCTCGATGTTCCGCCGCGCGAGGCGGCGGCCGCCGTCGCGCTCGCCCGCGTGGACGTGGAGCGCGCCGCAGCACGTCTGGCCGGCCGCGACGTGCACCTCGAGGCCGTTCCGCGCGAGGACGCGCGCGGTCGCGGCGTTCGTCGCGC
>VGOU01000225.1 GCA_016875795.1 Chloroflexota bacterium | reverse complement strand
TCGAGCGGCCCGGCCGGCACGGGCGGCACGTGGTCGCGCGCGAGGCCGCGGAGATCCCCGCCGAGTTCGCGCGGCGCGAGCCGCTGCGCCTGCCGGAGCTCACCGAGCCGCAGGTGGTGAGGCACTTCACCCATCTGTCGCAGCTGAACTACTCGGTGGACACGGGGATGTACCCGCTCGGCTCGTGCACGATGAAGTACAACCCGAAGGTCAACGACCGCGTCGCCTCGCTCTTCGCCGACGTCCACCCGCGCCAGTCGTACCGGACGACGCAGGGCGTCCTCGCCCTCGCCTACGAGCTCGAGCAGATGCTCGCGAAGGTGACCGGGATGGACCACGTGACGCTCCAGCCGAAGGCCGGAGCGCAGTCCGAGTTCACGGCGCTCCTCATGTTCAAGGCCTACCACGCGAAGCGCGGCGAGGGCGCGCAGCGCCGGCGCATGATCGTGCCGGATTCGGCGCACGGGACGAACCCGGCGTCGGCGGCGATGTGCGGGTACGAGGTCACCACCGTGAAGAGCGATGACCGCGGCAACGTCGACCTCGACGCGCTCCGGGCCGCGCTCGGTCCCGACGTCGCGGGGCTCATGCTCACGAACCCGAACACCCTCGGGCTCTTCGAGGAGCGCGTGCGCGAGGTGTGCGACGCGGTGCACGCCGCGGGTGGCCTCGTGTACGGCGACGGCGCGAACATGAACGCCCTCCTCGGCGTCGCGCGCCCGGGCGACCTCGGGTTCGACTGCGTCCACATCAACGTGCACAAGACCTTCTCCACCCCGCACGGGGCCGGCGGGCCCGGCGCGGGGCCGCTCTGCGTGAAGGCGCACCTGCGGCCGTTCCTGCCGAAGCCCTTCATCGTGCGGGAGGCGGACGGCACGTACGTCTACGACACGTCGCGCGAGGACGGCGAGCCCGCGCGGCTCGGCGACTCGATCGGCACGGTCGGGCGGGTGCTCGGGAACTTCGGGGTCCTCGTGCGCGCCTACGCGTACGTGCGGACGCTCGGCGAGGCCGGCCTCGCGGAGACCTCGAGCGACGCGATCCTCGCCGCGAACTACCTGCTCGCCCGCCTCCGCGGCACGTACGACGTCGCCTACGACCGCACGCCGATGCACGAGTTCGTGCTCACGGCCGTGGCGCAGAAGCGCAAGGGGGCGTCGGCGCTCGACGTCGCGAAGGCGCTCATCGACGAGGGGTTCCACCCGTCGAGCGTGTACTTCCCGCTCATCGTGCCCGAGGCGATGATGATCGAGCCCACCGAGACCGAGCCCAAGGAGACGCTCGACGCGTTCGCCGATGCGCTCCTGCGGATCGCAGGGCGCATCGGGACCGACGGCGCATCGCTGCGCGACGCGCCGCGCAGCGCGCCCCTGCGCCGGCTCGACGAGGTGACCGCGGCGCGCAAGCCCATCCTGCGGTGGCAGCGACCCGCGTAGCGGCCCGCACGCGGGTCGCGATGGTCCTTCCGCCGCAGGCCTTCGTCCACAGCGCCGTCGCCGACCTCCGTGGCGCGCCCGACGCGGCCGCCGAGCTCGTCGACCAGGTCCATCACCGCGAGTGGCTGCGCGTCCTCGGGTCGCGCGACGGCTGGCACTACGTGCAGGCCGAGGACCACTACTTCGGATGGATCGGCGAGAGCGCGGTGCAGGTGCTCTCCGTCACGGGCGGACGGAGGATCGGCGTCGCCCTCGCCCCGGTGCTGCGCGAGCCCGACCCGGCCGCCGAGGTCGTCGCCCACCTGCCGGCGGGGACGCCCATCCCCGACACGCAGCAGCCCGACGCGCCCGCGGGATGGGCGCGCGCCCTCGGCGGGTACGTCCATCTCGACGATGTCGTCGCGTCCCGCGACCTGCCGCAGCGCGCGCCCTCCGGCGACGACCTCGTCGCGACGGCCGAGGCGTTCCTCGGCGCGCCGTACCTCTGGGGCGGCACGACGGCGCTGGGCATCGACTGCTCGGGCCTGGCCCAGCAGGTGTACCGACTGAACGGGGTCCGGCTCGATCGCGATGCTGACCAGCAGGCGATGGAGGGTCGTGGGGTGGACGTCCCGGCCGCGGGCGACCTGGTCTTCTTCGGCGAGGAGCGGGTCGCGCACGTCGCGCTCGCGACCGGCGAGCGCACCTTCATCCACGCGCCGCGGCGCGGCGCGAAGGTCGAGCGCGGCGAGCTGCCCGCGCCCGGGCGCACCGTGCGCGCGATCCACAGGTACCTGCCGTGAAGCGCTCGACGCGCGAGACGCCGCGGCGCGCCCGGCC
>VGOU01000224.1 GCA_016875795.1 Chloroflexota bacterium | reverse complement strand
CCGAGCAGCGGACGGCGCGCACGGCGCTTACGGCGCTGCGCGCGCGGACGGCCAGCGAGGAGGACCGCGCGCGGCTGTCGTGGGAGACGGTGCGGCTCGTCGAGGTGCGCGTGACGGCATCCGGCGCGCCGGACGCGCGTGTCGAGCTGGCGCGCGCCAGGGCGTCGGACCCGGGTCCGATCGGCCGGCGTCCGGGCGCCGGCGCGAAGGAGTCGCTCGATCTGTCGTCCGTGTACGCCAACGAAGGCATGCTCGGCGACTCGGACAACAACCTGATCCCCGATCGCGTGGACGTGCTCCTCGTGCCCGCTGGCGAGGGCACCCGGCGGACGATCGACGTCGCGGCGCGCCTTGGCCTCGAAGCGGCCGGCATTACGGTGCCGCTCGCGCGCCCCGCCGACGCCGTCGCGCGTCCGCAGGACGAGCCGACGCTCGTCCTCATCGGCGTCTCGCACCCCATCGTCGAGAAGCTGATCGCGGACAAGAAGTACGTGCGGCCCGCGCTCGCGCCCGGGCAGGGGCTGATCGAGGTCGTGAAGAAGGCCTTCGGCGAGAAGAGCGCGGTCGTCGTGACCGGCGGCGACGCGGCCGGCCTCGACCGCGCGCTTGAGCAGCTGGCCGAGCAGCTGCCGCACATCTGGCAGCGCGGCAAGGACCGCCCCTCGCTCGACGATGTCGAGGACGAACTGCGGCGCGCGCTCGGCGGACGGACGCCGCTCGGCCAGGCCGCGACCGCGCTCTACAAGCTGAACCAGATCGGCGGCACGCTGTCGGGCCGTGACCTCGAGTCGGTGCGCGTCAGCGTGCACGTCGCGAAGGCCGACGCGGGCCTCGCGGCGCTCGTCGAGCAGGACGCGGCGCGGCTCTTCCCGAACGCCACGCGGACCGTCGTCATCGACAACCTCGACGTGCAGAACGCCACGCCGATCACCGTCAACGGCCGGCCGATCAGCGAAGACGTCGTCATCGCGTCCGAGGTGGACGAGTTCTGGCAGGTGTTCCGCTCGCGGGTCATCCCCGGCGTGCGTCGCGGGCAGGCGGTGACGGTGGAGGCGCGGCTCAGCGAACCGCCCGACGTGCGGCGCCGCATCGAGGAAGAGGCCCGCGCGGAACTGCTGCGGCGGGGCGCCGGGCCCGCGTCGAGCGTCCGCGTCATCTCGGCCTACAAGCAGGGTTTCAGCTGGATGGACGAGGTCGTGAAGCCCGCGCTGCGGGGCCAGCCGGTCCAGCAGATCGTCATCCGGTTCGCCGAGATCGGCCCGCCGCCGGAGTGGCAGCAGCAGGCGATGTACGCGCCGACGCGGTGGCTGCTCGAAGCCTTCCCGATCGACGAGGTGCTCGCGCGCGACCTGCGCGTTCCGCTCGACCGCATCCGGTTCGAGAAGCAGCCGATCGGCTCACCCGCCTACGAGGTCATCGCGACGGCGACTGACGGCCGCGAGCTCTACCGCCAGACGTTCGAGCCGAAGTTCGTGGTGCGGCCGTATTTCGACCGCTTCCCGGACTACGAGAAGGTGCGCGTCACCACCGGCTGGATCACCGCGATGCAGCAGGGCCGCGCGCTCGTCGACCAGCGCATCGTCACCGACCCCGAGCGGTTCTGGGACCACTTCCAGGCGGTCACGCTGCCCGCCATCTACGACTACGTCATGGGCATCAGCGACGGCGCGCCGCGCGCCGAGGACGCGCCGCACTTCGGCGAGCTGACGGTCGACCTGACGCTGAGCGAGCCCGAGTACCAGCTGGGCATCGACAAGGAACACATCTCGCCGATGGAGTCGCTCCACGAGGAGATCTACTTCGGCGTGCTCCACTTCTTCGACGTCATGGGGCGCACCGCGCGCGGACCCGCGCTCGACTACCCGGGCCGCGTCATTCCGATCGTCCGCCCGAAGGGCGACGGCCGTCCGGGCGTGGCGAAGATCTCCTTTACCGGCTTTGCCTCGAACCGGCCGGCGGTCAAGGTGGCCTGGACCGCGCGTGGCGGCCGGACGGGGACCGAGCGACTCGACGTGCCGAAGATCGCCGTGGAGCGTCCGCAGGCGCTGGCGGCCTTCGTGCGCGCGGGACGGCCCGGCATCGAGCGTCTCGACCTCCGCGTGAAGGTGGACACGGACCGCGACGAGCGCGAGGCGCTCATCCGCCGCACGCGCCGCGAGCGCGTGGACGCGACGATGCTGTCGGCCGAGCAGGTCGAGGCCGTGCTGGCCAACGTCGCGCGCCTGCGCGGCGCCGGTCTCTACCGCGACCAGCTCGCGTGGCCC
>VGOU01000223.1 GCA_016875795.1 Chloroflexota bacterium | reverse complement strand
GCCCGAGGTCACCGTGCGCCGCACGCGCTTCGACCTGCGCGCGGTCACCGCGGCCGCGCTGAAGGAGCTCGCGCCGCTCGCGCGCCGGCACCGGCTGCGCGCGCCCCGCGCGGGCGCGCCGATCTGGGTGCGCGGCGACCGCCGCAAGACCGCCGAGGTCATCGGCGGCCTGCTGCACAACGCGACGAAGTACGCGCCCGCGGGCACCGCGATCACCGTGGCGGTCGCGAAGGACGGCGACCGCGCGACGGTGCGGGTCGCCGACGAGGGCCCCGGGGTCCCGAAGGACGACCGCGAGCGCATCTTCCACCCGTTCGTCCGCGGCAACGGCGCGTCGGCGCACGCGCCGGGATCGGGGATCGGGCTCTACGCGTGCCGGCGCATCGTCGAGGCGCAGGGCGGCCGCCTCTGGTACGAGGACGGCGACGGCCACGGCGCCGCGTTCGCGTTCTCGTTGCCGCTCGGCGGGTCGCGATGACGACCGTCCTCATCGTCGACGACGACCGCGCGATGGTGGGCATGGTCGCGGCGCTCCTCGGCGACGAGGGGTTCGACATCGTCACCGCGTACGACGGCGAGCAGGCGCTGAAGCGCCACGCCGACGACCCGCCCGACCTCATCGTCCTCGACCGCCGCCTCCCGCGGCTCGACGGCGACGAGGTCGTGCGGCGCATCCGCGCGAACAGCGACACGCCGATCCTCATGCTCACGGGCGAGCGCGGGAGCGAGGAGCGCGCGAAGCTGCTCGAGGTCGGCGCCGACGACTACCTCGAGAAGCCCTTCGGCAAGCGCGAGCTCCTCGCGCGCGTGCGCGCGCTCCTGCGCCGCGGCGGCGGGGCGAAGCGGCCGCTGGCCGCGGTGCGCGTCGCGAACCTCACGGTCGATCCCCGCATGCACACCGCGAGCCTGGACGGCCGGGCGCTCGCGCTCACGCCCACCGAGTTCCGGCTCCTCGCCGCGCTCGCGGCGCGGGCCGGCGAGGTCGTCGACCGCCGCGCGCTCCTGCGCGCGGCATGGCCCGACGAGCGCGATCCCGACCCGGAGTGGCTGAAGGCGCACCTGGCGCGCTTGCGCTCGAAGCTGGCGGACGCGAAGGGGCCCGTGCCGGTGAACGTGCGGGGGGTCGGCTACAAGCTCGACTGAGCCGCGGGCCTATACCCCCGGGGGGAGCTCCGCGTCGTCGCGGCGGCGCAGCGAGGCGACCGCCGTGCGCAGGTCCTGCCCGCACTCGTCGTTCACGACGTACACCGGCGCCCCGGGATCGACGTGCATGAGCGCATCGACGAGCTTCATGCGCTCGAGCGGCGGGAGGTCGACGACCGTGATCGAGGGGTCGAGGTCGCGCGGCAGCACCATGGCGGAGCCGGCGCCGTCGGCGGCGTGCGCGGTGTAGCCCTCGGCGCGGAGCTGGCCGGCGTACGCGCGGCGCGGCCCGGTGTCGTCGGAGACGACCGCGACCGCGGGCGACTGGGAACGGAAGCGGCCGCCGAGGACGGTGAGCGGGACGGCGGAGGCCACGCGCTGCTCGAGCATCGGAGGCGCCATGTGCACTTCGGATGCCATGGCGGCGAATACGCTGCGCGCGTGATCGACGAGCCGGCGCCGCCGCCAGCGGCGCGGCGCCGCGGGCGCATCGAGGTCGTGACGGCGGCGCTCTTCCTCGTCCTCGTGGCGGGTGCCGTCACGGCGTTCCCGGCCGTGAAGGACCGCCTCGTCGAGACCGCGCGCTCGGCCGTGGACCGCGTGCTGCCGTCGACGTGGGCCGCGTACTACCTCGAGATCGACCCGACGGGACCGAACGCGCGGCCGGACCCCGAGGCCGCGGCCGCTCAGCTGATGTTCGCGAGCGGCTCGTTCCCGGGGCGGGCGGCGCGCCTGCTCGCCCCGCCGATCTTCACCGGGACGTGGTCGCCGAACGGCGAGCGCTTCGTCGCGACGTCCGGGTCGCGCGTGTTCATGGGCGACCGCGACGGCCGCGCGACCCAGCTCACCGCGCTGCGCGACCTGCGGCCGACGGGCCCGCCCATCTGGAACGGCGACAACGAGCTGCTCGTGAGCGCCACCCGGACCGGCCAGCAGCACTGGCTCGTGCGCCTCGACTCGCGGACGGGCGACGTGCTCGACCAGCGCGACCTTCCGGTCGGGACGCGGCCGTACGCGGCGTCGCCCGACGGGAGGTGGATGCTCGCGCTCGACCCGCGCGCCGACCGCGGCGTGCTCGTGGAGCTGGCGACCGGGCGGCAGGTCGCGCCGGCGCAGCGCGAGGCGTTCG
>VGOU01000222.1 GCA_016875795.1 Chloroflexota bacterium | reverse complement strand
GACATCCTCGAGGGCGTCGTCGCCTGGGCCGACCTCGTCTACCACCTCGCGGCGGTCGTCGGCGTCGAGCACTATGTCGGCGACCCCTACCAGGTCCTGACGGTGAACATCAACGGGACGCAGGCCGTGCTGGCCGCGGCCTTCCGGCACGGGAAGAAGGTCGTCTTCAGCTCGACGTCGGAGATCTACGGCCGGAACACAAGCGTGCCGTTCGACGAGGACAGCGACCGGGTGCTCGGCTCGACGCGCATCGACCGCTGGTGCTATTCCACGTCGAAGGCCGCGGGCGAACACCTCTGCTTCGCGTTCGCGCGCATGGGGCTGCGCGTGGCCGTCGTCCGCTACTTCAACGTCTACGGCCCACGGCTCGACACGATGGACCGCGGGCGGGTCGTGACGATCTTCATGGGTCAACTGCTGCGCGGCGAGCCGCTGACCGTGATCGGCGACGGCCGCCAGACGCGGACGTTCATCTACATCGACGACGCCGTGCGCGCGACGGTGGCGGCGGGGCTCCGCCCCGAGGCCGAGGGCCTCGCGGTGAACATCGGCACGGACCGCGAGATCTCGATCCTCGCGCTCGCCGAGCTGATGATCACGATCTCCGGCTCGCCGTCGCGCGTGAGCCTCGTGCCGAAGGAGGCCGTCTACGACCGGGGGTACGAGGACATCCCGCGGCGCGTCCCCTCGGTGTCGCGCATGCACAGCCTCCTCGGCGTGCGCGCCGACATCGCGCTGGAGGACGGCCTCGCGCGGACCATCGAGTGGTTCAAGCGCCAGTAGCGCTCCGGGTCGACGTCGACACGCGGCGCGGGCTCGGCGAGGGCGTGCCGCGGCTGCTCGAGTTGTTCCGCGGTCTCGACGTCCGCGCGTCGTTCTTCGTCACCATGGGCCCCGAGCGGTCGGGCACGGCGCTCCGCCGGGCGTGGCGTCCGAGCTTTGTGCTCAAGATGCTCCGCACCAATCCGATCCGGCTCTACGGCGTGCGCGCGCTGCTCGCCGGGACGCTGCTGCCGGCGCGGCTCGTCGGCGCGGGCGTGCCGGCGTTGCTCCGCGACATCGCGGGAGCCGGTCACGAAGTGGCCCCCCACGGGTGGGATCACTTCGGGTGGCAGAATCGCGTCGACCGGATGACGCTCACGGCGCTGCGCCGCGAGCTCCGCGCTGCCGCGGCCGCGTACGAGACCGCGCTCGGCACGCCGCCGGCATCGTCGGCCGCGCCCGGGTGGCGGATGACCGACGCCGCGCTCCTCGCGCAGGAAGAGTTCGGCCTCGCATACGCGAGTGACATCCGCGGGCGCCGCGCGGTGCGCCCGCGCGTGGACGGCGGAGCGCTGAAGACCGTGCAGATCCCGACGACGATGCCGACGATGGACGAGCTGCTCGGACGCGTGCGCGACATCGAGGGCGCGCTGACGGCGGCGCTGGGCGACGGGCTCAACGTCTTCACGCTGCACGCCGAAGTCGAAGGCGGACCACTCCTCGAGCGCTTTGCCGGTTGGGTGAAGCAGCTTCGCCGCTCCGGGCGTCCGCTCGTTCGTCTCTCGGACGTCGCCGAGGCCGCGCGCGCATGCCCGGTCCCCGAAGCGACGATCGCGCGCGACTGCGTCGCCGGCCGCAGCGGCTGGGTGGCGGTCGCGGGTCAGGTGTAGGCGGGCGCGATGCGTTGGGGACTGGTCGGGGGGATCGTTCTCTTCGGCATGATGGCGATGCCGATGAGCGCGCAGCTCGCGGCGCCGCCGCCGGTCCTGGTGACGATCGATGCCGATCGTTTCGACATCTCCGCCGAAGGCAACGTCGTGACCGGTCTGCGCCTGGCGCCGGTGCCGTACCGCTCGATGACGGCCGTGGCGAGCGCGGTGCGGCGGCCCGCCCCCGTTCCCGCCGCGGTGCGCGTCACGCGTGCGACGCCGCCTCAGATGATCGATTATGTGTGGTGCGTCACCGAAGAAGGCGTTCTCGTCGTGGGCCAGCAGATCCGAACGCTGGACCATGCGTCGGGGCACTATGACTTCACGGAGGGCGATATCGAGCGCGCCTACCCCGCGCTGGAGGCTACCGTACCGTGGACGTGGATCGTCAGCATTCCGCTCGGCCGCGAGGTCGCGCTCACGCTGGAAGTGCGGGCCCCGGAAGCGCGATGGCCCGTGCGCGCCGTGACGGTGACGCCGACGGTGTCGCGATGACCGCGCGGCGCGCGACGCTCGTCCTCGCCGTTGCCCTCGCGCTGAGCGGATGCGCCGCGCCCTCGGCGCCGGTGACGACGCCCGCCACGCCGCCGGCAACGCCACCACGT
>VGOU01000221.1 GCA_016875795.1 Chloroflexota bacterium | reverse complement strand
GCGCGGCGGCCGGGCCCACGCGCACGCCGCTGCCGCCGCCGACCGGGTGCGCGAAGAGGCCCGTGACGCGGCTCACGTAGTACCAGCGCCCGTCGGCCGACCACCCCGCGAACTGCGCGCCGTCGTGGACCGCTACCACCTGGCCGCTCTCGACCGAGTGCACGACCGCGCGCTCGGCGGGCGCGCGGATGTCGAGCGTGTACCCGAGGAGCGGCTCCAGCGGCGACCACTGCTGCTGCGAGAGCGCGTCCGCGCGCACGAAGTGGCGCGCGGTCCCGCCGGCGTCGAAGACGACGGACCACAGGCGGCTCGTCGCGCCGTCCGACACGCGCAGCTGCACGCTCGCGAGCGTCCCGTCGCGGGCCGCTTCGAGCCCGGTCATCGTCGCGCTCACGACCGGACCGCCGATCCGGGGGTCGGCCGCGAGCCGGTCGCGCGTGAGGACCGTCTTCGCATCGTCCACGCGCTGGACCTGCGTCACGCCGTTCACCTCGCGCAGGACGAGGATGCCCTTCGCGGTCCACGCGACCTCGTTGCCCGGCACCGCCGGGCGCGACGCGCGGCCGGCGGTGTCGAAGAACCGCACCTCGAGCTGCGCGTCGGAGGCGATGCCGCTCACGCCGCGGCGGTCGACGACGACGGCGATCTCCTTCCCGTCGGGCGACCACGCGAACGACCGCGCCGCGGCCTGGCTGAGGCCGACGCGGACGTGGTCGCCGGACCGCGGGATGAGGACGAGGACGAACGCCGTCGACGACATGAGGGACCCGGCCTGCTCGAGCACGGCGAGGTGGTCGCCGGAGGGGGACCAGCGGGGCACGGCCGTCTGCGACTGGCGGAGGATCGGCGCGGGTCGCAGGAGGGACGACCGGCCGCCCTCGAGCCGCCACACGTGCCCGCCGAGGGTGAACGCGGCCGGCCCGGTGGGGACGCCGCCCGCGGACGACCCCTCCGTGCCGGGCGCGATGAGGAGCTTCGGCGGGAACCACACGTCCGCCTCGCCGCCGGTCTCGAGGAACACGCTCACGGCGGCGGTCTGCGCGACCGGCGGCTTCGCGGTCAGCTTCGTCAGGTCGATGCGGACGACCCGCTCTGGGGTGAACCCGTACGCGATCCTCCCGTCCGGCGCGAAGCGGACCCGCTCGATGACCCCGGCGTCGGTCGGAAGGAGCTCGAGGTCCTCGCTCACGGTGCCCTGTGAGCTGCTCGTCCCCCGGTGCGCGAGGTAGCGGCCGTCGGGCAGCCGCGCGTCGAGGCGGACGTCGCTCAGCTCCCAGGTGGCCTCGCGTCGCGCGTCCGTCCCGTCGAGCGCCGCGCTCCACACCGACGAGCGGCTCGCCGTGACCCACGCGAGGGACGGATCGCGGCTGCTGGGGAGGCGGCCGACGAGGAAGTGGACGCGCCCGTCGGGCCCGAGGATCGGCGAAACGCCCTGCACGCCGCTGATGAGCCGCATCGCGTTCGTCGAGCGGGTGCTCAGCACGCCGACCGCGCCGAGCGCCGTCGATACCAGGAGCTCGTCGGCGCTCACCCAGTCGCCGACGAAGAGGTCCTCGAGCGTCGTCAGACGCTTCCACGCGGGACGCTCGACGGTGAGGTCGACGAGGAACGCGTCGCTGCGGCCGTCGCCCGGGCGGAGCAGGGTCGCGGCGATGCGCTTCGCGTCTGGCGACCAGCGCATGTCGGCGATGCGGTACCCGGCGTTGCGCAGCTCGATCGGCACGTCGACGTCGGCGCGCGCGCCGTCCGTCGTGACGACGGCGAGCGACAGGCCGGCGTCGACGAACGCGACGGCGCTGCCGTCGAGCGCCCAGCGCGTGAGCGAGACGCGGCGCATGTCCGGTGTCGACGTCACGGATCGGCGCAGGGAGCCGTCGAGGCTCGAGACCCAGAGCTTGTTCTCGCGCCAGAACGCGAGGCGGCCGGTCTTCGAGAGCTCCGGCGCCGCGCGTGGCGCGAGCGTGGCCGATGCGGTCGCGACGGGCGCGAGGGGCTCGGCCGGCCGCGCCGTCGAGACGGCGGCGTACGAAGACCCCGCGGCGATGAGCAGCGCGACCGCCGCGTACGGGATGAGCCCGCGGGACAGCATGGCGTGGCCGATCATCGCACCGGGTGTGCCACCATCCAAGGGGTGGAGGCGCCTCTCGTGCGCGCGTATCTCGAAGCGCTACCCGATCTCCCGCCGGACGGAAGATCGCTCGAACGGGTGCGCTTCTGCCTGTCGACGCTGCTCGGCCCGGACGTCCGCTACCTCGTCGGGGCCGTCGTCGGCGCCGATGCCGCCGCCGTCGCGCGGGTGGCGGCAGCCGTGCTGCGC
>VGOU01000220.1 GCA_016875795.1 Chloroflexota bacterium | reverse complement strand
GTGGCGCAAGCGTCACCCACCACGGCCCCGACCGCGACGGCGCCGCCGCCGCCGGCGCGACGCGACGACCCTCCGGTGGGCGCGATCGTGGCGATCGGGGCCGGTCTCGGCGTCACCTTCCTGGTCATCCTGGCGGGCCGGAAAGGCCGAACGGCCGGCCCGTAGCGCGCGGCACGCGGCTTGCGTGGTCCCTGAGCCACGATGAACGGGCTCGGATGGCTCGACGTGATCTTCGGGTCGGTGCGCTGCGCCAACTGCGGCGCGGCCTACGACCGCACGGCCGTGAACGTGGTCGGGAACCGCGACGAGTACTGGTCCCTCCCCTGCGTCTGCCACACCTGCGGGACGCAGGGCGTGGGCGTCGTCATCGTGCGCGAGGTCGAGGTGCCGGCCGGCGAGGTCGCCCCGACCGGCGAGGGCCGCGTCGGCGTGGACGACGTCTTGTCGGCGCACGAGCTCCTGCGCGACTATGCGGGGGACGTGCACGGTCTCTTCGCCGGAGGCCACCGGGCTGGGCGTTAGGTTCGCCCACCGCAGCGAACGGCGCTTCGCCAGGATCCTCTCCTTCTACCGCCTCCGCTGGGAATACGAGCCCCACACGTTCCCCCTCACCGACCGCGAGAGCTTCACCCCCGACTTCTGGCTCCCCGACCTCGACACCTACGTCGAGCTGACCCACGTGCGCCGGGCGAACGCGAGCCGCAAGGTGCGCAAGCTGCGCCGCTTCCGCGAGCTCAATCCCGACAAGCGCATCCACGTGCTCTTCCGCCGGGACCTCGAAGCGCTCCACACGAAGTACTCATGAAGCGCGCGCGCGGAGCGCGAGCAGCGCGAGGGCGGGTGATGTCGTACGGCGGAGGCGCGGATCTCGGCCCGAAGTGCGCGGCCGAGGGCCGAGGCCGCGCCGCAGCCGTCGGGTGCGTCACCCGCCCGAGCGCTGCTCAGGCCCTGTTGTACACCTCGGGCTTCAGCACGCCGATGAACGGCAGGTTGCGGTAGCGCTCCGCGTAGTCGAGGCCGTAGCCCACGACGAAGCGGTCGGGGATCTCGAAGCCCTTGTAGTCGATGCCGATCGGCACGATGCGCCGCGCGGGCTTGTCGAGCAGCGCGACGAGGCGCACCGACTCCGGCTTCTGCTGCTGCAGGTGGTCCATGACGTAGCGCAGCGTGAAGCCCGTATCGATGATGTCCTCGACGACGAGCACGCGCCGGCCCTCGATCGGCTGCGCGAGGTCCTTCAGGATGCGCACGACGCCGCTCGACTCGGTCGACGACCCGTAGGACGAGACCTCGATGAAGTCGAGCGAGAGGCGGATCGGCACCTGGCGCATGAGGTCCGCGAGGAACGGGAGCGCGCCCTTCAGCAGGCTGACGAGGACGGGGTCCTTCCCGCCGTAGTCGGCGGCGATGCGGGCGCCGAGCTCGGCGACCTTCGCGCGGATCGCGTCGGCGTCCACGAGGACCTCGGCGATGTCATCGGCGGGGGACGGCGCGCGCACCGCGGCGCCTGTCACGAGATGAGCATCGGCGCCGGGCGGACCGGGATGACGACGTCGAGGACGACGGTGCCGTCGGGCCGCACACCCTGCTCCCAGGTGCCGCGCAGGAGCGCGACGCGCTCGCTGCGGCGCAGGCCCGAGGTGAGCTCGCCGTCCGCCGGGAGGTCGCGGCCGTCGCTCTGCAGAGCGATCGCGAGCTGCTCGTCGCGCCACTCGAGCGCGAGGCGGTCGTCGCTCCCCTTCCGCTCCGGGACGATGCCCGAGCCGAGGAGGGACGCGGCGCTCGACTCGATGTGGTCGGCGACGAGCTGGAGCTGGCGCGGGCGGCGGACGTCGCGGCGGAGGCGGTCGACGAGCTGGTCGAAGAGGGCATCGAGGTCGCCCTCCACGCGGCGCTCCGCCGCGCGCAGCGGCACGACCGTCTTCTCGCGCTGCGCCGTCGCTTTCCTGTTGATGACGGGCAGTCTAGGTCGCGCTACCCCGCTACCGCTGTGGTACCTGGATGAGGACGAACGTCGCCGAGGACGCGACGACGCGCCATCCCAGCTGGCGCGCCCGGACGGCGACCGGATCGTCCGGCCGCATGAGCAGCGCGCGCATGCCGCGGCGCTCCACCACCTCGCGCCAGCCCGGACGCGCCTCCGCGACCCGCGCGTAGTCCTCCAGGACCGCGCCGCGATACGGCGCGAGGCGCCCGTCGATGAACACCGGCGTCGCCGGCGCGCGCCAGATGAGCCACCCGCCCCAGTCGTAGTGCGCGAGGACACCCGGACCCGCGGGCAGCTCGCGGAGCGCCGCGACGGGGAACGCCGACTCGTCGGCCTCGCGCGCCGCCGTCGCGACGGCGGCG
>VGOU01000219.1 GCA_016875795.1 Chloroflexota bacterium | reverse complement strand
CTCGCGCTCGGTGCCTCGTGGGCCGCGGCCGCCTGCGTCGGGCCGGCGACGAACGCGAGCCCGTTCCCGACGGCGCAGGCGACGCGCGGCGCGCCGTCGCCGAAGCCGCTCGCGCAGCTGTCCGTCGAGGAGAAGGCCGGCCAGCTCATGACGGTCGCGTTCAAGGGGACACGGGTCACATCGCACCTCGAGTCGATGATCCGCAAGGGCCATGTGGGCGGGGTGATCCTGTTCGCTGAGAACGCCGGCGAGGCCGGCGACGTCGCGCGCCTCGCCGGCGAGCTCCAGACGATCGCGCTCGAAGCGGGCGCTCATCGCCTGCTCATCGCCATCGACCACGAAGGAGGCGCGGTCGTCCGCGTCGGGAAGGGCTTCACCGTCCTGCCGAGCGCCATGGCGCCCGCGGCCACGCCCGACCCCGTCGCGAGCGTGGAGCGCGCGCCCGGATCGCCGCGCGCGAGCTGCGCCACCACGGCGTCACGTGGGACCTCGCGCCGGTGGCCGACGTCAACGACGAGCCGCGCGACTCCGTGCTGCTGAACCGCTCCTTCGGATCGGATCCGCGGCGCGCGGCCGAGCTCGTCGCGGCGCACGTCCGTGGCCACTCGCACGAGGGCCTCCTGTCCTGCGCGAAGCACCTCCCAGGCCGCGGCTCCACGACCGTCGATCCGCACACCGGTCTCCCGGACCTGCCCCACGACCGCGCGCGGCTCGAGCGCGTCGAGCTCGTGCCGTTCCGCGCGGTCGCCGCCGGGGTCCCGGCGGTGATGGCCGCGCGCGTCGTCATGAAGGCGATCGATGCGGGCCGGCCGGCCACGCTCTCGGCGCGGGCGCTCGACGGGCTGCTGCGGCGCGACCTGGGCTTCGACGGGCTCGTCGTCCGACGACCTCGAGATGGACGCGCTGAAGGCGTTCGGCCGGTGCCCGGCGTCGCGGTGCGGGCCATCGCGGCCGGCGCGGACCACGCGCTCTTCCGGTCCGACGAGGAGGCGCAGACGGCCGGGCACCGCGCGCTCGTGGACGCGTTCGCGGCCGGGACGATACCGATGGCGCGCCTCGAACGGCCGGCCCGGCGGGTCCTCGAAGCGAAGGCCCGGCAGGGCGGCGGCCCCGCCGAGCCGAAGCCCGTCGGCTACGGCGCCGCGGCGAACGCCGCCGTGGCGGCCGACCTCGCGCGCGAGGCCATCACGGTCCTGCGGAACCAGGGCGTCCTGCCGCTCCGCGGCCCCATCCTCGCGGTGGCGGTGGACTCCCCCGACGTGACGCTCATCCCGGACACGCTGACGATCGCCGACGCGCTGCGGGAGCGCGGCGCGAGCGTCACGCGCATGACCTCGCCGAAGCAGCCGTCGTCATCGCAGGTCGCCGCGGGGGTCGCGGCGGCGCGGAACGCCGACGTCGTCGTCGTGACGACCGCGGACCTGCAGCGGTACCCGCAGCAGGCCGAGCTCGCGCGCGCGCCCGCCGGCGCGAAGCCGACGGCCACGGTCTCGCTGCGCTCGCCCTACGACGCGCTCGCGGTCCCTACGATCCCCGCGTACGTGTGCTCCTACCACGGCCGCAGCAGCGCGGTGAACGCCGCGGCCGACGTCCTCCTCGGGAAGGTCGCCCCGCAGGGACGCCTGCCCGTCGAGATCCCCGGGCTCTTCCCCATCATCTCCGGGATGACCTCGCTGTGACGCTCACCACGGCCTGGTGGGTCGTGCGCGACCGGATCACGACGGCGAAGACCACCGAGGACCTCCTCGCGGACGCGGTCGAGCGAGGGTGCGCGAGCTCATCGTCCAGGTCCGCGGGCGCGGCGACGCCTACCACCGCTCCGGTATCGAGCCGCGCGCCGAGGCGCTCACCGTGGATGATCTCGACCCGCTCGGCAAGCTCGTGCGGGACGCGCGCGTGATGGGCGTGCGCATCCACGCCTGGGGGAACGTGCTCTTCGTGTGGCCGCACCCCGAGGGGTCGCTCCCGAGGGACCCGGGCCTCTCGTGAACGCGCACCCCGAGTGGCTCCTGCGCCCGCCCGGCGAGCGTCCGGACGACCTGCCCGAGCGGGCGGCCGACGGGCGCAAGCGCTGGCCCGATCCGCGTCTGCGCTACCTCGACCCGACCGGCGGCGCCGACTGGGAGGGCATCTACGCCGACCCCTCGCTCCCCGAGGTGCGCGAGCGCACCGTCCGCGTCTTCGAGGACATCGTCCGGCGCTACGAGGTCGACGGCTTCAACCATGGCTACGTGCGCTACCCGAAGGCCGCGTACGCATCGTCACCGAACGACCATCGCCACGTGACGGCGCTCGTGGAAGAGAGCGCGCGCCGGCTGCGCGCCGCGCGGCCGGGCGCGGTGATCTCCGCGGACCGCTTCCCCGA
>VGOU01000218.1 GCA_016875795.1 Chloroflexota bacterium | reverse complement strand
CGTCGCGTGCACGAGCGCACGCCGCACCGCGCGGTCGCCGAGCACCGGGTGGGGCGCGCTGTCGTCGGCGGGGTCGCCGCGCCGCGCGACGTTGAACGAGAGCGCCTCGATGATCGGCGAGCGTGCCTCGTCGAGCGCGATCGCGGGGTCCGTCCCGAGGTCGAGCGCGTCGGCCTCGCTCACATTGAACGCGGCGTGCACCTCGCCCGCGCGCAGCTGTGCCATCGCGGCCTCCACGGACGGGACGAGCTTGAAGATGAGGCGGTCGAGCAGCGGGCGGCCGGGCTCGCGGTAGCGCGGGTTGCGCACGGCCGTGATCTGCTGCCCGCTCGCGAACTCGCTGATCCGGAAGGGGCCGGTGCCGAGGGGCGTCCGGCCGTACGCGGCGGGGTCCGCGCCCTCGAGCGCGTGGCGCGGCAGGATCGCGTCGAAGCGCGTCAGGTAGGGCGGGTACACCTGGCGATAGCGGACCACGACCGTCTGGGCGTCGGGCGTGTCGATCCCGTCGATGAGGTCGTAGCCCTCGCGGGTCGCGACCCGCGGGTCGCGCATCACCCGCTCCCAAGTGAAGCGGACGTCGGCGCTGCTCAGTGGCGCGCCGTCGGACCAGGTCACGCCCTCGCGCAGCACGTAGCGGACCTGCATCCCGGTGGCCGACACCGTCACGCCGCCGTTGTCGAGCGTCGGGACCTCGCGCGCGAGCAACGGCGCGAACGTGCCGTCGGGCAAGACGCGCACGAGGCCCTCGACCGCGACGGAGTAGATCGTCGCGGCGGCCTGCACGCCGGCGACGTACAGCGGATCGAGCGTGCTCGGCTCCTGCGCGGCCACGACGAGGGTGCCACCCTGCGGCTGACCGGCCGGCGTGGCCACCGCGGCCGGCGGAGCGGCGTCGCACCCGGCCACGACGAGCGCGACGAGCGCGAGCGCGAGACGCATCGGCACTACTGTGCGATGCCGTGACCGAGCGTGTCGTGGTCTGCGCCGATTCAGAGGAGGTCGCGGCACGGGCCGCGAAGCTCGTGGCCGCGGAGATCGGCGCACGGGGACGCACCCGCCTCGTCCTCGCGGGCGGGACGACGCCGTGCCGGTCCTATGAGCTCCTTCGCGAGCACGGCGTCGAGTGGGGGCGCGTGACCATCCTCTTCGGCGACGAGCGGTGTCTGCCGCCCCACGACCCGGGGAGCAACTTCCGCATGGCCGACGACGCGCTCCTGCGGCACGTCGCGCCCGCGTCCGTGCACCGGATCCCGGCCGAGCTGGGGCCCGACCGGGCCGCTGGGCTGTACGAGCCGGCCGTCTCCGGAGGCCCGCTCGACCTCGTCCTCCTCGGGATCGGGCAGGACGGGCACACCGCGTCGCTCTTCCCGGGCTCGCCCGCGCTCGACGCCACGACGCTCGTCGCGCCGGTCCGCGGCGCGCCGAAGCCGCCACCGCTGCGCGTCACGCTCACGCTGCGCGCGCTCCGCGGGGCGCGCCGGGTCGTGATCCTCGCGACCGGCGCGGACAAGGCCGACGCGGTCCGCCGGGCGCTCGCCGGGACGGTCCCGGCCGGCCTGATCCCGCAGGCGGAGTGGCTCGTCGACGCGGCGGCCGCTGGGCCGATCGCACAGTGACGCGTGCGCCCGTGCTAACGTCCCCGTGATGGCCCGGAGCCGCGCGCACCACGTCCATCTCGCCGGAGGTGCGCCGCTGCGCGTCTGACCTGGGATCCGCCCATCGCAGTGACGACCTCCCGACATCGCTCGGGGGGTCATTTCATTTACGGGAGGGAGCGATCTGAGCGACGCGACCGAGCTCGCGCTGCCGCGGGGGTTCCGCGACATCCTGCCCACGGAAGCGCGGGAGCTGCACGCGATCCGCGACACGCTCATGCGCGTGTTCGGCTCGTACGGATCCGTCCCGCTCGAACCGCCCAGCGTCGAGCGCGCCGGCGCGTCGCGCAGCGTGGACGAGCGCCGGCTCATCCGCTTCCTCGACCAGGGCACCCTGCTCGCGCTCCGCCCGGACGTGACGACCGCGGTCGCGCGCGTCGTCGCTCAGCGTTACCGCGAGGCGCGCGGCGCGATCAGGCTCTCGTACTTCACGACCGTGTTCCGCCAGGACCGCGCGATGCGCGGGTCCGAGCGGGAGTACGACCAGGCCGGCATCGAGCTCGTCGGCGTGGGCGGCGTGGCCGCCGACGCCGAGGTCCTCGCCGTGCTCTGCGAGGCGCTCACGGCCGTGGGCCTGCGCTCGTTCACGATCGGCGTCGGGCACGTCGGAGCGGTGCGTCAGCTGTTCGACGGCGTGCCGCCCGACGCGCTCGAGGCGATCGTCGAGCGGCTGCGCGAGGCGGATCACGTCGCGGCGTTCCGGATCGCGCGCGACGCCCTCGGC
>VGOU01000217.1 GCA_016875795.1 Chloroflexota bacterium | reverse complement strand
CTCCAGCCGGTGCCGGTCGCACTGCGAGAAACCCCGAGCGCGGCGCTCGTCCTCGCGCCGACAAAGACCCGCCGGTCCAAGCAGAAGTTGCCGCTACCGGAGGTGTGCGTCCGTGCCCTCCGCGAACACCACAAGCAGCAGCTCGAGGAGCGGTTCGCCGCCGGCGTGAAGTGGATCGAACAGGGGCTCGTGTTCACCTCGCGGACCGGCCATCCGCTGCACTCCAAGAATGTCCTCTTCGAGAGCTTCCGCCCGATCTGCGTCCGCGCCGGGATCCCCTACTCCACCCGTGAGCGACAACGAGGACCGGCGGACGAGCGCGGCCTGCGGCTGTACGACCTGCGCCACTCGTGCGCGAGCCTCCTCATCGCCGAAGGCGTTCCGCTCCGGGTTGTCCAGGACGTCCTGCGCCACGCAAACATCCGGACGACCGCCGACCGATACACGCACCTCGTCCCTCAGACCGTCGCCGAGGCCGTGAGCGTCATGGACCGGCGGCTGCTCGAAGTCTCCGGGGCGGCGTCGTGACGGGACCCAATTGCGGTACAAGTGCGGTACGCCAGGTCGCCGGACAGGAGCCGATGTGCGAGTTCTGGCCGGAAATCGGAGCCGATGCTGGGATTCGAACCCAGGACCGATGGTTTACGAAACCATTGCTCTACCACTGAGCTACATCGGCGGGGACGCTCATTTTACCAGTGGTCATCAGCGGAACTCCCTGACACCCACCCTCGGGCAGAGGTCGGCCAGCACGCACCGCGAGCACAAGGGCCGGCGCGCGGCGCAGAGCTCGCGGCCGTGGCGGATGAGGTTCATGTGGAGCGGGTACACGAGGTCCTGCGGGACGCTCGCCTGGAGCAGCGCCTGGGCCGAAACGGCGTCCGCTCGCTCGCCGACGAGCCCGAGGCGGACGGCGACCCGGTGGACGTGGGTGTCGACCGGGAAGTGCGGGCGGTCGAGCGAGAAGAGGAGGACGCAGGCGGCCGTCTTCGGGCCCACCCCGGGGAGGTCGAGGAGGAGCTCCCAGAGCTCGGCGTCGCCGAGGTCGGCGAGCGCCTTCGGGTCGTCGAGGGCGATCCCGCGCGCGGCGAGCGAGCGCAGCATCGCCTTGATGCGCGGCGCCTTCGTGAGCGCGAGCCCGCCGCGGCGGATCGCGCGGACGAGCGTGCGCGCCGGCGCGCCGGCGACCGCCTCCCACGTCGGGAGGGCGCGCCGGAGGTCGGCGTAGGCGCGGTCGCGGTTCACGTCGCTCGTGTTCTGGGAGAGGACGGTGAGGACAAGCTCGTCGATCGGCGGGAGGTGGCGGGCCTCGGGCGGCTCGCCGTACGCGCGCCGCAGCCGGGCGGCGATCGCGCGCAGGCGGCGGCGCGTGCTCACGGGGTGAGGATGGCGGAATCCCCCGGCCGTGCGCAGCGTTCCTCGTAGGGTGGCAACGTGTCGCGGGCCGCTGCCCCGTTCGAGCAGGAGGCGCTCTCGTACCTCGACGCGCTGTACCGGACCGGCCTGCGCATGATGCGGTCGGAGGCGGATGCCGAGGACCTCGTGCAGGAGACGTACATCCGCGCCTTCCGCTTCCGCCACCATTTCACCCCGGGCACGAACCTCGAGGCCTGGCTGTTCCGGATCCTCACGAACACCTTCATCAACGCGTACCGCCGCAAGCAGGACCAGCCCCAGACGACCGAATTGGACGATGTCGAGGAGAACACCCTCCACCGCCGCATGACGGAGGCCGGCGCCGACCCCCCCGAGCCGGAGCAGGTGGTCCTCGACAGCGTCGTCGAGGGCCAGACCAGGGAGGCCCTCGAGGAGCTGCCGGAGCACTTCCGGACGGTCGTCCTCCTCGACGCCGAGGGCTTCGCCTGCAAGGAGATCGCCGAGATGCTCGACATCCCCATCGGGACGGTCATGTCGCGCCTGCACCGCGGGCGGAAGTTCCTGCAGCGGCGCCTGTACGACCTCGCGCGCGACCGGGGGATCGTCGCCGCGAAGGCGACGCCGCGACCGGAGGGCGCGTGATGGACTGCAAGGACTGCCTCGACCGGCTCCACCCGTTCCTCGACCGCGAGCTCTCGGCCGCCAGGTCGAGGCGGTGAAGGTGCGCCTCGACGACTGCGGCGGCTGCGAGTCGTCGTTCGTCGCCGAGCACGTCTTCATCGAACGCGTGAGGGGGTCGGCGACCTCCGACGTCGCCCCCGCGGGGGTCCGCGACCGGCTCATCCTCCGCCTCCGATCGGACGTCCGGCGAGGGAGCTGGTACACGTGTCCGTCAGTTCGTCGGTGATGGATCCCATGCCGTGGGGCCGTTGAGATAGGCGCCGGCAGCGCGGTCGAGCGCCTCTTCGGGTGCACCCGCGAACGACCCGCTCGGCAGGATGCTGTC
>VGOU01000216.1 GCA_016875795.1 Chloroflexota bacterium | reverse complement strand
GCGCCGGAGCGCCGCCTGGTCGAGCCCGTTCGTCGTCACGATGCCCACGGCGCCGCGAACGACGGCGCGCGCCTGCGCGTGCAGCTCGTCGGCGAGGGCGTTCTGGTGGATCTGCGACCGCGCGTACCGGGTGATGGCGGAGCGCCGGCGGTGCACCCAGAGCTCGCACTCATCCGCCGGCGCATCGCGGAGCGCGGCGCGCAGCGCGCCGAGGAGCGCATCCGCCCCGAGCAGCGGCGTCCCCGCCACGGTCACGGCACGACCTCGAGCGGCAGGTCGCGGAAGCGCGCGTGCGCGGCGCCGTGGCCGACGCGCATGAGCTGCAGCGGCTCCCCCTTCGCGCACGAGAGGAACCCGTGCAGCTCCCAGTCGTCGGCGACGCCGTCGCAGCGGCCCCAGAAGTCGGGGGTGAGCGACTGGAAGGCGACGCCGCGCACGTGGCCCTGCAGCTCGCCGTTACGGATGACGCGCGCGACCTGCGCGCTGAAGTGGAAGTTCTGCCGCTTCTCGTCGAGCGAGTACGACGCGGGCGAGCACAGCAGCAGCCCGTCGTCGACCTCGCGGACGAGGTCCTCGAAGCGCCGCGTGCCCGGATCGAGGCTCACGTTGACCATGCGGACGATCGGGAGGTGCTGCCAGCCCTCGGCGCGGGCGGACCCGCCGCTCGCCGCGATGCCGAGCGCCCCCGCGGTCTCGCGCGACGTGAGGTAGCCCACGAACGTCCCGCGGTCGATGAGCTTCGTCCGCGTCGCGGGCACGCCGTCGTCGTCCCAGCCGAACGTCCCCATCCCACCCGGCACCGTCGCGTCCGCCGTCATCGAGACGTGCTCCGAGCCGTAGCGCAGGCGGCCGCGGTCCTGCGGCCACATGAAGGACGTGCCCGCGAACGCGACCTCGTGCTCGAGCACGCGGTCGGACTCGGTCGGGTGGCCGCACGACTCGTGGACGAGGAGCGCGAGGAAGGGCTGGTCGAGGATCGCCGTCGTCGGGCGCGCCCGCGCGAGCGGGGCGTCGAGGATGGCCTCGGCGTCGTCGCGGTACGCCGCGGCCCGCCCCGGCAGGTCATCGCCCTCGACGAACTCCCACCCCGCCTGGCGCGCGTTCCGCATGTCGTACCGCGGCGCGGGCTTCGCGCCCGCCTTCACCGCGAGGACGCTCAGGCTCGTCGCGGTGTCGACGATCTCCTGCTCGACGTCGGTGCCCTCGCTCGTGACGAGGTGCTTGCGCGTGCGGAACGCCGCGACGCCGGCGCGCCGGGTGCGCGCGTTCGGTCCGCGCAGCGCCGCGTCCGTCGCGCGCAGCAGCTCGACCTGCTCCGCGAGGGGTACGGAGAACGGGTCGCGCCGCAGCGGCGTGCGGTACGTGCCGCGCTGTGCCTCCTGCGGCGCGAGGCGTACGGGGCTGCGCCGGGCGCTCGCGGAGGCCTCGGCGCGGCTGAGCACGTCGTCCAGGAGCGCGCGCAGGGCCGCGTCGCCGGCGCGATCCGTCGCCGCGAAGCCCCACGAGCCCCGCAGGAGGACGCGCAGACCGGTCCCCCGGTCGCCCGAGCGCTCGACGCCCTCGAGCTCGCCGTCCTTCACGGTCACTGAGGCCTGCTCGCGCTCGACCCAGCGCGCGTCCGCGTACTCGGCACCGCGGCGACGCGCCGCCTCGACGAGCTCGGCGAGCCGGACCGCCACGCCCGTAAACTACGCGGAGCACAGCGCACGCGACGAACGGCGTACCCGTGGGTGCGCAGGGAGCTTCAGCGCCGAGGACCCGGTGGGTCCCTCAGGTGGGTCGGGCGGCACGTGGCGCTAGATAGAAGGAAATACGGCCATGCCCGACGTCGCTCTCCTCATTGACTGGGAGAACGTCTACTACACCATGCGGCAGCACACCTCCGGACCGCTGCCGTCGACCCTCTCGATCCTGCAGGCGATCCTCACGAAGGCCGCGGAGCACGGACCCGTCCGGGTGAAGCTCGCGATCTTCGGCCAGGAGGTCGCGGCGCAGGACGAGACGCTCCTCATGGCGCTCGAGTTCACCGGCATCGAGCCGATCGCCGTCGCGCAGCGCATGAGCGGACGCGTCCTCAAGGGCCGCTCCGACGCGGTCCTCATCACCCGCGCGATGAAGCTGCTCTACAAGGAGCGGCCCGAGCTCGAGACGTGGTTCATCGTCTCGGGCGACCGCGACCTGAACGCCCTCTGCAAGGCGCTGAAGGACGAGGACAAGCACGTGTACCTCGTCGCGGGCGACCAGTCGCTCGCGAACGAGCTGCGCGAGTCGCCCTACCTGCGCGACGACGTCTTCCTCCTCGAGGACCTCATCCCCGAGGCGCGCTGGACGCGCACCGGCACGGGGCTGCGGAGCGACGACACCCAGGCGGACCGCGCCGAGCGCGCGCTGCGCGACGAGCGGCCGCGCGACG
>VGOU01000215.1 GCA_016875795.1 Chloroflexota bacterium | reverse complement strand
CGTCTTCCCGATGTTCCACCCTGCGGCCGCGCTGCGGTCGCCGTCGCTCCGGCCCCGGATGGTGGCCGATTTCGCCGCGCTCGCGATCTTCCTGGCCACGGCGCCCGCGCTCGCGCCCGAGGCGCCGAAGCCGGCGGACCAGATGACGCTGTTCGGAGGTTGAGGTGACAGCGCCCCTCCGGATCGTCCCCCTCGGAGGCGTCGGCGAGATCGGCAAGAACATGCTCGCCCTCGAGATCGGCAACGACATCCTCGTCGTCGACAGCGGGCTCATGTTCCCGGACGAGGAGATGCTCGGCATCGACCTCGTCATCCCGGACATCCGCTACCTCAAGGAGCGGCGCGCGCGCGTGCGGGGGATGCTCCTCACGCACGGGCACGAGGACCACGTCGGCGCGCTGCCGTACGTCCTGCGCGACCTGCCCGACCTGCCGATCTACGGCACGAAGCTGACGCTCGGCCTGCTGCGCACGAAGCTGAGGGAGCACAAGCTCGCCGAGCGGACCGACCTGCGCGAGATCGCGCCCGGCCGGCCCTTCCGTGTGGGCAGCGTGGACTGCGACTCGTACACGGTGTGCCACAGCATCCCCGACGCCGTCGGGTTCACGCTCGAGACGGCGTTCGGCACGATCGTCCACTCCGGCGACTGGAAGTTCGACCACACACCGGTCGACGGGAAGCTCACCGACTTCGCCCGGCTCTCGGAGATCGCCGCGAAGGGCGTCCTCCTGCTGCTCTCCGACTCCACCCGCGCCGAGGCCGCGGGCTACACGCCGTCAGAGCGCCACGTCGGGGAGATCCTCGAGGGGATCATGGCGCGGGCGAGCGGCCGCGTCATCACGACGACCTTCGCGTCGAACATCTCGCGCATCAAGCAGATCGTCGACATCGCCGCGGCGTGGGGCCGCAAGACGGCGATCATCGGCCGCTCCATGGAGAACTACACGCGCACCGCGCGCGAGCTCGGGTACCTCGAGGTCCCCGGCGGCGCGATCGTCCATCCCGCCGAGGTCGCGAAGCTCCCGGACAACCAGCTCTGCATCGTCACGACCGGCAGCCAGGGCGAGCCGACGAGCGCGCTCTCGCGCATGGCGCTCGGCGACCATCGCTTCGTCGCGGTGAAGGACGGCGACACCGTCGTCATGTCGTCGAGCCCCATCCCCGGCAACGAGGAGCTCGTCAGCCGGACGATCGACAACCTCTTCAAGCTCGGCGCCGAGGTGATCTACGAAGCGCACACCCGTCCGCACGTGTCGGGGCACGCGAGCCAAGAGGAGCTGAAGCTGCTGCTGAACATCCTGCGCCCGAAGCACTTCATCCCCATCCACGGCGAGTACCGGATGCTCGTGCGGCACGCGCGGATCGCGCTCGACCTGGGCGTGGAGCCCGAGCGCACGTTCGTCGTCACGAACGGCGACGTCGTCGAGATCGGCGAGCGCGGCGCGCGCCTCGCCGACCGCGTCGAGGTCGGCCAGGTGTTCGTCGACGGGCTCGGGGTGGGGGACGTCAGCCGGTCCGTCATGCGCGACCGCTGGTCCATCGGGAGCGACGGCATCTTCCTGATCGTCCTGTCGATCGACCGCAACACCGGGAGGGTCGTCGCCGGTCCGGACATCGTGACGAAGGGCTTCATGCCCGAGGACCAGGCCACCGACATCGTCGAGGGCGCCAAGCAGCGGATCAGCGAGGCGCTCGCCGAGGCGCAGACCGGCGACCACCTCGCCGAGGTCGCGACGCTGCGCGAGGAGATCCGCATGAGCGTCAGCTCGTACCTCTACGAGCGCACGAAGAGACGCCCCGTCGTGCTTCCCGTCCTCATGCAGCTGTAGCTACGCTGATCGCATGAGGAATGGGAAAGCGCGGCCCGCCCGCCGGGCGGCCGTGCCCGCGGGCTCATCCGAGCGCCGGCTCCGCGGCGAGGTCATCGCCATCGCCGTGGCGGCGTCCGCGCTGCTGTCGCTCGTCGCCCTCGTGACCGACCAGGGCGCCGTGCTCCAGTGGTGGCGCGGCCTCCTCGTCGGCGCGTTCGGCGCGGGCTCCGCGCTCGTGCCGCCGGCGCTCGGCCTCGCCGCGACGACGTTCTGGTGGCCGTCGCTGCGCGGACGCCTGCTCATGCCCGGGATCGGCGCCGCGGTGACGGCGGTGGCGCTCCTCTCCATCGCCGAGATCGCGCTCGCGGACCCCGCTCGGACCGGGCCGGGCGGCGGGCTGGGGAAGGCCGTCGGCCGGAGTCTCGAGGGCCTGCTCGGGACGTGGGGCGCGGTCGTCGCGCTGCTGGCGGTGCTCGTCGTCGGCATCGTCGTCGCCGCGGAGCGCAGCCTCGCCGAGATGCTCGGGCCGGTGGCCCGCAAGCGGCCGCAAATCGACCTGCGGCCGAGCCCGACGCTGCCGATCCCCGCCCCCGCGGCCGGCCAGCGCGAGGTCCGCCCGGCCCCCGAGGCGCCGGACGCCGAGCCGCA
>VGOU01000214.1 GCA_016875795.1 Chloroflexota bacterium | reverse complement strand
GGATCCCGTGCTCGCCCACCTCGTTCTGCGGGCCCGGCCCCGGTGGGACCGGCTGGCCGGGCTGCGGACCCGCGGGGAGGGCCTTGGCCGGGACCGGCTGGCCGGGCGGGCGCGGCTGCCCCGCCCCGAGGTCGAGCGCGAGCGGCCCGAGGCGCGCCGCGCCGTTGTGGCCGAGGGCGAGCTGCAGCGCCGAGTCGTTGGTGCTGCTGCCGATGTACGGCCGCGCACCGCGCGGCGTGAGGTCGGCCACGGCGATCCACGCGAAGGACACCGCGAGCGTGACCGCCCCGAAGACCGCGAGGTGGGCCACGCGCCGCACGATCCCCGTGCGCGCGGCCGCGAGATACGCCAGGCCGAAGGCGGGCACCGCGAGGTACGCCTGCGACATCTTCACGTTGAACCCGAGGCCGACCAACGCCCCGGCGAGCGCGAGCCAGCGCGGGTCGCCGCGCTCGGCGGCGCGCACGACCGCGTACGCGGCCGCGAGCACGATGAGCGCGAGCTGCGCGTCGATCGTGTTGTTGCGGTCGACCGCCACGCTCACCGGCGTGATGGCGAGGGCGAAGGCCGCGATGAGGCCGGCGGCCGTCCCGAACGTCCGCGCGACGAGCACGTACAGGAGCGGCACCGCCATCGTCCCGGCGATCGCCTGCGGGAGCTGCAGCGCGAGGCCGCTCCAGCCGAAGAGCGCCACGAACGCGGCCTGCACCCAGAATCCGACCGGCGGCTTGTCGACGGTGACGAACCCGCCCGGGTCGAACGCGCCGAAGAGGAGGTTCGACGGGCTCGTCAGCATGCTCCGGACGGTGGCGGCGTAGTAGAGGTTCCCGAAGCCGACCTCGTCGAGCCGCCACAGGCGCAGGAAGGCCGCGAGCGCGACGATGCCCGCGAGGACGTACAGTGGCCGCACCGTCACCACCCACATCGCATGCGGATGTTCGCCGATGGCGCGTCAGAGCGTCGTTGGATCGCGGTTAGAAGGGCGTCGTCCGGTCGAGGGTGCTCTTCAGGCCGAGCGTCGTGCGCAGGAACCGGTCGCCCTTCAGGTCCACCCAGCCGTCGGTGCCGCGGACGCGGACCGAGATCGGCCGGCCGCCGGGGCTGAGGTCGAGCTCCAGCGAGACATTGCTCCCGATGTCGAAGCCGTGATCTCGGCGGATGCGCTCCCGGATCTCCGCGCCGGTGAAGTGGGCGGTCCAGGATGCGAACGGGTTCGGCCCGCGGATGTCCCGCGCGAGCGCCCCCGCCGGATCGTGCGCGGGCGCGAGGTACGGCCAGCCCTCCTCGCGCGCCCAGGTGATCCCGACCTCCTTCGCGTCGAGGAGGCAGCCGACGTTCTCGCTCAGGCCGCCGTGCGACGACGAGTGCGGCGCGCGGATGGGCTTGCCGTCGTACGTGAGGACCGTCGCGGCCGTCGACCCGGCCGCCGCGGTCGTGCGCGCGCTCTCGAAGGTGCGGCCGCCGTAGCACTGGTCGGCCGTGTCGTCGCGCACGTCCCAGGTGCGGTCGCCCGCGGTCGACTGGCGCCACGCGGCGTACGTGCGGGCCGTGATCGCCTGCGCGCGGAGCGCCTCGAACTCCCAGTGGCTCGGCATCTCGCCGGGCAGCGCGCCCGTCATGTAGTCGTCGGACGACGCGTAGTTCACGACCCGCAGGGAGCCGCCGTCACGCGTGCCGACGAGGATGGCGCCGCGGTGCGCGAGGTCCTTCTGCTGGACGGCGATCGGGTCCCACCACTGCTTCGGCACGAGCGTCACGGAGCCGGGACCCTGGACGAGCGTCCGCCCATCGCCGTCCGAGGTCACGACGAGCGTCGCGCGCGCCGCGAGGAAGGTCGGCGAGCAGCACGGGCCGACGTCGGCGTACACGTTCGTGGGGTCGTCGGCGTCGACGAGCCACATGCCGCCCGCGGACCACATGCGCGCGCGGTCGGCGATCGTGCGGCCGACGCAGCCCGTCGACGGCGCCGAGAGGAGGACGCGGATCGGGAGGGAGGCGGGATGCGCGGCGAGCTCCGCGCCCGGGTAGCAGCGCCGCGCGACCTGCTCCCCGGTCTTGCGCGCGCCCGCCGCGCCCTGCGCATGCGCCTGGGCGCCCCGCTGCGAGAGCCCGATGCCGTGCCCCCAGCCCCTGCCGTGGAACGTCACGCGTCGGACGCGACGACGCGCTGCGCCTTCATCTCGACGCCGCGCGAGCTGAACCAGCCCTTCGTCTCCTGGACGACGTCGAAGTCGAGGAAGAACGTCCCGCTCGCGCGCGGCGCACGCACGCTCACGAGGACCGTCGCGGCCTCCCCCGGACCGAGGTCGCGCGGGAGCGCGCCGCGCGCGCCGTCCCAGACCACGACCTTGCCGTCGGCGTCGTACCAGCGGTCGCGCCTGTGTTCCGCACCGTGACGTCGACCGGCGCCTCGCCGCCCTCGACCATCGCCGCCGGCGCGGTCGTCGCCCCGTACGTCGCGTG
>VGOU01000213.1 GCA_016875795.1 Chloroflexota bacterium | reverse complement strand
CCGGGCGCGCCCGAGAGGCTCGGTCGGCCGCCGCGCGACAGCTCGTCGCGCTCCAGGCCGCCGAGAATGTCGCGGGCGCGCGCGACGACGTCGGGCGGCAGGCCCGCCAGGCGCGCGACCTGGATCCCGTAGCTGCGGTCGGAGCGCCCGGGGACGATCTTGCGCAGAAAGACGATGTCGTCGTGCCACTCCCGGGCGGCGACGTGGGCGTTGACCACGCCGGGGAAGGCGTCGGCGAGGTCCGTCAGCTCGTGATAGTGCGTGGCGAAGAGCGTCTTCGGGCGCGCGCGGCCGTTCGTCACCAGGTATTCCGCCACGGCCCAGGCGATGCTGAGGCCGTCGAAGGTGGAGGTGCCGCGCCCGATCTCGTCCAGCACCACGAGGCTGTTCGACGTCGCGCTGTGCAGGATGTTGGCTGTCTCCTGCATCTCGACCATGAAGGTCGACTGGCCGCGGGCGATGTTGTCGGAGGCGCCGACGCGGGCGAAGATCCGGTCGACGATCGGGACCTTGGCGTCGCGCGCGGGCACGAACGAGCCGATCTGCGCGAGCACCGGCACGAGCGCGACCTGCCGGAGGTAGGTCGACTTGCCGCCCATGTTCGGCCCGGTGAGGATGACGAGCTGCCGGTTGGTGCCGTTCAGGTCGATGTCGTTGGGCACGAAGCCGTCGGCGGCGAAGCGCTCCACCACGGGATGCCGCGCGTCGGCGGCGACGAGCTCGTCGCCCTCGTGGACGTGGGGCTTCGTGAAATTCGACGACGCGGCCGTGTCCGCAAGGGCCGCGAGCACGTCGAGCGTCGCGAGCGCGCGCGCCGTCTCCTGGATCCGCGTCGCCTCGGCGGCCACCCGGCCGCGGAGCTGCTCGAAGATCTCCAGCTCCCGCTCCAGAATCCGCTCGTCGGCGCCGAGGACCCGGGCCTCGTACTCCTTCAGCGCCGGCGTCGTGAAGCGCTCGCCGCCGGCAATCGTCTGCTTCCGGTGGTAGTCGTCGGGGACCGCGCGGAGGTTGGCCTTCGAGACCTCGATGTAGTAGCCGAACACGCGGTTGAACCGCACCTTGAGCGACGCGATGCCGGTGCGGGCCCGCTCGCGGTCTTCCATCTCGGCGATGACCTGGCGTCCCGACCGGCTGACCGTCTTGAGCTCGTCGAGCGCCGGGTCGACGCCGTCGCGCGTGAACCCGCCGTCGCGCGCGGCGGCGGGCGGCTCGTCGATGAGCGTCCGCTCGATGGCGTCGCGGACGTCGGTCAGATCGTCGAGCGCGGCGACGAGGCTGCACACGAGCGGCGCCTGCAGCTCGGCCAGCACCGTGCGGACGCGTGGCACGGAGGCGAGCGAGAGCCGGAGCGCGACGAGATCGCGCGGCCCCGCCGTGCCGAGCGCGACGCGCGCGACCAGCCGCTCGAGGTCGTGGACCGCCTTGAGCGTCTCGCGGAACCTGCCGCGGTCGGTGGCCCGGAACGCGAGCTCCTCGACCGCGTCGAGCCGGTCGCGGATGGGCTCCAGCGCCCGCAGCGGGCGCAGGAGCCAGGCGCGGAGCAGCCGGGCCCCCATCGAGGTGACCGTGCGGTCGATCTCGTGCAGGAGCGAATGGGCCGGATCGCCGTCGCTGCCGGTGACGATCTCCAGGTGGCGGAGCGTGATCGGGTCGATGACGAGGTGATCGGCCGTCGCCTTGTGGCGGACGCTGCGGACGTGCGCGAGGTCCGCCTTCTGCGTCTCGCGCAGATACGCGACGAGGCCGCCGGCTGCCTGGATGGCCGCGTCGCGGCCGTCGAGGCCGAAACCCTCCACCCCGTGGGCCCGCAGCTGGTCGAGGAGCGTCCGCCGCGCCGCGTCCGGCTCGAAGCGCCACGGCTCGGTCCGCGTCACCGGGATGGGCAGGCGCGCGAGCTCGGGCAACCGGTCGGCGACCGTGCCGTCGTCCGGCAGGACGAGCTCGCGCGGGCGCAGCACCGCCATGTCGTCCGAGAGGGCCTGCGCGCCGGCGGCGCCCCAATACTCGGCCGTGGTGAACTCGCCGGTGGAAAGATCGACGAGCGCGACGCCGAAGACGTCCGCGCGCGCGACGAGGGCCATGAGGTAGGCGGGCTCGCGCGCGTCGAGATAGGTCGCATCCGTCAGCGTGCCGGGGGAGACGACGCGGACGACCTCGCGGCGGACGATGCCCTTTGCCTTCCTCGGGTCTTCCACCTGCTCGCAGATCGCGACGCGAAATCCCTGGCTCACGAGCCGGGCCAGATAGCCGTCCACGGCGTGAAACGGCACGCCGCACATCGGAATCGCGGCGCCGCCCGCGTCCTTGGAGCGCGACGTCAGCGTCAGATCGAGCGCCCGCGCCGCGACGAGGGCGTCCTCGTAGAACATCTCGTAGAAGTCGCCCATCCGGAAGAAGACGATGGCGTCGCGGTGCTGCCGCTTGGCGTCGAGGTACTGACGCATCGCCGGCGTGACGGAGGCGGTGGAGGACATACACGAGGCGGCGCGCG
>VGOU01000212.1 GCA_016875795.1 Chloroflexota bacterium | reverse complement strand
GAGCACGCCGCGAGGACGAGGGCGAGAGCGAGCGAGCGCATCGCGCTCTCGTTCGGCCGGGGCTTACTGCGATACTTCCCGCGACATGGCGACGGTCAGGTTCGACCACGTCACGAAGCGGTTCGGTGACGTGGTCGCGGTGAACGACCTCAGCCTCCAGGTCCGCGACGGCGAGTTCCTCGTGCTCGTCGGCCCGTCGGGCTGCGGGAAGACGACGGCGCTCCGGATGCTCGCGGGCCTCGAGGAGCAGACCGCGGGCGACATCTTCATCGGCGACCGCCTGGTGAACGACGTCCCGCCGAAGGACCGCGACATCGCGATGGTCTTCCAGAACTACGCGCTGTACCCGCACATGAGCGTGTACGACAACATCGCCTTCGGCCTGAAGCTGCGCGGCACGCCGAAGGCGGAGATCGAGCGCCGCGTGCGGGATGTCGCGGCCATCCTCGGCCTCGGCCAGCTCCTCGCGCGCAAGCCCAAGGAGCTCTCCGGCGGGCAGCGCCAGCGCGTCGCGGTCGGCCGCGCCATCGCGCGCGAGCCCGCGGTGTTCCTCATGGACGAGCCGCTCTCGAACCTCGACGCGAAGCTGCGCATCCAGACGCGCGCCGAGCTCGAGAAGATCCACCAGAGGTTGGGCAAGACGACGATCTACGTCACGCACGACCAGGTCGAGGCGATGACCATGGGCGACCGCATCGTCGTCATGAAGGACGGCCTGCTCCAGCAGGTGGGCACGCCGCAGGACCTCCACGACCGGCCGGTGAACCTCTTCGTCGCGGGATTCATCGGCGCGCCGGCGATGAACTTCTTCCCCGCGAAGGCGAGCACCATCGCGGCGGACACCGGCTTCGCGAGCGTGCCGCTGAACGGGCACGGCGGCCGCGTCGCCGGCCGCGAGGTCATCGTCGGCGTGCGGCCCGAGGACATCCACGACCTCGCGCGCACCGATCCGGGCGGCAAGCTGCCCGTCGAGGCGAAGGTCGAGGTCGTCGAGTACCTCGGGAACGAGCTGCAGCTCCACCTGAACGTGGGCGGCCGGCCGTTCGTGGCGCGCGTCCCGACCGACACGCAGACCACCCCGGGCGCGACGCTGCGCGTGGGGTTCGACACTCGCCGCATCCACTTCTTCGACGCCGCCACCGAGGAGGCCATCCGCTGACCCTGCGGGGCGCGGTCGAAGCCTTCCCCATCGAGACGGTGCTGCAGCTCCTCGCCGCGGCCGAGAGGGCGGGCGAGCTCGAGGTGCGCGGCGACGACGGCCAGCGCGGGTTCCTCGGCGTCTCCGCCGGGCGGCTCGTGTCGGCGCGCTACGACGACGAGGACGGCTACCTCGCCCTCGGCGCGATCTCGGGGATCCTCAGCGGCGGGTTCGAGCTCCTGCCGCAGGACGCCGTCGACCGGCGCGACCTCGCCGGCGACCTCGAGGCGCTCCTCGAGCGCGCCGCGGTCGAGCGCGAGCGCGTCGCGAGCATCCGCGAGGTCGTCCCGAGCGAGCGCACGCGCTTCCGCCTCTCGCAGCCCGCCACCGAGCGCGGCGAGATCACGCTCGCGCCGCGGCAGTGGCGCGTGCTCCTGGGCGTGAACGGCGAGCGGGACGTCGACGGCATCACCGACCACCTGCGCATGCGGCGCCGGCCGGCGATGATCGTGCTGTCCGAGCTCGTGCGCGGCGGGTACGTCGACGTCATCCCCCCCGCGGAGCCGGTGTGGCCCGCGGTCGAGCGACGCCGGGCGCCGTGGCCGGCGCCACCGCCGCCACCGCCGCCGGCCGTGGCCGATCCGGAGCCGGCGATCGAAGAGGGCGCAGTCGAGGAGGAGCAGCCGCTCGCCAAGACGCCGCTCGACGTCGCGCCCGAGGACGAGGGCCCGTTCGTCGCGATAGAGGCGGTCGCGGGGCCCGCCGAGCCCGTCGCGATCCCCGACGCGTGGGGGCCGCCGGTCACGGCGGAGCCGACACCGGAAGCAGAGCTCGCCGCCCAGACGACCGAGGCGCTCGCCGCCTTCGGCGCGCCGCCCGCGGAGGAGCCGGAGCCGGTCCTCTCGCGGGAGCCCGCGCCGCAAGGGGCGGCCTCTTCGCGGGTCTGTTCGGCGGGCAGCTCGCGACCTTCGCGAACGAGCTCGTCGCCGCGTACAACAGCGGCCTGTGCGGCAAGGGGCGCGTCGAGGACCGGATGATCAGCCTGCTCATGCGCGCCGACGAGCAGGCCGACCCGACCGACCGGCCGCTCCCCGTGGCGAACGACCGCCTCGACGTGCGCGACCGCGTGTTCGGCAAGGATCTCGCGGTGCTGCACGCGGCAGAGGTCGCCCCGCGGCTGCCGAAGGTCTGACCGACCTCTACATCGGGATCGACCTCGGCGGCACGCAGGTGCGTGCCGTCGCCGCGGAGGCCGAAGGCGACCGGCCGCGGATGCTCGGCGACGCGCACCGCCCGACGCCGGCCACCGGCCGGCCGGGCGACGTCATCGCCGCCCTCGCGGGCGCCGCGCGCGCCGCGGTGGGGG
>VGOU01000211.1 GCA_016875795.1 Chloroflexota bacterium | reverse complement strand
GCTCGGCGACGCGCGCGCGTTCCGCACGCTCGATGACCTGGACCCCGCGTTCACGGCCGCGCTCGACCGCGCGCGCCGCAGGCGTGCGCTGCCTCGCCTACCGCTGCCGCGTCACGCGGCGGGGGGCGTGGATCTCGGCGGAGCTGCCGGTGGCGGGATGAGCGCGCGCCCGACCCGCTACGCGCCGATCTCGCGTACCGGCGCACCGTCGAGGAACGCGACGACGTCCTCGACCGCGTCGCCGTAGAAGACCTGGTACGTCTCCTTCGTCACGTAGCCCACGTGCGGCGTGAGCACGACGTGGTCGAGCGCGAGCAGCGGGTGGCCGGGCGGCAGCGGCTCGCGGTCGAAGACGTCGAGCGCGGCGCCGGCGATGCGCCGCTCCCGCAGCGCGCGCACGAGCGCCGCCTCGTCCACGATCGGGCCGCGCGAGGTGTTCACGAGGTAGGCGCTCGGCCGCATGCGCCCGAGTTGCGCGGCGCCGAGCAGCCCGCGCGTGCGACCAGAGAGCACGAGGTGGATCGTGACGACGTCGGAGGCCGCGAGCAGCGCGTCCAGACTCGCCGCGAGCGTCACCCCTGCGGCGGCGGTGCGCTCGCGCGTGAGGTTCTGGCTCCACGCGAGCACCTCCATCCCGAACGCGCGCCCAACCGCCGCGACCTGGCCGCCCAGCCGCCCGAGCCCCAGCACCCCGAGCGTCTTCCCCTGCAACCCCTCGCCGAGTTCGACCTGCCAGCGTCCCGCGCGCACCGCCGCGTGCTCGAGCGGGATCCGTCGCGTGATCGCGAGGATCAGCGCCCACGTGAGTTCCGCCGTCGGGTAGTCGAGCCCGCGCGTGCCGCAAACGGTCACCCCGCGCTCGCGCGCGGCGGCGACATCGATCGCGGCGTTGCGCATCCCCGTCGTGACGAGCAGCCGCAGCAACGGCAGCCGCTCGAGCAGCGAGCGCGGGAACGGCGTGCGCTCGCGCATCGCGACGACCGCGTCGAACCCGCGCAGCCGCTCGCCGAGCGCCGCCTCGTCCTCGAGGTGATCGGCGAAGGCCGCGAGCTCGGCGCGACCGGCGAGCGCCGACCAGTCCGCCGAGCGGAGCGCCACCGACTGGTAGTCATCCAGGATCGCCACACGCACGCCCCGGTCCCTTCGCCGCGCCCACGCCTCTCGCGGGCGCGTGCATCGTAGTGACGTGCACGTGAAGGTGCGGGCGAGCGCGTATAGTGGTGTGCGTTCCGGGTCGTCCGCGCCGCGGGAGCCGCGATGGCCGTCGAGCGCCCCCCTTCGCACGTCTCCGAGCGCGGCGAGGATGGCGCCGCGGCCCCGGCCGCCCGGCGCCCCCGCGTCTACTGGGGCTACTACATCGTCGGGGCGGCCCTCGTCACCCAGTTCGTCTCGGTCGGCGCGCAGGGCTCGGTCTCCGGGGCCTTCTTCAAGCCGATGTCGGACGACCTCGGCTGGACGCGTGCCGAGTTCACCTACGCGCAGACGATCAGCCGCTTCATGATGTCGTTCGTCGGCTTCTTCATCGGCGTCTATGTCGACCGCTACGGCGGGCGCCGGCTGATGATGATCGGGGTCACGATCCTCGCCGCATCGGTCTGGGCGGTGAGCTACATCGACACGCTCTGGCAGTGGCTGCTGCTCAAGGGCCTGATCTTCACGCTCGGCTCGGCGCTGCTGGGCAACCTCGTCGTCAACGTGACGATCTCGAAGTGGTTCGTCGAGAAGCGCGGCCGCGCCATCGGCTTCGCCTCGATGGGGGTCTCGCTCGCGGGCGTGGTCACGCCGCCGCTCGCCACGTGGATGATCGACGAGTGGGGCTGGCGCGTCGCCTGGCAGGCGATCGCGGTGGCCGCGATCCTGCTCGTCTACCCCGCGTCGAGGTTCATGCGCCGGCAGCCCGAAGATCACGGCCTCCACCCGGACGGGAAGAGCGCCGACGAGATCCAGCGCGGGGGCGGGCAGGCCGCCGCGCGCGACTTCGACAACTCGTTCACGCGGCGCGAGGCGCTGCGCACGCCGGCGCTTTACATGATCGTGCTCGCGTTCGGCCTCGGCAGCGTCGGCCTCGGCGCGATGCTGCTGCAGACGATCCCGTTCCTCACCGACGAGGGTTTCAGCCGCGGCACCGCCGCGCTCATGTCCTCGGTGATGTCGTTCCCCGCGCTCGTCTCGAAGCCGGTGTGGGGCTTCCTCATGGACAAGTGGGAGCCGAAGCGGCTCGCGGCGGTCGGCTTCTCGATGTCGGGCGTCGCGATCCTCGTGATCCTCTGGGCCACAAAGGCGCACGCGATGGCGCCGCTGGTCGTCGGCTTCCTCGTGATGGGGTGGGGCTTCGGCGGCCAGATCCCGCTGCAGGAGACGATCTGGGCCTCGTACTTCGGCCGGCGCTACCTCGGCGCGGTGCGCAGCGCGGCGATGCCGTTCACGCTCTTCCTCGGCGCCGGGGGACCGCTCGCGGTCTCGTTCTACTTCGACGTCGTCGGCAACTACGACGGGGCGTTCGTCGTGATCGCGGGGCTGTGGGCGGCGGCGGCGGCGATGGTGCTGATGGTGCGCCGCCCGACCCGCCTCGCG
>VGOU01000210.1 GCA_016875795.1 Chloroflexota bacterium | reverse complement strand
AGCGGCACCGGTACGCCGCCGCCCACTCGTCTCGGCGCGCCGCTCCGCCGTGCTCGACCGCGCGCGCACGCGCGCTCGCGGCCGTCGGGATGCGCGCGCTCGCGCCGCTCGTCGAGCGTCCGGCCGCACGCGTCCGGCGCGTGGCCGAGGCTGATCTCGATCCCGCGGCTGAGGGTGACCGTGCCGTCAGCGAGGTCGACGTGGAAGAAGCTCTCCTCGGCCGCCATGAGCGGGGCAGCGAGGCGCTCAGCGGATCCGTCCGGATCGCCCTGCGTCAGGCGCCGTGCGAGATCCTCAGGCCTGACCGGGTCAAGCATGACTGAGCATTCCAACGTCCATCCTTCCCGCCGGGCAGGTCGGGGGGACAGAGGGAGCCCCATCGACACCGTCTCGACAGGTCCAGCGCCGTTCAGGCGGCCCTTCGTACCGCCTACCACGGACCGGGACGGGGCGCAGTCTGAACCGCCCGGTGGGAGCCCCGTTCGTCCTCGCCCAGCGGCGGCTCAGCGGGGTCCGGTCGCGCCCGGCCGCGGTGGCCGCCGGCATCGCCGCGGCGATGCTCGTGCCCATCCTCCTCTGGGGCGCGCTCGCCCGGGGCGCCGTGGTCGAGGACATCGCGCGCCGCGACGCCGAGCAGCTCCGCTTCGAGGGGGCGGGCGCCGCCTGACGGCCGGCGCGTCCGCGTAAGATGCCTTCGCGGCGTGCACGCCAAAGGAGGTATCGCGACCGCGATGACCGAGCGCATCGCCATCTACCCGGGGTCCTTCGACCCGCCGACGAACGGTCACCTCGACATCGTCGGGCGGGCCGCGGCGATGTTCGACCGCGTCGTCGTCGCCGTGGGCCTGAACCGCGCGAAGCGGACCTTCTTCAGCGACGACGACCGCGTCGCGCTCATGCGCGAGGCCTGCGCGCGCTGGACGAACGTGGAGGTCCGGGGCTTCGACACGCTCACCGTGGACTTCGCGCGCGCGGCCGGCGCGCGCTGGATCATCCGCGGGATCCGCGCGCTCTCGGACTTCGAGTTCGAGTTCGAGATGGCGAACATGAACCGCCGGCTCGCGCCGGGCATCGAGATGGTGTTCCTCATGACCGCGCCCGAGTACCTGTTCCTCTCGGCGTCGCGGGTGAAGGAGCTCGCGGCGTTCGGCGCCGACGTGAGCGACATGGTGCCGCCGAACGTCGCCGCGCGGCTGCGCGCCGACGGCAAGAAGAGCGGGCTGCGCACCGGCGCGACGGAGCCGACGGACTAGCCGGATGGGCGTCCTCCTCGCGCTCGACGTCGGCAACACGAACCTCGTCATCGGCGCGTACCGCGGGACGGACCTCGTGCGGACGTGGCGAGCCGCGACGGCGGTCGAGCGCACCGAGGACGAGCTCGCGGTCATGATCGACGGGCTGCTCGCGCGCGAGGAGCTCGGCCTCGAGGACGTCGACGCGGTCGTCATCGGCAGCGTCGTCCCGCCGCTCACGCTCGCGCTCACGCGCTTCGCCGACCGCCACCTCGGCGGCCGCGCCGTCGTCATCGGCCCCGGGATCAAGACCGGCGTCCGCCTGCGCGTCGACAACCCGTCCGAGGTGGGCGCCGACCGCATCGCGAACACGCTCGCGGCGCACCGCCGCTACGGCGGGCCGGCGATCGTCGTCGACTTCGGGACGTCCACGAACTTCGACGTCGTGAGCGCCGAGGGGGACTTCCTCGGCGGGTCGTTCGCGCCGGGGATCGAGGTCGCCTCCGAGTCGCTCTTCGGCCGCGCGTCACGGCTCTTCCGGGTTCCGCTCACCGCGCCGAAGGACGTCGTCGGCAAGAACACCGCCGACTGCCTGCGGTCGGGGATCGTCTACGGCTACGTCGGCCTGGTGGAGGGCCTCATCGCGCGCATACACACCGAGCTCGGCGGCCGCGCGCGCGTCATCGCGACGGGCGGGCTCGCGACCACGATCGCGCCGCTCACGCGGGCGATCGAGAAGGTGGACGAGGACCTCACGCTCGAGGGCCTGCGGATGCTGTGGGAGCTGAACTCGTGACGATGGAGATCGTCCGCGGCAGGCTCGTCGTCCTCGGCGTCTCGGGGTCGATCGCGGCGTACAAGGCCGTGGAGCTCGCGCGGCGCCTCGTGCAGAGCGGCGCCACCGTCCAGGTCGTCATGACGCGCTCGGCGACGGAGTTCGTGCAGCCGCTGACGTTCCAGGCGCTCACGTACCGGCCGGTGGAGATCGAGATGTTCAGCGGCATCGACGAGCGCGCCGCGGGGCACGTCGCCATGGGCATCCACGCCGACTGCATCGTCATCGCGCCGGCGACGGCGCACGTCGTCGCGCGGCTCGCGCACGGCTTCGCCGACGACCTCCTCGCCACGACCGTGCTCGCCTCGTCCGCGCCGGTCATCGTCGCGCCGGCGATGGAGACGCACATGTGGCAGAACCCGGCGACGCAGGCGAACGTCGCGACGCTCCGCGCGCGCGGCGTGCGCGTCGTCGATCCCGAGTCGGGCGAGCTCGCCTCGGGCATGGTCGGCCAGGGCCGCCTCGCGCCGCTCGAGCGCATCGAGGCCGGGATCGTCGAGGCGCTCCGCGTGCGCTCGCGCCG
>VGOU01000209.1 GCA_016875795.1 Chloroflexota bacterium | reverse complement strand
TGAGACCGTCATCACGACAGACGCCCTCCCTCTGTTCGAGTGCGCCACTCGTCGTTCGGCTCGCCAATCCCTCGGAGCTCCTCCACCGCCCAGCGCAGCACCGTGCGCGCTCGTGCGGGCAGCTCGTCTTCCGTCGTCAGCGACTCCAGCACCGCCGCGACCCGATCGAAGGGTGAGCGCGATCCGCCACGCTCGAGCCGCTCGTCGCTCCAGAGGTGCCGGTTCTCGCAGACGAGCAGTGGGCGTCCCTCATCGTCCAGCGCTGGCTCCTGTCGGAAGGTGTCAAGCTGCACGTCGTTCCGCCACACGACCTGCCCATCGCGCGGAGGTTGTCCCGTAGTCCGTGGAATTTGAAGGCGGTCCTCACCTTCACCGCATCTGGTAAAGATGCGGCGTCACAAACGAAGAGGAGGACCGCCCCATGGGCAAGGTATCGCGTCCGCGCGTCGTCGCAAAGCAGCATCTCGCCGACCTCGACCTGCCCGAGCAGGTCACGCTCTCCCTTGCCGAGCTTGCCGCCGCGGCCAAGGAGCACCTGCTCTCGCTCTCCGTCGCGCTCGGCCTCGCCACGCTGAAGGAGCTCATGGAGGACGAGCTCACGCGGATCGTCGGGCCCAAGGGCCGCCACCGCTCCGACCGCACCGCGTACCGCCACGGCAGCGAGCGCCGCTCGGTCACGCTCGGTGGCCGGCGCGTCCAGATCGAGCGGCCGCGGGCCCGCGCTCGCGACGGCGCCGAGCTCCCGCTCGCGACGTACGCCGCCGTCTCTGACCGGGACCTGCTCACCGAGGCCGCCCTGGCGCGCATGCTCGTGGGCATCTCGACCCGCCAGTACGGGCGGGGCCTCGAGCCGGTCGGCAGCGACGTCGGCTCGCGCGGCGTGAGCCGCTCGGCCGTCTCGCGGCGCTTCATCGCCGCGACGCGGGCCAAGCTCGACCAGCTCCGCGCGCGCGACCTTTCCGCCCTGGGCCTCCTGGCCGTGTTCATCGACGGGATCCAGGTCGCCGACCACACCATCGTCGTGGCCCTCGGCGTCGACGAGCGGGCCGAAAAGCACGTCCTCGGTCTCGAAGAGGGCACCACCGAGAACGCCGCGGTCTGCCAGCGCCTCGTCTCGGGCCTCATCGAGCGCGGCCTGCCCACCGACCGCGCGATCCTCTTCGTCATCGACGGCGGCAAGGCCCTCCGCAAGGCCATCCGCGACACGTACGGAGCGCTCGCGCCCGTCCAAAGATGCGTCCTGCACAAGGGCCGGAACGTCACCGACCACCTGCCCGAGGGGCTGCAGCCGGTCATCCGACGCAAGCTCGACCAGGCATGGCGGATGGACGATCCGGACGAGGCCGAGCGCGCGCTGCGGCGTCTTGCCTCTTCGCTCGAGGAGGCGCACCCCGGCGCGGCGGCCAGCATCCGCGAGGGGCTCGAGGAGACGCTCACCGTCGTGCGCCTGGGGCTCTCGCCGGCGCTCATCAAGACCTTCCGCTCGACCAACCCCATCGACTCGCTCTGCGATGGGATCCGCACGATGCAGCGCAACGTCAAGAACTGGCGGAGCGGCACGATGGCCGAGCGCTGGACCGCCGCGGCGTCGCTCGAGCGCGAGAAGCGCTTCCGCCGCATCAACGGCTACCGCGATCTCTGGATCCTCAAGCGCGCGCTCGACCGTCACACGAAGGAGGTGGCACCATCGAGGAGCGCGGCCTGACGGAAGGTCAGAGGACTGCCGGAAATTCTACGACGAGTGGGACATCCTCTCATCTAGCGCGGGCACCGCGTCTTCATCGGGTTCGAACGAGCTCTACGAGCTCGGCCCCGCACTCTTCTACGCGAAGGGCCGTATCGCGTGCCGTTCGAAGGACGACTCGACCAGCATCACGCGCGTCGGCCCGAGCCTCACCGGTCTCGCCGACCGCGCAGCCTCGCGACGGCCAGGGATCTCGGCGGAGGCATGCGTACGTGAGTCCATCAAGGACCCGCAGGCGTTCCTTGAGCCCGTGTTCACGAACGCCACGATGCCGGACCTCGGGCTCAGCGACGCCGAGGTCGACGCCCTCGTCGCGTTCCTCCTGTGCACGCCGTAGCGGCTTCCGTGTCGAGTGGCGGCTGCCGGTCTACGCGCGCGGCCGCCGGGCTGATGCGGCTCTCCGCTCTGGTCGGAATCCGAGGCCCCTCGATACTTCCGCCCCAGTGTTGCGGACGAGAGCTCCGAGGCGCGTGATGCGGCCAGGTCCGAAGCGCTCCGCCGGCCCGGATATCGCGAGCGCACCGACCACGCGACCCTGCCAGTCCATGATCGGAGATGCGACACCCGAGACACCACGCACGTACTCGCTGCGGTCGACCGCGTAGCCACTGACGCGCACCTCGGCGACGCGTCGTGCTTCCCGAGCACTGACAGGATGGTCGGGACGGAACGCCGCGATCGCACGGCCGATCGCCGTGCCTTCGAGAGGCCATGTCCCCCCGACCTGGGTCAGTACGGATACGGGTCGTGGCGATACCTCGATGGCGACGCAGACGGGTCGTTCGCCGCTCGCATCTGCGAGATGGACGCTCTCTCCCGTCGTATCCCGGAGTCCGCGCATCAGAGGACGACCGGTCTCG
>VGOU01000208.1 GCA_016875795.1 Chloroflexota bacterium | reverse complement strand
CGCGCGCGGCCGGTCCCCTTCTGGCGCCACGGCTTCGCGCCGCCGCCCTTCACGCGCGCGCGGTTCTTCGTGGCGGCGGTGCCGAGGTGGGCGTTCGACGCCGCGACCTCGAGCGCCTGGAACAGGACGCCCGCGCGGCCCTTGCCCTCGCGCAGCCACTCGGGCAACGGCAGGCTGCCGACGTCGCCGGTCCCGGTGATGAGCGGGACCTCGCCGGCCGGCGCGGTCGGGAGCGGGCGCGGCTCCTTCTTCGGCTTCGGCGCGGCGGCGGCCGGCGCGGGGGCGGGACGCTCCTCGCGCGGCTTCTCCGCGGCGGGCGCGACGACGCGCTTCGCCGGACGCGGGACCGCGCGCTTCGCGGGCGCCGTCGGCTTCGCGGCCGTCCGCTTCGCCGCGGGCGCCGCCTTCTTCTTCTCGTCCTTCTTCTCGGCCATGCCTACGCCTTCCTCACCATGACGATGCCGTTGCGCGCGCCGGGGATCGCGCCGGCGACCACCAGCAGCGAGCGCTCGGGGTCCGCCTTCAGGATCTCGAGGTTCTTCACCGTGACGCGGTCCGCGCCCTGGTGCGACGCCATCCGCAGGCCCTTCAGCACGCGGCCCGGCGTCGTGCCCGACCCGACCGAGCCCTGGCGGCGGTAGTGGTCGGATCCGTGCGAGCGCGGGCCGGCGTGGAAGTGGTGCAGGTGCACCGGTCCCTGGAAGCCCTTGCCCTTCGAGATGCCCGTGACGTGCACCTTGTCGCCCGGCGCGAACCGGTCGACGCCGATCTCCTGCCCCTTCTCGAAGCCGGAGATGTCGTCGAGGCGGATCTCGCGCAGGTGGCGCATCGGGCTGTGGCCGCGCTCGGGCTTCGTGATCTCGCGCTCCCCGGCCATGCCGAACCCGATCTGCACGGCCGAGTAGCCGTCGCGCTCGCGCGTCCGAACGTACGTGACGACGTTCGGCTCGGCGGCGATGACCGTGGCAGCGACGACCGAGCCGTCGCTCCTGAAGTGCTGCAGCATCCCCAGCTTGCGGCCGAGGATGAGCGGCTTCGCCATGTCCGGCGCCTTCGCTCCGTTCTTCGCGGTGGTCTCGTCCGTCATCTGGCCGATCCTTAGAGCTTGATCTCGATGTCGACGCCGGCCGGAAGGTTCAGCTTCATCAGCGCGTCGACCGTCTTCTGTGACGGGTCGTTGATGTCGATGAGGCGCTTGTGCGTGCGGATCTCGAACTGCTCGCGCGAGTCCTTGTAGATGAACGGGCTCTTGATGACCGTGAACTTCTCGATGCGCGTGGGCAGCGGCACCGGACCCGTGACGGTCGACCCCGTCCGCTGGGCGGTCTCGACGATCTGCACGGCGGACTGGTCGATGAGCTTGTGGTCGTACGCCTTGAGGCGGATCCGGATGCGCTGCTTCGCCATCTCTAGTCCTGCCCCATCACGCGGCTGCGCCGCGTGAGACCGAACTCGTTCCTCAGGGCAAGGCCCATCGTCGCTCGCTTCATTCCGACACCTTCGTGACCACGCCCGCGCCGACGGTGCGGCCGCCCTCGCGGATGGCGAAGCGCAGGCCGGCCTCGATGGCGACGGGGGTGATGAGCTCGACGTCGAGGTTGACGTTGTCGCCGGGCATGACCATCTCGGTGCCCGCCGGCAGCTTCGCCTCGCCGGTGACGTCGGTCGTGCGGATGTAGAACTGCGGGCGGTACCCCGCGAAGAACGGGGTGTGCCGGCCGCCCTCCTCCTTGGAGAGGACGTAGACCTCGGCGGTGAACTTGGTGTGCGGCTTGATCGAGCCGGGCTTGGAGACGACCTGGCCGCGCTCGACGTCGGTGCGCTCGAGGCCGCGCAGGAGGAGGCCGAGGTTGTCGCCGGCCTCGCCCTGGTCGAGGAGCTTGCGGAACATCTCGACGCCGGTGACGACGGTCCTGCGCGCGTCGCGGATGCCGACGATCTCGACCTCTTCGCCCACCTTCACCACGCCGCGCTCGACGCGGCCGGTGACGACGGTGCCGCGGCCCTTGATGGCGAAGACGTCCTCGATGGGCATGAGGAAGGGCTTGTCCTTCTCGCGCACCGGGTCCGGGACGGCGGTGTCGACGGCCCGGACGAGCTCGAGGATGCTCTTGTACTCGGGGGCGTTGACGTCGGTCGAGGCCGACTCGAGCGCCTTGAGGGCGCTCCCGCGGACGATCGGCACGCTGTCGCCGGGGAAGCCGTACTTGCTGAGGAGCTCGCGGACCTCGAGCTCGACGAGCTCGAGGAGCTCCTGGTCGTCGACCATGTCGACCTTGTTGAGGAAGACGACGATGTACGGCACCTGGACCTGGCGCGCGAGGAGGATGTGCTCGCGCGTCTGGGGCATCGGGCCGTCGGCGGCCGAGACGACGAGGATGGCGCCGTCCATCTGGGCCGCGCCGGTGATCATGTTCTTGATGTAGTCGGCGTGGCCGGGGCAGTCGACGTGGGCGTAGTGGCGCTTGTCGCTCTCGTACTCGACGTGGGCGATGGAGATGGTGATGCCGCGCTCCTTCTCCTCGGGGGCGTTGTCGATCGAGTCGAACGGCCGGAACTCGGCCTCGCCCTTGAGCGAGAGCGTCTTGGTGATGGCCGCGGTGAGCGTGGTCTTGCCGTGGTCGATGTGACCGATCGTCCCGACGTTCACGTGCGGCTTGGTGCGCTCGAACTTCTTCTTCGCCACTGTCTTACCT
>VGOU01000207.1 GCA_016875795.1 Chloroflexota bacterium | reverse complement strand
CGGACCAGTTCGGGTTCCCCCAGGTGTGCAAGTCGAGCTGGGGCAGCTCGCTCCTCTACGCGATCACCGGCGAGGACCGCTACCTCGAGTGGACGTACCGCATGGGCGACTGGTTCGTCGCGGGCCAGAAAGCGGACGGGCGCTGGCAGTACGAGGCCAGTGCCACGCGCGGGTCGCTCATCGAGGTCACGCTCGAGTTCGTCATGCACCTCGACACGCTCATCTCCGGGCTCGCGTCGCGGCCGTAGCCGGTGGGCGCCTGAGCGTGTCCAGCGTCGAGCGGAGGCTGGACGAGGCCATCGACCGCCTCCGGCCGGAGTACGTGGACCTGCTCGCGGCCCTGGTCCGGCAGCCGAGCCTGCTCGGTCAGGAGCGCCCGGCGCAGGAGATCGTCCATCGGCACCTGCGGCGCCGCCTCGGGCTCGCGGCCCAGATGTGGGACCTCGACCTCGGCGCGCTCGGGCCCCAGCCCACGTTCGCGCCGACGTCGTGGTCGTACGAAGGCCGGCCGAACGTGACGGCGCGCTGGCCCGGGAGCGGCGGCGGCCGCTCCCTCGTCGTCAACGGGCACATCGACGTCGTCAGCCCCGAGCCCGTCGACTGGTGGACGGTCGATCCCTGGGGCGGGACCGTCGTCGGCGACCGCCTGTACGGGCGCGGGGCCTACGACATGAAGTCGGGGCTGGTCGCCGGCCTGCTCGCGCTGCACGCCGCGCGCGAGGCGGCGCCGCCGCTGCGCGGCACGGTCATCGTCGAGTCGGTGATCGAGGAGGAGTGCACCGGCAACGGCATGCTCGCGGCGCGCCTGCGCTCCGGGCGCGTCGACGGCGCAATCGTCACCGAGCCGAGCGACCTCGCCGCCCGCATCGCCACTCCCGGCGTCATCTGGTTCGAGGTCACCGTGGTCGGGCGTCCGGCCTACGTCGGGCTGGGCGCGCAGTACGTGAACGCGGTGGACAAGGCGGCGGACCTCATCGCCGCCCTGCGCTCCCTGCCGGGCGAGCTGAACCGCGACGTCTCGCATCCTCTCTATAAGGAAGTCGAGCGCCCCTTCACGCTCAGCGTCGGCACGATCCGCGCGGGCGACTGGCCATCGAGCGTGCCGCTCGAGTGCCGCTTCACCTGCCGCATGTCCTTCCCGCTCGACTGGCCCGTCAGCCAGGCGCAGCAGCTCGTCGAGCGCTGCCTGCGCGAGGCGGGATCCGCGGATCCGTGGCTCGCGGAGCACCCGCCGTCCGTCCGCTATCCGGGCTTCCGTGCGAAGGGCTGGGAGATCGCGCCCGACGCCCCGCTCGTCCGGCTGCTCGGCCAGTGCCACCGGGACGTCGTGGGCCGCGAGATCACGGTGGCGCCGACGTTCGGCACGGCCGACGCGCGCTACTTCGACGTCGCCGCCGGCGAGCAGGCCGCCTACTTCGGACCCGCGGGCGGCGGCCACCACACGCCCGACGAGTACGCCGAGCTCGACAGCATGGCCGCCGCTGCCAAGGTCATCGCTCGCTTCATCGTCGAGTGGTGCGCCTGAGCCACAGGCGCCGCCCGTAGCGTGGCGGACTTCGACCTCGCCGGGCGCGTCGCGATGGTCACCGGGGCGAGCCGGGGGATCGGCCGCGGTATCGCGCTCGAGCTCGCCCGCGCCGGCGCGTCCGTCGCGGTGACGGCGCGCCGGGTGGGCGACCTCGCGGGGACGGTGCGCGAGATCGAGGCCGCCGGGAGCCGGGCGCTCGCGGTCGTGCTCGAGGTGCGCGACCGCGCGAGCATCCGCGCCGCGGCGGACGCGGTCGGGGCGGCGCTCGGGCCGGTGGACGTGCTCGTCAACAACGCCGGGGTCCAGCGCCTCCGGCACGCGCTCGACGTCACCGAGGAGGACTGGGACTTCGTGCTCGACACCAACCTGCGGGGGCTCTTCTTTTGCTGCCAGGAGATCGGGCGGCGCATGGTCGAGCGCGGACGCGGGAAGATCGTGAACGTCAGCTCGGCGGCGGGGATGATCCCGTCGGCCGAGCGCGCCGCGTACGCCTCGAGCAAGGCCGCGGTCCTCATGCTGACGCGGGTCCTCGCGGTCGAGTGGGCCGCCCGCGGCGTCACGGTGAACGCGGTCGCGCCGACGTTCGTCGAGACGGAGCTCGCGGCGCAGACGCTCGACCGGCCCGGCGCGCGGGAGGCCACTCTCGCGCGCATCCCGCTGCGCCGCCTCGCGACGGTGGAGGACGTCGCGGCCGCGGTGCGCTACCTCGCCTCGCCCGCCGCGGACTACCTCACGGGGACGACGATCGGCGTCGACGGCGGGCTCGTGATGCGGTGACCGCCGACTTGTGTGCGCGGCGGACCGCTGGCAGTCCGCGGGACCGTCGGGCACAGGCGCGCCGGAGACATCGTCGGCCGGGTGAGCGTCGCGCCGCGGCGCCGTCGCGAGGCGTTCCCTCGATGCGGCTGCACCGGGGATCCGGCCGCCGCAGAAGAGCGCAGAGCGCGGAGCGCACTCGCGCTGCGTCCCGGCGTCGTCCCGAGGCTGATCGCCGTCCGCAAGTAGCATCAGTAGTAGCATCGCGAGCATGAGCAAGAGGTCCAGCGCCCGCGAGAGCGGCTACGAGAAGACCTCCGCGCTCGCGTCGCGGCCGTAGCAGGAGGGCCGTGAGCCCGCCGAGCGCGCGCATGACGGCCGCGCCGTCCCTGCCGCGAGCGGACCTCGCCGCGTTCCGCGCGCAGTTCCCGGCGCTCGAGCG
>VGOU01000206.1 GCA_016875795.1 Chloroflexota bacterium | reverse complement strand
GGCGACCGTCACCCTCCCGCCGCAGATCCAGGTGGGGGAGCTGGCCGAGGCGCTCGGCGTATCGCTCGTCGACGTCATCAAGGCCGGCGTGAACCTCGGGCTCATGGTCACGAAGAACGTCACGATCGACTACGAGACGGCGTCGCTCGTCGCGACCGAGCTCGGCTTCGAGGTGCAGCCCGAGCGGCCCGCCGTCTCCGACGAGCCAGCCGTGGCGGAAGAGGCGCCCGCGCCCGCGGCCAAGAGGATCCTGTGGACCGACGAGGACCCGGCGCGGCTACGGGAGCGCGCCCCGGTCGTGACCGTGCTCGGCCACGTCGACCACGGCAAGACGAGCCTGCTCGACGCGGTGCGCCAGACGAACATCGCCGCGCGCGAGTCGGGCGGGATCACACAGCACATCGGCGCGTACCAGGTCGAGCACAAGGGGCGCAAGATCACCTGGATCGACACGCCCGGCCACCAGGCCTTCACCGCCATGCGCGCACGCGGCGCCTCGATCACCGACATCGCCGTGCTCGTGGTCTCCGCGGACGACGGGGTGCAGCCGCAGACGCTCGAGGCGATCTCGCACGCGAAGGCCGCGGAGGTGCCCATCGTCGTCGCGCTGAACAAGATCGACAAGAACGACGCCGATCCCGACCGCGTGAAGGCGCAGCTCGCGGACAGCGGCGTCACCATCGAGGAGTACGGCGGCGACGTGCCGCTCGTTCCGGTGTCCGCGCGCACCAAGGAGGGTCTGCAAGACCTCCTGGACGTCATCGCGCTCGTCGCCGACGTGCGCGAGCTGAAGGCCGACCCCGAGCGCGAGGCCATCGGCAACGTGGTCGAGGCCCACCTCGAGAGCGGGCGCGGCCCGGTCGCGACCGTGCTCGTGCGCACGGGCACGCTCGGCCGCGGCGACCTCGTCGTCGTCGGCACGACCTTCGGCCGGATCCGCGCGATGGTCGACGACCGGGGCAAGACCGTGGACCGCGCCGAGCCGTCGAAGCCGGTCGAGGTCCTCGGCCTGCCGAAGGTCCCCGAGGCCGGCGACGTGCTGCGGGTCGTCGCCGACGAGAAGGCCGCGAAGGCGATGGCCGAGGACGAGCAGCGCCGCCGCGGCGCGGGTGCCGGTGGCGACCGCCCCGCGACGCTCGACGAGATGTTCGAGCAGGCCAAGGAAGGCAAGCTCAAGGAGCTCAAGCTCGTCCTCAAGGCCGACGTGCAGGGCTCGCTCGAGGCCATCCGCGGGTCGCTCGCGAAGCTGCCCCAGGACGAGGTCGGGCTGAACCTCATCCACGCGGCCGTCGGCGACGTCACCGAGTCGGATGTCAACCTCGCCGCGACGTCGAACGCCGTCGTCATCGGCTTCAGCAACAAGCTCGACGCCGCGGCGAAGCGCGTCGCCGACTCGACGGGTGTCGACGTGCGCTCGTACAAGGTCATCTACGAGCTGCTCGACGACGTGCAGAAGGCGCTCGTCGGCATGCTCGAGCCGGAGATGGTCGAGCAGGTCCTCGGACACGCCGAGGTGCGCGCGACGTTCAACGCCGGCAAGACGGTGATCGCCGGGTGCATGGTCGTCGACGGGGCCATCCGCCGGACCGCGCAAGCGCGGCTGCTGCGCGGCGGGAGCGCGGTCTTCGACGGGAGGATCGCCTCGCTGAAGCGCTTCAAGGACGACGCGCGCGAGGTGAACGCGGGGCTCGAGTGCGGGATCCTGCTCGACGGCCACAACGACGTGCAGGTCGGCGACGTCATCGAGGCCTACGTCGTCCAGGCGAAGCCGCGGGGATGACGGCATGGCCTACAAGCGCACCGACCGCGTCAACGCGCTCCTGCAGCGCGAGCTCGCGCGGGTCGTCAGCGAGGAGCTGAACGACCCCCGCATCCGTTTCCCGACCGTCACCGCCGTAGAGACGACACCCGACCTGCGCACCGCGCGCGTCCACGTGAGCTTCCTCGGCGACGAGGTGACCGTGCGCGAGGCGATGCGCGCGCTCGAGCGGGCGAAGCACCACCTCCGCCGCGTCATCGGCGAGCGCACCGAGCTGCGCTACGTCCCCGAGCTCGTCTTCGTCGAGGACCGCTCGGCCGCGCGCGCGGCGCGGATCTCGAGCCTGCTGCGCGAGGCCCGCGAGCGCGAGGGCCACGCTGGCGGCTGAGGCGCCCGAGGGCGTCATCGCGGTGGACAAGCCCGCGGGCTGGACCTCGCACGACGTGGTCGCGGTGATGCGCCGCGTGCTGGCGACCAGGCGAGTCGGTCACGGCGGCACGCTCGACCCCCTCGCGACCGGCGTCCTGCCCATCCTCGCGGGGCCCGTGACGAAGTGGGTCGAGCGGCTGCACAGCGCCCCCAAGGTGTACGCCGCGGTCGTGCGGTTCGGCAGCGAGACGACGACCGATGACCGCGAGGGCCCGCCGCGGCGCGAAGGCGAGGTGCCGCGGCTGACGGAGGCCGAGCTCGACGCGGCGCTCGATGCCTTCCGCGGCGACATCGAGCAGGTGCCGCCCGACCGCTCGGCGGTGAAGGTGGACGGCCGGCGCGCGTACGCCATCGCGCGAAGCGGCACGGAGGTGCGCCTCGAGGCGCGGACCGTCCGGATCGAGCGTCTCGCGATCGCCTCCTGGGGGGCGCCCTCATTGCGCGCGCTCATCGTGTGCGGGTCCGGCACGTACATCCGCTCCCTCGCGCGCGACGTCGGGCGCGCGCTCGGGTCGGCGGCGCACCTCGCCGCGCTGCGTCGCCTCGCCGTCGGCGCGCTCGAGG
>VGOU01000205.1 GCA_016875795.1 Chloroflexota bacterium | reverse complement strand
CCGCGCGCGCGCGCTGGCTCGCGGCCCTCCACCTCGTCGGCGCGGTCCTCCTGGCGTGCGAGCCCGGGCCGCCCTCGCCCGAGCCGGTCGCGATCAAGTACGCGCAGGCGTGGGAGAAGGGGGAGTACCAGGCGATGTGGGAGCTCCTCACGCCCGCGTCGCAGCAGCGCGTCGGCACGGCGGGCTTCGTCGAGCGCCTCCCGCGCATCGCGCAGGAGATGACGCTCACGTCCCTCGAGGCGAAGGTCGGCCAGGCGCTGCACCCGCGCCTGCCGAACGGGTCGCCCGACCCGCGCAAGGCGAGCGTCCCGCTCGCGGTCACGTACAGGACGGCGAAGGTCGGCGCGATCGCGAAGGAGACGCAGCTCCGCCTGGTGCTCGAGGGGGAGAAGGGATCGGCGCGCTGGCTCATCGACTGGACTTCCGAGGCGATCCTCCCCGGTCTGGCCCAGGGCCGCTTCGTGCGCATGACGCGCCTGCCGACCACGCGCGGACGGATCGTCGCGCGCGACGGCACCGAGCTCGCGACGTTCGGCGACGGCACGCAGGTCGGGGTCGTCCCCGGGCAGATCAGGAATGAGGCGGGGCTGCTGCAGAGCCTGTCGCAGATCCTCGGCATGAGGGCCGAGGACATCAAGGCGAAGTACGCGCAGTCGTGGGTGAGGCCGGACACGTACGTGGCGATCAGGTCGCTGCGCGAGGTGACGAACGACACCCGCCTCAAGCTCTCCGTCATCGAGGGCGTGCAGCTGCGCCCCGAGCGGATCCGCTCCTATCCGAGCGGCCTCATCCCGCAGCTCGTCGGGACGACGGCCGAGGCGACCGCCGACGACGCGGCGAAGCGCGCCGCGCGCGGGGTCCAGCCGGGTGACGTCATCGGCAAGACCGGCCTCGAGGCGACGCTCGACGAGTACCTGCTCGGCCAGTACGGGTGGCGGCTCGCGATCGTCGACGAGGGCGAGCGGCAGATCGAGCTGCTCGCGGAGACGCCCGCCGTGCCGGGGCTCGACGCCGTCCTGTCGCTCGACCCGAAGATGCAGCGCGCCGCGGAGGCCGCGCTCGGGACGCAGAAGGGCTCGGTCGTCGTCATGGACGCGTGGACCGGCGAGGTCCTCGTGCTCGCGACGTCCCCGGTGAAAGAGGACTTCCACCGCGCCGTGTTCGGGCAGTACGCGACCGGCTCGAGCTTCAAGATGATCACGTCCGCGGCGGCGCTCCGCACTGGGGCGCTGCGCGTGGGCGAGCTCGTCGACTGCCCGCAGCGCTGGACCGGCTTCGGCCCGCAGTGGGTCCAGGTGAACCACGAGTCGAGCGCGCTCGGGCCGATCGACCTCCGCACCGCGCTCGCGCGCTCCTGCAACACCTTCTATTACGAGCTCGGGAAGCGCCTCAACGACCGGGACCCGAACCTCCTCCCGAACACGGCGAAGAGCTTCGGCCTCGGGAGCGCGACGGACATCGAGTTCGTGCTCGAGTCGCCGGGCCTCGTGCCGAGCCCGGAGTGGAAGCGGCAGCGCTTCGCGAACGACCCCGCGAGCGCGGCGTGGAACCCGGGCGACGCCACGAACCTGGCGATCGGCCAGGGCTTCCTCCTCGCGACGCCGCTGCAGATGGCGAGCTACGCCGCGGCGCTCGCGAACGACGGGATCGTCTGGCGGCCGCGGCTCGTCGTCGAGATCCGCGACCGCGCCGGCAACGTGACGAGGTCGTTCCCGCGGAAGGAGCTGCGGCGCGCGGACACGAAGCCCACCGACCTCGCCGCGATACGCGACGGCATGCGCGCGGTCGTCGCCGACCCCGACGGCACCGTGTACTTCCCGTTCCGCGGGTACGAGATCCCGGTGGCCGGGAAGTCCGGGACGGCCGAGATCGGCCAGGCCGGCCGCGTGAACGCGTGGTTCGTGGGCTTCGCGCCCTTCGACGCGCCGCGCTACGCGGTCGCCACCGTCCTCGAGGCGTTCCCGGAATCGCCAGGCCGGCACGGCTCCCAGGACGCCGCCACCGCGACGCGGAAGACGCTCGCCAGCAAGCTCGGAGGGACCCCCTAACGTTGTAGGCGTCCCATGACCGCTCAGGCCGCTCCACCACGCCTGTCCGACCTGCCCGCCACGCGGCGGCTCGACAACGGGCTCGTGCTCTACGCCGCGTCGGCGCGGCACGCGCCGGTCGTGTCGCTCTGGGTCTGGTACCACGTCGGCGGGCGCAACGAGGTCCCCGGCACCACCGGGATGAGCCACTTCCTCGAGCACATGCTGTTCAAGGGCACGCCCGCGCACCCGAAGGGCGACCTCGACCGGCTCCTCGCGCGCTACGGCGCGATGTGGAACGCGTTCACGAACGAGGACGTGACCTGCTACTTCGAGACGGTGCCGAAGGAGCGCTACGGGACGGCGCTCGAGCTCGAGGCCGACCGCATGCGGAACGCGCTCGTCGACCCCGCCGAAACGGAGGCCGAGCGCACGGTGATCGTGAGCGAGCGCGAGGGCCTCGAGAACGACCCGTCGTTCCTCCTCAGGGAGGAGCTCGTCTCGATAGCGTTCACGCGGCACACGTACGGGCAGGGCGTCATCGGCAGCAAGGAAGAGATCCAGTCGATCCCGCGCGACGGCCTGTACGAGCACTACCGCCGCTTCTACTCGCCGGGCAACGCGTACGTCGTGGTCGTCGGCGACGGCGACGACGAGGAGACGCTCCTGGAGAAGGCCGCGGCCGCGTTCGCGCCGCTCGAGGGCGGCGAGCCGGCCCCGCCCGTCCGCGCGCCCGAGCCGCCGCAGCACGGCGAGAAGCGCGTCACCGTGCGCCGC
>VGOU01000204.1 GCA_016875795.1 Chloroflexota bacterium | reverse complement strand
CGCGACCCGGCGAAGGGCGAGGCCCTCGCCGCGGAGCTCGAGCCCGTCGCGGGGACGGGCGCCGCCGCTCGGCTCGTCATCCTCACCGCCGATCCGGCCGACAGGGCGGCGATGGACCGCGCGGTCGAGAGCGTCATGACGCGGTGGGGCCGCCTCGACGCGCTCGCGAACCTCGCCGGCGGCTCCGCGCGCAGCGATCCGTGGGACGTCGAGGCCATCGCGCGCTCGTGGGAGCAGAACGTGCGAACGGCCGTGACGGCGACGGCCGCGTGCCTGCGGCCGATGCGCGCGCGGGCGTACGGCCGCATCGTGAGCGTCGGCGCGAAGGGCGCCGACCGCGGCGGGAAGGACGGCGCCGCCTACGCGATGGCGAAGACCGCGCTCGTGCGCTGGACGGAGTCGCTCGCCGCGGCACTGAAGGACGAAGGCATCACCGCGAACGTCGTGCAGCCGGGGATCATCGATCACCCCGACAACCGCGCGGCCATGCCCAAGGCCGACCCCACGCGATGGGTGCGGCCCGAGGAGCTCGCGGCCGTCATCGTCTTCCTCTCCACGTCCGAGGCCAGCGGGATCACCGGCGCGGCGATCCCCGTGACCGCGAGGGTCTGACCCGGTCGCGGAACGATCCAGCGCCCGTCGCTGTTCTACAGTCAGATCCTCGGATGGCTGAATACGACCTCATCATCATCGGCGGCGGGCCCGCCGGCCTCACCGCCGGCCTCTACGCCGCCCGCGCCAACATGAGCGCGGTCCTCTTCGCTCCGGGCCTCGGTGGCGAGCTCCTGAACACGGACCTCATCGAGGACTGGCCGGGCGAGGAGTCGATCACCGGCTTCGAGCTCGCGCAGAAGATGCAGGCGCACGCCGAGAAGTTCGGCCTGAAGATCGAGCTGAAGGGCGTGCAGCAGGTCTGGAGCGAGAAGGACCGGAAGGTCGTCGAGCTCGAGGACGGCACGCGGCACTCGGCGTACGCGGTGATCGTCGCGGTCGGCGGCGAGCCGGTGAAGCTCGGCGTGCCCGGCGAGCAGGAGCTCCACGGCAAGGGCGTCTCGTACTGCGCCGTCTGCGACGGCGCGTTCTTCAAGGGCGAGGACCTCGCGATCGTCGGCGGCGGCGACAGCGCGTTCCAGGAGGGCCTCTTCCTGACGCGCTTCGCGAGCAAGCTCTACGTCGTGCACCGCCGCAAGGAGTTCCGCGCGCAGAAGATCCTCCAGGACCGGCTCCTCGCGATGGACAAGGTCGAGGCGGTCACCCCGGCGGTCGTGAAGCGCATCGGCGGCGACGGCGCGGTGAAGTGGATCGAGGTCGAGCGCGAGGGGAAGACCGAGCAGGTCCCCGTCGGCGGCGTCTTCATCTTCGTGGGCTTCAAGCCGCTCGGGAAGGGGCTGTTCCGGAAGGAGCACATCGAGCACGACCCGAACGGGTACCTCATCACCGACCAGTACATGCGCGCGAGCATCCCGGGCGTGTACGCCGTCGGCGACACCCGCGCCCAGCTCGCGAAGCAGATCACGACCGCCGTCGGCGACGCGACGACCGCGCTCATCCACGCCGAGCGCTACATCGAGGACCTGAAGCACGCGGAGCGCGCGCTCCCGGCCGCGCCGCGCGAGCGGATGCCCGCGGTCGCCGAGCGCCTCGAGCCCATCCGGGTCATGGCCGGCCAGACGATCATCCGCGAGGGCGGCGAGCCCGACGCGTTCTTCATCGTCACGCGCGGCAAGGTGGGGGTGTACCAGCGCGAGGGCGGCGAGGAGCGCGAGCTGGATCGCCTCGGCCCCGGCGAGTTCTTCGGCGAGATCGGGCTCCTCGCGGGCACGCCCCGCCACGCGACGGTGCGCGCGATCGAGCCGAGCGAGCTCCTGCGCCTCGACCAGGAGACGTTCCAGCGCCTCGTGAGCGCGTCCTCGGCGACACGCGAGCAGCTCGAGTCGGTCGCGCGCGAGCGGCTCGCCACCGGAGCCCGCCGCTAACGCTAGCCGGCGGACCTCGTGCCGCGACCCCTTCCGCCGCGCCTGCCGCGGCCCCCGCGCGAGCCCCGCCGCGTCCGCTTGCGCGGCGCGGCCTCGGCCGGGACCGCCGCCGTCGTCGCCGTGGGCGCCTCGTCGGTGGCCTCGTCGGCCGCGTTCGGGGCGGGGGCCGGAGCGTCGCCGCCATCGAGCAGCTTGAACTCCCCGGCGATGGCGCGGGCCTCGACGTGGGCGGGCTCGAGGACGTAGCCGGCGCGCTTCCCGTGCTCCTCCGGGCGCATGAGGCCGCGCTCGACGGCGCTGCGGAGCGTCGTGTCGAGTCGGTCGCCCTCGACGCGCGCCAGAAGCTCGGCGAAGAGCGCCGCGTTCACCCAGCCGGTCGTGTCGTCCTTCGCGCGGGTCGAGTGGACGAAGTTGAAGAGGTGGACGACCGAGGCGCCGGGCTGCTTCGCGTACTCGACGAGCGGATGCCCCTCGGCGAGCCAGCACATCGTGATCTGCTTGCCGTCGCGGGCGACCTGCTCGGTCATGATCGCGCCGCGCTCCTCGGCGATGTTGAAGAGCGTCTCGAGGAGGACGCGGCGCTGCGTGCGCCCGCGCGCGATGCCGCCGGGCTGGTCGGCGCGCGAGAGCGGGTCGAGGACGGCCTCGACGGCGGGGACGCGCCGCGCGTCCGCGGTGACGGTCTCGATGCGGCGGAGGACGCGGACGAGGTGGAAGACGGTCTCCGCGACGAGCGGTGACGTCATCACCGGGCGGATGAGCATGTTCGCCCTCGCGCGGCTGCGCCCGACCGACCGCGCGACGACATGGCCCTGCTCGACGGCCGCGTGGAGGCGCTGCTCGAGGACGCTCGAGGCCTCCTTCTCCGACAGCGGGACGATCCCGCTGACGAAGTCGCTGCGCTTCATCGCGGAGGCGCGCAGCGCGACGAGCTGATCGAGGAGCAGCACCGCGAGGCGGCGCT
>VGOU01000203.1 GCA_016875795.1 Chloroflexota bacterium | reverse complement strand
CACGATCGGCGCGGCCCCGGCCGCCTGCAACCCGTACATCCGCGGCCGGCCGCGGGCGAGGCCGCTCGCGGCCGCCTCGACGAAGCCGCGCCAGTAGGCGGTGATGTTCCCGGCGTTGCCCACCGGGATGAAGAGGGCGTCCGGCGCGTCGCCGAGCGCCTCGCAGACCTCGAAGGCGGCGGTCTTCTGCCCTTCCATTCGGTACGGGTTGACGCTGTTCACGAGCGTCGCCTCCCCCGCCCGCGCGAGGTCGCGCGCGATGCGCAGGGCGTCGTCGAACCCGCCGCGCACGGCGACGGCGCGGGCGCCGAACACGACCGCCTGCGCGAGCTTGCCGAGCGCGACGTGTCCCGCCGGCAGGATGACGGCGCACGTGAGCCCGGCGCGCGCGGCGTACGCGGCGGCCGAGGCGGCGGTGTTCCCGGTCGACGCGCAGATGACCGAGGTCGCGCCCTCCTCCATCGCCTTCGCCACGGCGACGACCATGCCGCGGTCCTTGAACGAGCCCGTGGGGTTCATGCCCTCGACCTTCAGCCAGACCTCGGGGATCCCCGTCTCCCGCTCGAGGCGCGGCGCCCGCACGAGCGGCGTCCGCCCCTCGCCGAGGGTCAGCCGCGGCGTGCGCGGGGTGACGGGGAGCCGGTCCGCGTAGCGGTCGATGAGGCAGGGGGCGTCGGCCATGAGAGGCGCGATGCTAGACCGCGCTCATACTCGGTGACGTGGATCTCACCTCGCGCGACCGCGCGCTCCTCAAGGCCGCGCTCGTCCTCCTCGTGGCGTACCTCGCGTTCCAGGTCGCGGGCATCATTCTCGCGCTCGTCGCGCTCGTCGCCGACGTGCTCCTCGTCTTCCTCGTGGCCTGGGCGCTCGCCTACCTCCTCCTGCCGCTCGTCGACCTCGTCGACCGGCGCACGCCGCTCGACCGCCTCGGCGCGGTCGCGGTCGTGTACCTCGCGATCGCGGTCGCGCTCGCGCTCACGCTCGTCCTCGGCGTACCGGCGCTCGCCGAGCAGCTCGCGTCGCTCGCCGAGCGCGGCCCCGAGTTCGGCGACAAGGCGTCGGGCATCGTCGACGACCTCCAGCGGAGCCTCGAGGAGGCCGGGGTGCGCGCGGACGTCGCCGCGCTGTACGGCGCGGTGCCCGGCCGCCTGGCCGAGCTCACCGGCTCGCTCGCGGCGGACGCGCTCGCGGTCGTCGCGGCGGCGGGCGCCGTCGTCCTCAACGCGACGCTCGTGCTCATCATCGCGTTCCTCATGCTCGTCGACGGCGAGCGCCTGTGGGACAAGTTCCTCGGGCTGCTCAGCGAGGAGCTCCACAGCGAGGCCGAGCTCTTCCGCCAGGCCGCGGACCGGTCCTTCGGCGGGTTCCTCCGCGCGTCGCTCATCCTCGCGGTCATCTACGGCGTCGCGCAGTACGCGATCCTGCGGCCGCTCGACGTCCCGTTCGCCGGGCTGCTCTCGGTCGTCGCCGGCCTCGTCATGATCATCCCGTTCTTCGGGCCGGTCATCGCCGCGGTCCCGGTGTTCGTCGCGACCATCCTCGCCGCGCCCGACCGGCTCCTCTGGGTCTTCCTCCTCACGATGCTCCTGCAGCAGGTCGTGCTGAACGTCGTCGGGCCGCGTGTGATGGCGAACGTCATCGGGATCCACCCGCTGTTCGTCTTCCTCGCGATCCTCCTCGGCGCGAAGATCGCGGGCTTCTGGGGCGTGCTCCTGGCGATGCCCGTGGCCGGGATCGCTAGCTCGTTCGCGCGCTACGTTAACCAGGTCGCGCGCGGCCGGCGCGCGCGGACCGAGGCCCACCTCATCAGCGAGCGCGGGCGCGAGATCAAGGTCGTGCAGGGATGAAGCGCACGATCCTCGTCACGAACGACGACGGCATCGAGAGCGACGCCCTCGGCCCGCTCGCCGACGCGCTCGCGGCGCTCGGCGACGTCCACATCATCTGCCCCGACCGGAACTGGAGCGGCGCGAGCCACAGCATCACGCTCTTCCGGCCGCTGCGCTGCCGCCCGACGACCCTCCGGAGCGGGCAGGCCGCGTTCATGACCGACGGCAGCCCCACCGACTGCGTCCGCCTCGCCGTGCTCGGGTTCCTGAAGCAGAAGCCCGACCTCATCGTGAGCGGGATCAACCGCGGCGCGAACCTCGGGGACGACATCACGTACTCCGGGACCGTGGCCGCGGCGATGGAGGGGCTCCTCTCGAACATCCCGTCGATCGCCATCTCCGTGGGCGCGTTCGGCGCGAACATCGACTTCCGTCCCGCCGCGTCGTTCGCCGCGCTCCTCGCGCGGAACATCTTCGAGCGCGGCTTCATGTCCGACGCGCTCCTGAACGTGAACGTGCCGGCGCTGCCCGCCGACCGCATCACCGGCGTCGTGGTGACGCGCCTCGGGAAGCGCAACTACCGCGACCAGCTCGTCGAGCGCCTCGACCCGTACGGCAACCCCTATTACTGGGTGGGCGGCCCGGCGGTGAGCGAGGAGGCCGAGGCCGGCACCGACGTCGCGGCGCTGCGCGCGGGCCGCATCAGCGTCACCCCCATCGCGCTCGACCTCACCAGCCACGCGCTCATCGAGGACCTCGCCTCGTGGGACTGGGCCTGGTCGGGGCCGGTCACGTCGTCCGCCCGCTAGACCGGCACCCGGCCCATCGGGCACGCTTGGCGCATCGAGTGCGTGACACCGGCGCCGTGCGACCGTTCCCCGATCGGATGCCGTCCCCCCGAGGTACCCACGTCCTGCCCGCGCTGATGGCGGTCCTCGTCCTGACCGTCTGCGTCGGCGCGCCCCAGACGCCGGCGTCCGACCCCGCCGCCTCGGCCAAGGTCGCGTCGTCGGCCGCCGTCCTCGGCGCGCCGTCCGCCGCGGCGACGCCGATCCCGGTCCGCGCGGTCACCGCCTTCTCCGGCGGGGTGGCGGCGAGCGGCGACTTCCGCGGCACCGGCCGCTCGCAGGTGGCACTCCT
>VGOU01000202.1 GCA_016875795.1 Chloroflexota bacterium | reverse complement strand
GAGCCTCCTCGCGGCCGCCGGCATCCTCGCGCTGCTGCTCCTGCCGCAGGCGACGGTGCAGGTGGCGGCCGCGGCGCAGCCGATCGGCCCGGTCGACCTCACCATCCGAGGCGCGCCCGGGGGGATCGCGAGCGTGCCGCTGAAGACGATCACGCAGCCGGTGACCGCGCGGATCCCCGGGACGGCGACCGGCGCGCGGACCGAGGAGGTGCGCGCGAAGGGCAGCGTCACGCTCGAGAACCGCACGACCGACGATGTCCGCGTCGCGCGCGGCAGCATCTTCCGCACCGCGGACGGCGTGCAGTTCCTCTCCGCGGCGGACGTCACCGTGCCGCGGAGCGTCATCGTCCCGCCCTTCACGCTCTTCGTCGGCAAGGTGACCGTCGGCGTGGACGCCGCCGTCGCCGGTCCGGGCGGCAACGTTCCCGCCGGGCGGATCACCGTCGGGCCGGACCAGAACCGCTACACCGTCTCGAACCCTGAGCCGACCGCCGGCGGCGAGATCAAGCGCATCCCCATCGCGCGGCTCGAGGACTACGACAGCGCCCGCGCGAAGGCGCCCGACGCGCTGAAGGCCGCGGCCGAGGAGCAGCTGCAGGCTTGGCGCGCCGAGCCGCGCCCGGGCGAGGAGGTCATCCCCCAGGTCCTCGTGCGCCACACGTCGCTCGCGCCGACGAGCGCCGACGTCATCGGCAAGGAGGCCTTCGAGATCACCGTGCAGGGCATCGCGACCGCGTACGTCTTCGCCTCGGGCGAGCCGCGCAAGGCGATCGCCGCGCGCCTGCGCGAGGCGGCCGAGGCCGGGAACGACGTCGACGACTCGGCCGTCGTCTTCGACGTGTCCAAGCTGACCGTCACGGAGGAGGGCGTCACCTGGACGGTGACGGCGCGCGGCCAGCAGGCGCGTCGCGTGGACCGCGCGGCGACGGCGCGCCTCCTGGCGGGGAAGCGGGTGCAGGAGGCCGAGCGGATCCTCGAGGGCGAGCGGCTGCGGCTCGTCCAGCTCGACTGGGTCCCCGCGTGGTGGCCGTTCCTGCCGCTGCTCGACGCGCGGATCGCCGTCGTCGAGCAGCGGTGAGACGCTATCTTGCCCTCGACGTCGGAGACCGGCGGATCGGTGTCGCCGTGGGGGATGAGGGCGGCGGGATCGCGCGCCCGCTCCGCACGCTCCGGCGGCGCGGCGTGGACGCCGACGTCAAAGCCATCGGCGAGCTCGCGCGACGGGAGGAGGCCACGGCGCTGCTGATCGGGCTGCCGCTCACGCTCCGCGGCGAGGAAGGGCCGCAGGCCGCGCGCGTCCGGCGGTTCGCCGAGGCGTGCCGTCGGCTCGGCCTCCCCGTCGATCTCCACGACGAGCGCTTCACGACGAGCCAGGCCGTCATCGACGGCGCGCGCGATGACGACGCCGGCGCGGCGCGCGTCCTGCTCGAGGACTACCTGCGCGGCCGGCAGCGGTCCGGATGAAGCAGCAGCCGCCCCTGCGGCCGGCGCCCTCGCGCAGCCCGGTCATTTACCGGCGGCCGCCGCCCGCGCGGCGCTCGCTCGCCGGTCCCCTCGTCTTCGTCCTGCTCAGCATCGGGCTCGTCGCGGGCGGCGCGACGCAGCTCGAGGGGTCGGGCGTGTTCTCGGACGCGGTGTTCTCGGACGCGGTGTACGCGTTCGCGAGCGAGCGCGACACGATGCTGCGGCAGGCGCCGATCCGCGCGGTCGTGGCGGAGCGCATCGGAGCGAGCACGGACCTTGCCGCCGACCCGACGGCGCAGATGCGCGACTTCACCGTGACGAAGGGCGAGACGGCGTCCGAGGTCGCGCGCCGGCTCCAGGAGGAGCGGTTCGTGAAGGAGCGCGTCGCGGTGCTCCTCGTCCTCTACGAGTCCGGCAGGGAGAACGACATCCAGGCCGGCCCCCACCGCATGAGCGCGGCGATGACGCCGCGGGAGATCGCGGAGGAGCTCGTCCGCAAGGCCCCCGAGGACCGGGTGGTCCTGCGGCTCATCGAGGGGTGGCGCGTCACCGAGATCGCGACCGAGGTCTCGAGGGCGTTCCCGCACATCTCCCGCGACGCGTTCATCCAGGCCGCGGTCGTCGGGAAGCGCACGACCGCGTCGCTCGCCGGCCTCGACGCGGCGACGTCGCTCGAGGGCTTCCTCTACCCCGACACCTATTTCTTCATCCGCCAGGCGACCGCGGAGCAGATCGTCGACCGGCTCCTCCTCACGTTCGAGCAGAAGGCGGGCACGCTCCTGCGTACCGCGGCCGCGGAGCAGAAGCGGAGCGTGTACGAGCTCGTGAAGCTGGCGTCGCTCATCGAGCGCGAGGCGCGCGACCGCAGGGAGAGCGAGGCGCTCGCGGGCGTCTACGCGAACCGGCTGCGCATCGGCATGAAGCTCGACGCCGATCCCACGATCCAGTACGCGCTCGGGGTCTGGCGGCCGCTCCTCCTCGAGGACCTGAAGATCGACTCGCCGTACAACACCTACCGGGTCGCGGGCCTGCCGCCGACGCCCATCTGCAATCCCGGGATCCGCGCGCTGCAGGGAGCGGCGAAGCCGGCGACGCACGAGTTCCTGTTCTTCGTCGCGAACGAGGCGACCGGGCAGCACGTCTTCGCGAAGACGCTCGCGGAGCACGAGGCGAACAGGCTCAAGGTCGGGAACAGGTAGTCCCGTGGCCGAGGTCTACCTCTTCGGCGACCCGGTGTCGCACTCGCTGTCGCCCGCGATGCAGAACGCGGCGTTCGCGGCGCTCGGCCTCCCGCACCGCTATGCGCTGCTGCAGGTGAAGGCCTCGGAGCTGCCCGATGCGGTACGCCGGCTTCGCGAGCCGGGTGCGCTCGGGGCGAACGTCACCATCCCGCACAAGGAGCACGTCGGCCGCTATCTCGACGCCGTCGATGAGGCCGCCGAGCGGATCGGCGCGGTGAACACGCTCTACAAGCGCGGCGGCCAGCTGCGCGGGGCGAACACCGACGCCGGCGGATTCGCCGACGCGCTGCGCGAGGCGGGGGTGGTCGTGGGGGGGCGCCGCGTGCTGCTCCTGGGCGCGGGC
>VGOU01000201.1 GCA_016875795.1 Chloroflexota bacterium | reverse complement strand
GATCCGCGCGCTCGAGCGCGCCGCGCCCACGGCCGGCGACGCGGCGCGCGCGTCGCTCCGGGCGGTCGCGCGGAGGGTGCTCGGGATCCTCTAGTAGAGGACGCGCGTGCGGAGGGTGCCCTCGATCGCGTCGAGCTCGCGGCGGATCGCGGCGCTCATCGGCCGGTCCGCGCCGTCGAGGTCGATGACGGCGTAGCCGATCCGCGGGTCGGTCTCGAGGTACTGGCTCGCGATGTTGATGCGCGCCGCCGAGAACACAGCGTTCACCTGAGCGAGCATGCCCGGCTGGTTGCGGTGGATGTGCAGGATGCGGTGCTTCCCGCCGTGCTCGGGGAGCGCGACCTCGGGGAAGTTCACGCTCGTGACGGTCGAGCCGTTGTCGCTGTACTTCACGAGCTTCGCCGCGACCTCGACGCCGATGTTCTCCTGCGCCTCGAGCGTGCTGCCGCCGATGTGCGGCGTGAGGAGCACGTTGTCGAGCCCGCGGAGCGGCGAGACGAGCTCCTCGTCGCTCGAACCGGGCTCGCGCGGGAAGACGTCGATCGCCGCCCCGGCGATGTGCCCCGACCGGATCGCCGCCGCGAGCGCGTCGATGTCCACGACGGTGCCGCGGGAGGCGTTGATGAGCTTCGCGCCCGCGCGCATGCGCCGCAGCTGCGCCTCGCCGACGAGGTGCCGGGTGCGCGCCGTCTCCGGCACGTGGAGCGTCACGATGTCGGCGCGCTCGAGCAGGTCGTCGAGCGACGCCGCGGGCGACGCGTTGCCGAGCGCGAGCTTCGTCTCGATGTCGTGGTAGATGACGCGCATGCCGAGCGCCTCCGCGAGGAGACCGACCTGCGTGCCGATGTGCCCGTAGCCGACGATCCCGAGGCACTTGCCGCGCACCTCGGTGGAGCCGCCGACCGCCTTCATCCACTTCCCGCGGTGGGCCGCGGCGTTGCGCTCGGGCAGCCCGCGCGCGAGGGCGATGATCCCGCCGATGACGAGCTCGGCGACGCTGCGCGTGTTCGAGAACGGCGCGTTGAAGACCGGGATGCCCCGGAGCTTCGCGGCCTCGAGGTCCACCTGGTCGGTGCCGATCCCGAAGCACCCGATGGCGATGAGCTTGTCGGCGCGGTCGAGCACGCTCGCCGTCACGTCGGTGCGCGAGCGGATCCCGAGGATGTGCACGCCGCGCAGGCGCTCGGCGAGCGCGTCGCCGCCGAGGGCGCGGTCGTGCCGGTCGATGCTCGTGTAGCCCTCGCGCGTGAACGTCTCGACGGCGCGGCCGTGGACGCCCTCGAGCAGCAGGACCTTGATCTTGCCCCGGTCGAGCGACATCTCCTGCGCCACGGGTCGAAGCGTACGCGATCGGTCGGCCCCGATAGGCTCGGGGGAGTGGAGGTGACGACATGGCAGTGAGATCGACCGCGCGCGCGTCATGGGAGGGCGACCTCGCGAAGGGCAGCGGCATCGTGAGCGCCGGCTCGAGCGGACGGTTCGAGGCGCTCCCGGTCTCGTGGGCCGCGCGGACCGAGGCGCACGGCGGGAAGACGAGCCCCGAGGAGCTGCTCGCCGCGGCGCACGCGAGCTGCTTCGCGATGGCGCTCTCCGCGGGCCTCGGCCGCGCGGGCACCCCGCCGACGCGGCTCGACGTGACGGCCAGCGTCACGTTCGACCGGGTGAGCGAGAAGTGGACGGTCGTCTCGAGCGAGCTCGAGGTGCGCGGCGCCGTGCCCGGCGTGGACGCCGCGGTATTCGCCAAGGCCGCCGAGGACGCGAAGGAGGGCTGCCCGATCTCGCGCGCCCTCAAGGGGAACGTGCAGCTGAAGGTGAGCGCGACGCTCGGCTAGAGCCGGGCGGCGCCGCGCGACGCGAAGACGTCGGGCGAGCTCATGAAGAAGGCCGACCTCGCCCTCTGGGCGGCGAAGGACCAGGGCGGCGACGCGGTCGCGCTCACGCCCGGCGCGGACATGGTCCTCAAGCCGTCCTACTACACGGCTGCGCGACCGGGGACGGCGCGCTCGCTCGCGGAGCGCCAGAAGAAGCAAGGAGTCGGTGCTCCTCCGCGAAGCGCTCGATGTGCTGCTCCGCAAGTACGATCGTGCGTAGTGTCGGGACGGCGGAGCAGCGCGTTTCCGCGCCGCTCCGCCGTTTCGATGGGCGTCCATCTGCCGTGTGATTCTCGGGCGGTTCCGCTGCCTCGTCTGCGAGCTTGTTCGGTAGACTTGATGTCGCGGCCCGGTCGCCTAGTGGTCTAGGGCGTCTCCCTTTCAAGGAGAAGGTCACGGGTTCGAATCCCGTCCGGGCTACTCGAAAGCCGTCGCTATTGGCGATTCCTTCGGCGGCGGTCCTGCTCGGTCCGTCTCTCTGCGGTGGCGTCCGTCTCTCTCATGTCCGTCTCTCTTTTCGCCGCCTCGCCGCCGTGAAGGGTGACGGCGCGCGTCGGCGCTCCTCGAACGGCCGCGCCTTGGCGTATCGCTCAACCATCCGCCCGGTGGTCCATCCGCCCTCGACCATCAGGTCGAAGCGCGACCCCGAGCCGGAGCGGTGGAAGTTCGTGGCCCAGGTGTGCCGCAGCATGTGCGTGCAGAGATCGCGGATGTCGGTCCGGCAGCACTCGACACGCCCGTTCATACAACTGGGCTGATTGGGACATCGGATCCGGATACCGTGTCAGAGGGCCTCCCTAGTGACGATCTCGAGCCCGCCGAGAAGGGCGCTGCCCGCGCGGGAGAGTGTCGATTAGGAAGAGCCTGGCCGGGACGTGTCCGGCGTTGTGGCCGCGGTGACGTGGGCTATAGGGGAGAACGAAGGCATCGCCGTCACGGACCTTGAGCGTTCGCTGGCGGTCCTGGAACTGATAGGTAATGGTGCCTGCGACTACGTACCCGACATGCGGTGTACTGCACCACGCCGCCCGCCCGGCGTGAGGCCCGTACTCGACGAACGACCAACGAGTGCCGAGGATTGCCACCTCGCGATCCGTGACTCCCGCGTCGTGCGAGACAGTGCGGCGATTGAGCAGAGGGATCCGGCGAGGAGCCATGGAATCTTGCCCGGCCGCAATAGGCGTCCGTCT
>VGOU01000200.1 GCA_016875795.1 Chloroflexota bacterium | reverse complement strand
TGCGGACCGACGATCATCCGCGCGCGCGAGGCCGAGGCGTTCGCGAGCGGTCTGCTCGACGAGGCGGGCTGGGAGCGCCCGAGCGCGCCGCCCGAGGCCGCGCTCGCCGAGCTCGGCCGGCGCGCCGCGGCGGCGTCGCGCCCCATCGACGACGTGCGCGGGACCGCGGCCTACCGCCGCCACGTCCTCGCGGTCATGGCGCGGCGCGCGTTCGCGCGCGCGGCGAGGGTCGCGTGAAGGTCACTCTTCGCCTGAACGGGGGCGAGCGCAGCGTGGAGGTCGCGGCGCACGAGTCCCTGCTCACGGCGCTGCGCGAGCGCTTCGCGCTCCCCGGCAGCAAGAACGCGTGCGAGCAGGGGGAGTGCGGGTCGTGCTCGGTGTACCTCGACGGCGAGCTCGTGTGCTCATGCCTCGTGCTCGCCGCGGCGGCGGAGGGCCGCGAGGTCGTCACGGTGGAGGGGCTGACGGAGGACGGCCGCATGCATCCGGTCCAGCAGGCGTTCGTGGACGCGGGCGCGGTGCAGTGCGGCTTCTGCACGCCCGGGCTCATCGTGGCGGTCGACGCGCTGCTGCGGACGAACGCGCACCCGAGCGACCCGGAGATCCGCGAGGCTCTCGCCGGGAACATCTGCCGCTGCACCGGGTACGGCCGGATCATCGACGCGGTGCATCGCGCGTCCAGCGCGATGCGGCCTTGACCACCGAGGACCGCCGATGCCTACAGCAATGAGTATGATGTGCTCCTCGTCATGAGTAAGCGACTGCAGGTCGTCTTCGAGGAGGCTGAGCTCCGGGAGATCAAGCGCGTCGCCCGCGCGCAGCGCCTCTCGGTGGCGGCGTGGGTCCGCCAGACGCTCCGCGCCGCCCGGGCGGGGGCCCAGGCGGACACCCGGGACAAGCTGGCAGCGATCCGGTCGGCGGCGCGCCACCAGTTCCCGGCGGGAGAGATCGACGTGGTCCTGGCGCAGATCGAGCGGGGCTACGCCGCGGAGGCGCGGTCCTGATCCTCGTCGACTCGAACATCCCCGTGTACCTCATCGGCGCGGCTCATCCGAACAAGGGGCTCGCCCGCCAGGCGCTCGAGCAGTGCATCGCCACGGGGGAGCGGCTGGTCACGGATGCCGAGGTCCTCCAGGAGATCCTCCACTGCTACGTCGCGATCGGGCGGCGCGCGGCCATCCAGCCCGCGTTCGACGCGCTGCTCGGGGTGGTGGACGAGGTCTTCCCGGTCGAGCAGGCCGACGTGGAAGAGGCGAAGCTCCTCATCGTGACGGCGGAGGAGCTCTCAGCCCGCGACGCGCTGCACATCGCGGTGATGCGGCGGCGGGCGATCTCACGGATCATGAGCTTCGACAGCGGATTCGACCGCGTGCCCGGGGTCGTGCGGGTCAGTGAGTAGCCGGGGAAGGATCGCGGAACTGAGACCGACGCGATGACGATCGCGCCGCCGCGCCCGGGCACGCGCATCCGCATCCGCGGGGTCGTGGGCGAGAGCGCGACGCGCCCCGACGCCGAGGACAAGGTGAAGGGCGAGTTCGCGTACGCGAGCGACCTGCGACACGAGGGGATGCTCTTCGGGCACACGCTGCGCAGCCCGCACGCCTTCGCGCGCATCGCTCGGATCGACGTCGCGAAGGCGAAGGCGATGCGCGGCGTGCGCGCCGTGCTCACCGCGCGCGACCTGCCCACCGACCAGGTCATCGGGCTGATGAAGCTCGACCAGCCCGTCCTCGCGCGCGCTGTCGTCCGCTACGTCGGCGAGCCGGTGGCGCTCGTCGCCGCGGACGACATGGAGACCGCGCGCGCCGCCGCGCGCGCCATCGCCGTGGAGTACGAGCCGCTCGCCGCGGTGACCGACCCGGTCGCGGCGCTGCGCCCGGACGCGCCGCGCATCCACGACGACGGCAACGTCATCGACCGCGTCGTCGTCCGCCACGGCGACCCGGTGGCGACGGCGGAGGTCGTCGTGGGCGGCGAGTACGAGGTCGCGATGCAGGACCAGGCCGCGCTCGGCCCCGAGGCCGGGCTCGCGGTCCCCGACCGCGACGGCGGCGTGACGCTGCACATCGCGACGCAGTGGCTGCACGAGGACCTGCGGCAGATCGCGCCCGCCCTCGGCCTGCCCGAGGCGAAGGTGCGGCTCGTCCTCAGCGGGGTGGGCGGCGCGTTCGGCGCGCGCGAGGACATCTCGCTGCAGGTGCACTGCTGCCTCCTCGCGCTCGCGACGAAGCGCCCGGTCCGCATGTCGTACGGGCGCGAGGAGTCGTTCTTCGGCCATGTGCACCGCCACCCCGCGCGCATGTGGTACGAGCACGGCGCGGCGCGGGACGGCCGCCTCGTGTACGTGCGCGCGACGCTCGTGCTCGACGGCGGCGCGTACGCGTCGTCGTCGTCGGCCGTCATCGCGAACGCGGCGTGCTTCAGCGCCGGCCCGTACCGCGTCCCGAACGCGCTCGTCCACGGCGTGGCCGCGTACACGAACAACCCCCCGACGGGGGCGATGCGCGGCTTCGGCGCGGTGCAGACGTGCTTCGCCTACGAGGCGCAGATGGACCGCCTCGCCGCCGCGTGCGGGCTCGATCCGGTCGCGATCCGCATGCGCAACGGCCTGCGCGAGGGCGACCCGATCATCACGAGCCAGCCGATGATCGGCTCGGCGCCGGTGGCGGAGATCATGCGTCGCTGCGCCGACCTGCCCCTGCCCGACGAGCGCATCCCGAGCGACCCGCTCCTCCTCCCGGGAGGCACGGGGAACCTCACGCGCGGCGAGGGCGTCGTCCGCGCGACCGGATACGCGGCGGGGTTCAAGAACGTCTGCTACTCGCACGGCTTCGACGACTCGTGCGACGCGCGCGTGCGCCTGATGAAGGACGCGCGCGGGCCGATCGCCCGCGTGCACTGCGCAGCGGCCGAGGTGGGGCAGGGCCTCGTCACCGTGCTGCTGCAGATCGCGCGCACCGAGCTCGGCCTCGAGCGCGTCGAGCTCGACGTGCCTGACACGTCCATCGGGTCCGCGGGGTCGAGCAGCGCGTCGCGGCAGACGTGGATGGCCGGCGGGGCCGTGCTCGCGGCGTGCCGCGAGGTCGCCGGCGAGCTCGACCGCCGCGCCGCGGCGAAGGGCGTGCGGCGCGA
>VGOU01000199.1 GCA_016875795.1 Chloroflexota bacterium | reverse complement strand
TCGCGGCCGGTATCGTCGGCGCGCTGACCGTGACGCTCGTCAGCCACGCGGCCGCGTACGGGACGGTTGCCGGGATGCTCATCGACCTCGTGCACACCCTCTCGGCCGGAGCGTGGGCCGGCGGCGTGGTGGCGATCCTCGCGGTCACGCTGCCGGCGGCGGGAGCGCTCGCGCGCGCGGACCTCGCGCGGACCGTGACCCGCTTCTCGACGTTCGCCGTCATCACCGTCGCCGTCCTCGTCCTGACCGGACTGCTGCAAAGCGTCCAGCGCCTCTCGCTCGTCCAGGACCTCTGGGAGACGCCCTACGGCATCGCGGTCCTCGCGAAGGTGCTGCTGCTCGCCGCGGCGCTCGTCCTCGCGGCACTCAACCTCCTGCGGTGGGGCCCGCGCCTGCGCAGCGGGCGGGATCCCGACCGCGCGCGAACGTGGCTCGCGCGCGACGTCGCCGGGGAGACGGCGGCGATCGTCCTCGTCCTCGTCGCCACCGCCGTGCTCACCGCGCTCGTGCCTCCGGCCCAGACGAGCGGCGCGGCGTACCAGGCGACGCGCCACGCGGGCGGCATGCGCCTGCAGCTCCTCCTCGCGTCGGCGTCACCGGGACAGAACCGCTACGTCCTCCGGGTGAGCGACGGGCTCGCCCCGGTGACCGACGCGCAGCGCGTAGCGCTGCGCTTCACGATGATCGAGCACGACATGGGCGAGAACGAGCTCGTCGCGGAGCAGCGCGCCCCGGGCGAGTTCGTCGCGAACGGCAATCTCACCGCGATGTTCGGCACGTGGCGGATCGAGGCGCTCGTACGCCGTCCCGAGCGCGCCGACGTGCGGACCACGTTCGAGGTCCCCATCGCGGCGCCGACCGGGCCCGGCGCGGTCGCGCGCGTCGTGCAGGCGGCGCCCTACACGATGGTCGTCTACGTCGACCCGATCCAGCCCATCGCCGGCGCGCGCGCCACGGTGAACATCGTCCTCGTCGACGCGAAGGGCGACCCGGTCGCCGGCAAGCCGCTCCGCGTGACGCTCACCGGTCCGGGGACGGAGGCGGTGGACGCGAAGGAGGTCTCGGTCGGCCGGTACGACGCCGCCGTGCCCGCGCTCGCGGCGGGGCGGTGGACCGCGGTCATCGACATCGGGAGCGAGGCCCGCGGCGAGTACGTGTTCGAGGTGGCGCGATGATCGTCGGCCACATCCTCAGCGGACCGCTGGACGCGCTCATCGAGTTCGGTCTCCCGCTCGCGCTCTTCGCGGCCCTCTGGTGGTGGTCCGCGCGGAAGGAGCGGAGACGGAGGGGATGACGATCTACCGCGGTACCCTCGAGCAGCTCGCCGCCATCCTCTTCGTCGGAGCGGCGGCGTTCGCCCTGTTCGTCGCGTACCGCTACTGGCGGCGCGGCGCATGGCGGCGGACCGCGGTGGCCGCCGCCGCGCTCGCGGCGCTCGCCGCCGCGACGCTCGCCGCCGCCTACACGGTCGCGCCGAACCTCCCGGCGGCACCGCTCTGGACGCGCTTCGCGGCGAACCCCGTGCCCCCCGCCGCCGAGCACGTGAGCGCGGGCCGCACGGCCTTCCAGACGAAGTGCGCGGTCTGCCACGGACCCCGCGGGCGCGGCGACGGGCCCGCGGCGCTCACCATGGTGCCGCGCCCGCTCGACCTCACGGTGCACGTCCCGCTGCACGGCGACGGCGAGATCTTCTGGTTCATCAGCGAGGGGATCGGGGGGACGCAGATGCCCGCATGGAAGAACGACCTCACCGAGACCGAACGCTGGCAGCTCGTGCGCTACCTGCGGGAGCTCGCCGCCGGCCGGCCTTAGCCCTTCACCCAGACCGGGTCGCCGAAGAAGAACTGCTCGCCCTGCGCGCACACCGTCGTCTTCTGGTCGGCCACGCTCACGATCGTGAACGCGCCGGTGCCGACGTAGGCGATGCGGTCGCCCTTCGGCGACCACGCGGGGATCGCCTCGTCCCCCGTGGGGCCGAGCGTCGTCAGCTTCGAGCCGTCCGCGGCGGCGACGAACAGCTCGGAGGGCAGGCCGAGGTGCGCGAGGCGCCCCCCGGGCATCGCGCTGGTCTGCCGGCCGGAGCCCGAGAAGACGACGTCCGCGCCCGTCGGCGAGAACCGCGGCGTCTGGACGTAGATGAAGGTGTCGCGCGTCCGCAGGAACGGCCGCGCGTCGCCGCCGTCGGGCAGCGAGATGACGCGCAGGCCGTCCGGGAGGTGGTCCTTCAGGTGGACGTACACCATGAGCTTCCCGTCGGGGGACACGGTCGGGTCGGAAGCATCGGTCGCGATCACCTTCCGCTGCCCCGTCGCGAGGTCCACCCGGACGATCTCGTCCGTGTTGCCCACGTATTGCCCGCTCCGGATGACCGCCCCGCGCTTGTGCACGTAGATCGCGTTCCCGAGCGGGTCGTAGCGCGGGCTCGCGTAGAAGACGTTCTCGGCCTCGTGCTCGACGAGGGGCCGCAGGCCGGTGCCGTCGAGCTTCACCTCGTAGATGTCCGAGCCGAAGCCCGTCGCGCGCGACGGGGGCAGCGTGAGCGCGAAGGCGATGCGGTCGCGCGCGGGGCTGAGCGACGGCGTCGCGGGGACGCTCTGCGCCGGCAGCGCCGCGATGTTCCCGAGCGGACGGCACTGCGCGTCGAGCGCGACGAGACCCGCGTTGTTCGCGACGATGAACGTCGCCTGCGCCCCGACCGCGGTGGCGGTGGTCGGTGCGGGCGGCGCGGCCGGCGTGCACGCGGTCAGCGCCGCGAGGGCGATCGCGAGCAGGCGGACCCTCACCCCGGCCATCGTGCCACACGAGGACCCGGGCGGTAGCGTCCCCCGCATCGTGCGCGTGCGCTCGCCATGAGGACGATCCACGTGGCCGCGATCGCCGCCGCCGCGGTGGCGCTCGGTGCCGTGCCGCGCGTCCTCGTCGCGGCGGACGCGCTGCCGTCGTGGCTCCGCCCGTTCGTCTGGTCCGATGTGCTGCGCATCTGGGAGCGCGGCGTGCGCGATGGGGCGCTCCCCTATCGCGACGCCTTCTTCGAGTACCCGCCGCTCACCGCGGCGGTGTGGGTCGCGATCGACGCGGTGACGGCGTCCGCCGTCGCGCACGTCGCGCTGTGGGCCGCGGTCCAGGCGGGATGCGCCGCGCTCGTCGCCGCGATGATCGCGCGG
>VGOU01000198.1 GCA_016875795.1 Chloroflexota bacterium | reverse complement strand
GGCCGCGGCCAGCACGGCCTGCGTCCCGTTGATGTTCACCGTCAGGACCTGGTAGGGGTCGCCGACATAGTGCTCGACGCCGACGACCGCCGCGAGGTGGTAGACGAGGTCGGCCCAGGCGACGACACCCTCGAGGATGTCGGTCTTCAGCACCGACTCGCGGATCAGGCGAAAGCCGGGCCGCTCCCGCAGGTGACGGACCTTCAGGTCGGACGCGAGATCGAACACGGTCACTTCGTCACCGCGGTCGAGGAATGCGTCCGCCAGATGCGAGCCGACGAAGCCGGCGCCGCCCGTGATGAGAATCTTCATACGACCTCCGTCGCGCCGTCGAGCCGATCGCCGCGCGCGAACCCCCGCGCGACCGCCCAGCGATCGGCCGGCATCTCCGTCGCGCCCGGCTGCTGGACGCGCGTGAGTCGCACGACGCCCTGCCCCGTCGCGACGGTGATGCCGCCGCCGGGCTCCACCGCGAGGATCGTTCCGGGTGGCGGGGACGCCGTGGCGAGCGCGGCGGACGCCTCGACGGCGCCTTCCCACAGGTAGAGGCGCGCGTCACCGTCGCCGACGAACGCGCCGGGGTACGGATGCGTGACCGCACGGATCATGTTCGCGATCCGCGCCGCCGGCCACGTCCACGCCACGCGCCCGTCCTCCGGGCGCCGGCGTCCGACGACCGTCGCCCGCGCATGATCCTGAGCGCGCCGCGGCGCGGTGCCCGCGAGCACCGCCGGATACCACTGCTCCAGCAACGCGACCCCGGCCTTCACCATCCGCTCGTAGAGCGTCGGCGCGGTGTCGTCGGGACGGATGTCGATCGCCTCCTGCGCGACGATATCGCCGGCATCGGCCTCGGGTGTCATGTGGTGCAGCGTCACCCCCGTGCGCGTCTCGCCGTTTGCGAGCACCCAGTTCAGCGGCGCGCGGCCCCGGTAGGCCGGCAGGAGGGAGCCGTGGAGGTTCACCGCCGCCAGGCGCGGCAGCGCGAGGAGCGCCTCGCCCAGCAACCGCCGGTACCAGACCGAGAGGAACACGTCCGCCTCCAGCGAGGCCAGATGCGCGACGATGTCCGGCGCATTCGGCGAAGCGGGCGTCAGTACCGGCACGCCGTGCGCGCGCGCGACCTCCGCGACCGACTCGAACCAGTCGCCCTCGCTCGGCTCGTCCTCGTGCGTGACCACGGCCGCGACGGCCTCTCCCCGCGCGAGCAACGCGCTCAGCGCGCGCGCGCCGATCGTGTGATACGCGAACACGACAGCGCGGCGCGGACTCACAGGGTCTCGCTCACCACGTAGCGCGGGCGACGCCGCACTTCCTGGTAGATGCGCCCCACGTATTCGCCGATCAGCCCGAGCGCCAGGATCTGCAGGCCGACGAAGAAGAAGAGGATCGCGAACAGCGTGAACACGCCTTCGACCTCCGGGCCGACGAAGAGACGGCGGATCCCGAGGAAGATCGCGAAGCCCAGCCCGAGCGCCGCGACGAGCACGCCCGCGAGACTGACCGCCTGGATCGGGAGCAGCGAGAAGCCGGTCATGAGGTCCATGTTCAGCCGGAGCAGCCGGAGCAGCCCGTACTTCGAGCGGCCCTCGCGCCGTGGCGCGTGCTCGACCGGCACCTCGGCCACGGAGCCCGCGAACGTGTTCGCGAGCGCCGGGATGAACCGCGAGATCTCGTGGCACGCAACGATCTGGTCGACGACGGGACGGCGGTACGCGCGGAGCATACAGCCGTAGTCCGTCATCCGTACGCCGACGATCGCGGACGTCGCGCGGTTCACCGCGCGCGACGCGAGACGCCGGAACCACGGATCGTGGCGGTTCACGCGCGCGCCGCCGACGACGTCGGCCCCTTCCTCCAGGCGCCGGAGCAGCACCGGGATCTCCTCCGGCGGGTTCTGCAGATCGGCATCCAGCGTGACGACCACGTCCCCGCGCGCGCGCTCCATCCCCGCGAACACCGCGGCGTGCTGGCCGTAGTTCCGGTTGAAGCGCACCACGCGGACCGCCGGGTCCTGCGCGTGGAGCGCGCGCAGCACGTCGGCGGAGCCGTCGGTGCTGCCGTCGTCGACGAAGATGATCTCCCACGGGCGACCGAGGTCCTCGAGCGTCCGCGCGAGCCGCTCATAGAGGTCCACGAGCGTCGTGACCTCGTTGAACACCGGAATGACGACCGAGAGCGCCTTCATGGCTGCCGCACCAGGAGGCAGTCGTTGTGGCCGCCGAAGCCGAACGAATTCGAGATCGCCGCGCGGATACGCCCCGTGACGGGCGTGTTCGGGACGTAGTTCAGATCGCAGTCGGGGTCGGGCACCTGGTAGTTGATCGTTGGCGGCGCGATCTGGTCACGCAGCGCGAGCACGGTCGTCGCGAGCTCGATGGCGCCCGCGGCGGAGATCGTGTGGCCGACCATCGACTTCGTCGAGCTGACGAGGAGCCGCGCCGCGTGCGCGCCGAACACGCCCTTGATCGCCGCGCTCTCGACGCGGTCGTTCATCGGCGTCGACGTGCCGTGCGCGTTGACGTAGTCCACGTCGGCGACGTCGAGGCCCGCGTCGGCGATGGCCGCGCGCATCGCGCGGATCGCGCCCCGTCCGTCCGGCGCCTCGTCGGTAATGCGGTAGGCGTCGCAGGCACTGCCATAGCCCGCGAGCTCCGCGACGACTCGCGCGCCGCGCGCCAGCGCGTGCTCGCGCTCCTCAAGCACGAGAAAGCCCGCGCCTTCACCCATGACGAAGCCGTCGCGCCGCGCGTCGAAGGGACGGCTCGCCGACTCCGGCGCCTCGTTCTGCTTCGACATGACGCCGAGCAGCGAGAAGAGCTGCATCTCGATCGGCGAGACGATGCACTCGGCGCCGCCCGCGAGCGCAATGTCGATCGCGCCGCGACGGATCGTGCGCAGCGCTTCGCCGATCGCCTGCGCCGACGAGGTGCAGGCCGTCTGCACGGTCCCGGACGGCCCCGCCACGCCGAACATCCCCGCGAGCCTCGCGGTCAGGTACTGCGGGAGCGTGCGCTCGAGCCGGTCCGAGCGCACGCGCCGCGCGAACTCGCGCGCGAACGATCCCGGTGTGATCGCGCCGTCTGCGTCCCGGCTCGCGTACGCCATTGCGCCCATCTGACGCAGGTCGATGCGCTCGCCGCTCGTCCCGACGAAGACGCCGGCACGCCGCCCGCG
>VGOU01000197.1 GCA_016875795.1 Chloroflexota bacterium | reverse complement strand
GGCGCGGCCGGCGGGGTGGCGCGGGCCGCTAGCGCTCGCGCGCCATGATGAAGTCCGCGATCCCGCCGAGCGCGTCGCGCTCCGCCGTCGCGGGGAGCCGGCCGAGCGCCGCGACCGCCTCGTCGTGGCACCGCTGCGCCAGCGCGCGCGCTCGCTCGACGCCGCGCGACGACGTGATGAGCGCGATGAGATCGCGGATCTCCTCGGGGCCCTTGTCGCGGGCGACGATCCGCGCGGCGAGGTCGCCGCCGCCGTCCTCCTCGACCGCGTAGATCATCGGCAGCGTCGGCATCCCCTCCGCGAGGTCCCGGCCGACCTCCTTGCCGAGCGCGTCGGACCCGCCGGCGACGTCGAGGACGTCGTCGGTGATCTGGAACGCGAGGCCGATGCTCGTCCCGTACGCGCCGAGCGCGGCGACGTGCTCGGGGTCGGCGTCGGCGAGGAGCGCCGCGCCCTGGCAGCACGCCGCGTACAGCGACGCCGTTTTCAGCTCGATGCGCTCGAGGTATTGCGCCTCGGTCGGCATCGCCGCCGGCGCCGACACCTCCGTGAGCTCGCCGTCGCACAGCGCGAACACCGTCTGGGCGACCATCGCGATGACCTCCGGCTTCGGCAGGACCGCCGCGAGCGCGTAGGCCTTCGCGAACAGGTAGTCGCCCACGATGAGCGCGACGTCGTCGTCCCAGACCGCGTTCACCGTCGGCACGTTCCGGCGCACCAGGGCGGCGTCGACGATGTCGTCGTGCACGAGCGAGGCGGTGTGCACGAGCTCGAGCGACTCCGCGAGGTCCACTATCACCGAGCTGCGCGCGCCGGGGCCGAACCGCGAGGAGAGGAAGACGAGCGTTGGGCGCAGGAGCTTGCCGGGCGATCCGAAGAGGTGCGCGGACGCCGCGGCGAAGGTCGGATGCGCGCCGCGACCGACGTCGCGCAGCCGGCGCGTCAGCTGGTCGAGCTCACCCTCGACGAGCGAGTAGAAGGCGCCGCGCCGCTGCGCTTCACGCACGTGAGCGAGCGTACGCGAGGGTCAGGGCTTCTTCGTCGGTGCCGGCGTGGGCGGCGCGCCCGTGCCGCGCACGCCGCCGAAGCGGCCGCCCGAGAAGGCACCCGCGTTCGCGGCCCAGCGGTCGGCGAACGGCTGCCGGACGGGGAAGTGCGCGACGAGCCGGTAGCAGCCGCCGATCCACATGTCGCGGTCGTCGATCCTCGGCTCGGTGCCCTTCACGAAGATCTCGCTGCGGCGGAACGAGGGCGGGCAGGCCGCGCTCGGCAGCAGCCCGGAGCCGTTCCCGCCCATGATCGACGGGTTCACGCAGACCGTCGCGTTCACGACGCTCGCGGGCGGCTCGTACCAGACCGGCGGGAGCCCGCCGACGACGCCCTTCATGTGGTCGCGCCAGAGCACGCCGGGTCCCATCGCGGAGGTGATCCCGCGCATCTCAGAGTCGTCGGTCGTGCCCGTCCTCAGGCCCGCCGGCCGGCCGATCGTCGTCCAGTTGCCGAAGACCCAGCTCTGCGCGGCGTCGGTGTCGTCCTTGAGGATGTCCGCCATCACGTAGGCGTGCGCGCCGTCCCTCGGGCTTCGGCGCGAAGTCCCGCACCGTCTTGCCGTTGCGGTCGACGACGTGGTGGATGAACGTCGGCTCGACCCGCACGCCCATGTTCGCGATGACCTGGAACGCGCTCGCCATGTCGATGAGCCGCAGCTCGCCCGCGCCGATCGCGAACGAGACGCCGTAGTTCGAACGGTCGCCCCAGTCACGGCGGATCCCGAAGAGCGAGACGGTCTCCATGATCGCGTCGACCCCGACCGCCCGGGCCACGGAGAGCGCGGGCAGGTTGAGCGATTCGCGCAGCGCCTGGCGGAACGTGAGCGGACCGTTCTGGACGGAGAAGCCGTTCGCCCGCGGCGCGTGCTTCGGGCGGTACCGCTGCGCGGAGCCGTCCGCCCCGGGCTGCCGCATCGCGATCACGGCGGAGTCGTAGTCGCCGCGCACCTTCGGCGAGGTGTCGCAGTAGTCGTAGCTGCCGACGTACGCGAGGATCTCGGAGGAGCGCCATCTGCCCGAGCGCGAGCTGGTCGAGGCTCCCGACGCCGAAATGCGTCCCGGCCGCCGCCTTCACCCCGTACGCCTGGTCCCCGTAATGGATCCGGTTGAAGTGCATCTCGAGGATCTTCCCTCCCGGGTAGATCCGCGTGGCCTCGAGAGCGAGGATCGCCTCCTTGATCTTCCGCGCGTACGCGGGCTCGTCGCCGAGGAGGCGCGTCTTGATGAGCTGCCGCGTGATCGTCGAGCCGCCCTGCGTGAGCGCGCCGCTCGCCTGGTTCGCGCGCCAGGCGCGGATGATCCCGCCGAGGTCGACGCCCGGATTCGTCCAGTAGCTCTTGTCCTCGATCGCGATCGTCGCCTCCCGCAGGCGCTTCGGGGCCTGGTCGCGCGTGACGAGGTCGCGCCGCTGGCCCTCGAGGCGGTAGAGCAGGTGCTCGCCGGTGCGGTCGTAGATGAACGTGGAGATGGGCATCGGCGAGGCCTCGAGGTCGTGCGCCGCGGGCGGGTCGGCGGTGAAGAAGCTCCACGCGCTCGCCGCCGCGGTCGCGGTGAAGAGCGCGAACACCGCGATGACGATGCCGGCCGAGCCAGCCCGCCGATGCTGCGCCCCACCGACCCCGGGCGCCGCGAGAGGCGCCCGCTGTGGTGCGGGAAGCGGTAGGCGCGGTACGCCCGTCCCGGGCGGATCCCGTTCGACCCGTTCCCCGCCAGCTGACCGGGTGGGGGTGCACGGCCTGCGCCAACGGGCGGCCCTGCGCCGTGTCAGCGGGACGAGAAGCGACCTCGCAGGCGAGCGATGAGCGCGTCCCAGCGGGCGGCGCGCGGGGGCACGAGCGCCGCCCGGAGCGTGCGCTGCGCCTCGCGCGCGTCACCCTCCCAGAGGTGGATGAGCGCGCGGTCGGCGTCGGCGATCGAACCGGCGGGGCCGCGCCGCTCCATCGCCGACTCCGTCGCCGGGATGCGCTCGAAGACGTCGGCGACGAACGCGTAGGCCTCCGGCGCTTCGCGCTCGATGACCTCGCGGTGCGCGATGAACTGGCCGTTCTCGAGGACGAACGCCTGCCGGGTGGTGTCGAACATGTGCATGAGCTCGAGGTCGGCGGCGAGCTCGCGGTCCACCGCGGCGACGGCGCGCTCGAGCGCCGCCCGCCCGGCCGCGGCGCGCGG
>VGOU01000196.1 GCA_016875795.1 Chloroflexota bacterium | reverse complement strand
CGTCGTACCTCGTCAACGCGAGCCGGCGCTACCACGTGCTCGACGACCTCGCGCAGGAGCGCCTCGAGCTCACGATCCCCGCGCTGCCGGCCCCGGATCGCAAGGACCCGGGCCGCACGCCCGCCCCCGGCGAGCGCGTGGCGCGCAGCGGCGCGGCCGCCTCGGCCACGGCGCGGCTCGCGGTGCTGTTCAGCGACGACCTCGAGCGGCTCGGCCTGACGACGCTGTTCCGGACCGTGGAGCTCCCGCTCGTCGACGTCCTCGTCGACATGGAGGAGGCCGGCATCGGGGTCGACCAGGCCTATCTCGCCCGCCTCGCGCAGGAGTTCCGCGACGAGGTCGCGCGGATCGAGCGCGAGGCGCACGCCGCGGTCGGCCACGCGTTCGGGATCACCTCGCCGAAACAGCTGCAGGACCTCCTCTTCGGCGAGCTGAAGCTGCCGCGCGGCCGGCGCACGGGCACGGGCTGGTCGACCGACGCCGCCGTCCTCGAGGAGCTGCGCGGGGCGCACCCCGTCGTCGGCCTCGTCCTCGAGCACCGCGAGGTCGAGAAGCTGCGCTCGACGTACGCCGACGGGCTCGGGCCGCTCATCGACACGGACGGCCGGATCCACACGACGTTCGAGCAGGCCGTCGCCTCGACGGGGCGCCTCTCCTCGCGTGCGCCGAACCTCCAGAACATCCCGATCCGCACGCCGCTCGGCCGCCGCATCCGCCGCGCGTTCGTCTCCGGCGCGCCGGACCGCACGCTCGTGGCCGCGGACTACTCGCAGATCGAGCTGCGCATCCTCGCCCACATCACCCAGGACCCCGGCCTCATCGGCGCGTTCCGCCAGGGCGCGGACATCCACCGCCGGACCGCGGCGGCGGGCTTCGGCGTGCGCGAGGAGGAGGTGACGCGGGAGCAGCGCGACGTCGCGAAGATGCTCAACTTCGGCATCGCCTACGGCATGACCGACTTCGGCCTCGCGTCGCGCATGGGCATGGCGCGCGAGGAGGCCGCGGAGTTCATCGAGGAGTACTTCAAGCGCTACCCGCACGTGCGCCGGTACGCCATCGAGACGAAGGCGGCGTGCATGGAGCAGGGGTACGTCGAGACGCTCCTCGGGCGCCGCCGCTACATCCCGGACATGGCGCACCCGAACTACGCGGTGCGCAACGCCGCCGAGCGCATGGCCATCAACATGCCCATCCAGGGGACGGCCGCGGACATCATGAAGATCGCGATGATCCGCGCGCGCGACCGCCTCCGCGCGAGCCGGCTCGACGCCCTCCTCTGCCTGCAGGTCCACGACGAGCTCGTGCTCGACGTCGCCGACCGCGACGTGGACGGGGCCGCCGCGCTCGTCGCGCGGGAGATGGGTAGCGCCTACGAGCTCGACGTCCCCCTCGTCGTCGACGTGCGGACGGGGCGCAACTGGGACGAGATGACGCGCACCGCGGTCGCCGAGAGTGCCCGAGCTTCCTGAGGTCGAGACGATCGCGCGCCAGCTCCGGGGCCTGGTGACCGGCCGCACCGTCGCGCACTTCCGCTGCGAGTGGCACCGCCTCACCGAGCCCGAGCCCGCGGCGCTCTTCGCCAGGCGCCTCGAGGGGAGGCGCATCAGCGGCGTGCGGCGGCGCGGGAAGTTCGTCGTGCTCGACCTCGAGGGCGGCGACGCGCTCATCGTCTCCCTGCGCATGACCGGCCAGCTGCTCTTCCGCGACCGCGATGTCGAGGCGCACCCGCACCGGCGCGCGCGCATCGCGTTCGCCGACGGCACCGCGCTCGAGTTCGCCGACACGCGCAAGTTCGGGCGCATGGCGATCGTGGACGGCGCCGCGCTCGAGGGGGCCGGCGAACGGCGGCGCCGGACGGGTGAGCCGCTCCACCGCCATCTCGGCGTCGAGCCGCTGTCGCGACGGTTCACCGCGCGCTGGTTGCGCGAGTTCCTGCGGCGGCGCGGCAGGGCCGCGGTCAAGCCGCTCCTGCTCGACCAGACGGGCATCGCCGGGGTGGGGAACATCTACGCGATCGAGGCGCTCTGGCGCGCGCGCATCCATCCGCTGCGCGCCGCGGGCACGCTGCGGAGCGACGAGGTCGAGCGGCTGCACGAGGCGCTGCGGTGGGTGCTGCGCAAGGGCATCCGCTTCGGCGGCGCGTCCCCCCGGGACTACCGTGATGCGCGAGGCCAGGAGGGACGCATGCAGCAGGAGTTCGAGGTGTACGGCCGGGCCGGCGAGCCCTGCCCGCGCTGCGGCGCGGAGATCCGCCGCACCGTCGTCGGCGGGCGCGGCACGTTCCACTGCCCGCGCTGCCAGCGCGCGCCGAGGGCGGGACGCTGAGCATCCTCTCGGTCCAGGCGCTCGCGAAGCGCTACGGCGAGCGCCTCGTCTTCAGCGGCGTCTCGTTCCGGCTCGCGCACGGCGACCGCGTTGGGCTCGTCGGACCGAACGGGACCGGGAAGTCGTCGCTCCTGCGCATCGCGGCGGGGCGCGACGAGGCCGACGCGGGCAACGTCGCGGTGGCCCGCGGCGCGCGCATCGGCTTCCTCGAGCAGGAGCTCCTCGCCGACGTCGCCGGCACCGTCGAGGAGCACGCCCGCGGCGCCGCCGCGCACCTGCGCGAGCTCGAGGCCGGGATGCGCGAGCTCGAGCCGCGCCTCGCCGGCGGTGACGAGGACGTGCTCGCCCGCTACGCGGATCTCCAGCACCACTTCGAGCACGCGGGCGGGTACGACTTCGACGCGACGGTGAAGCGCGTGCTCGACGGCCTCGGCCTCGCCGCGCTCGCGCACCGCGATGTGCGCACGCTCTCGGGCGGTGAGCGCACGCGGCTCGGGCTCGCGCGGCTGCTCCTCGACGATCCCGACCTCATGCTCCTCGACGAGCCCACGAACCACCTCGACATCGCCGCGCTCGAGTGGCTCGAGCGCTTCCTCATCGGGCGCGACGCGACCGCCCTCATCGCCTCGCACGATCGCTGGTCCCTCGACCGCGTCACCTCGCGCACGCTCTCGTTCGAGCGCGGCACCGTCCTGGAGTACCGCGGCGGGTATTCGCGCTACGCGCGGCAGCGGGCCGAACGCGACGCCGCGCTCGCGAAGGCCGCCGAGCGCCAGGCCGCGGAGATCGCGCGCGCCGAGGAGTTCATCCGCACGTACGGCGCGGGGCAGCGCGCGAAGGAGGCGCGCGGCCGCGGCAAGAAGCTCGCGCGCGTCGAGCGCATCGAGGCCCCGGAGCG
>VGOU01000195.1 GCA_016875795.1 Chloroflexota bacterium | reverse complement strand
GTCGCCGGGCGGGACCGTCGCGGCCGCGACCGCAGCGCCGACGCCCACGCCCGCACCGACGCCCACGCCCACACCGACGCCGCGGCCGCTCTGGCCGCTGCGCGGCACGCCCGCCCCCGACGGCGACGCGGTCAAGCGGCGCCCGGTGGTCGCGAAGGTCGGCAACGACGTCACGTCGCGCCCGCAGGCGGGCCTGCAGCAGGCCGACCTCGTGTTCGAGCTCGAGGCGGAGTTCGGGATCACGCGCCTCACCGTCGTCTTCCACTCGCAGGAGTCCGAGCGCGTGGGGCCGATCCGCAGCGGCCGCTGGTCCGACCTGCAGATCGTCCCGGCCCTCCGCGGGATCCTCGCTCACGTGGGCGCGGAGCCGCAGACGCTCGACCGCATCCGCGACGCGGCGCGCCGCGGCGACATCGTCGACGTGGACGAGTTCACGAGCGGCGGCGCGTTCGACCGCGTCCGCGACCACCCCGCCCCGTACAACACGTTCACCTCGACGCGGCGGCTGCGCGAGGCCGCGAAGGACAGCGCGAAGGTGGACGTGCCGGTGCTGCGCTTCGGCGGGGCGAAGGCGGCGGGGACGGCGGCCGCGCCGCTCAGCGTGCCGTACGCGGCGCCCGACATGACCGCCACGTACGAGCCGAGCGGCGACGGCTTCAAGCGCACGCAGGGCGGCCGCGTCACCGAGGTGACGCCCGCGAACGTCCTCATCATCAAGACGGACATCAAGGAGCTGCACGTCGTCGACGCGTCGGGGTCGCGCGCGCGCGAGCTGCGGCTCACCGGGGAGGGGCCGGCGATCGTCCTCTCAGCGGGGAAACGCTTCGACGGGAAGTGGACGCGCGGCGAGAAGGAGCTGTTCCGGCTCGTCGACGCGGCGGGCGACGAGATCCTCCTGCGCCCCGGGCTCACCTGGATCCACATCGTCCCGCTGACGCACGAGGTCGGCTAGGAGAGGAGCGGCACCACCTCGCGGGCGAAGACGCGCAGGCACTCGCGGTCGTAGCCGTACGGGAACACCGGGATGAGGTAGGTCACGCCGAGCGCGGCGTACGGGCGCAGCGCCTCAGCCGCGGCCTCCGGTGTGCCCACGGGATGCCCGCGCCGGCGGCCGAGCCAGACGTCCCGCGCGACGCCCGCGCGCGTTGCGAGCGCGTCGGCGATCTCGTCCACGCGGTCCTGCGTCGGCGCGACGAGCGCCGGGAAGAAGTGGCTGCGAACGACCGTCGCCGGGTCGCGGCCGATGGCGGCGCACGCGCGCTCGAGCTCGGCCATGGAGGCGGCATACCGCTCCGCCGTGGGCCAGCCGCCCACGTTCACCGCGTGCGCGTACCGCGCCGCGGCGCGCATGATCCGCGGCTTCTCGCCGGCGATCCACACGGGCAGCGGACGCTGCACCGGCTTCGGCATGCACTGCGCGGCGTCGATGCGGTAGTGCTTGCCCTGGTACGTCGCCCTGTCCTCGCTCCACATGCGCACGCAGATCTCGATCGTCTCGCGCATCTGGTCGACGCGGACCCCCGCCGGCGGGAACCCGTACCCGTAGGCGCGGTACTCGAGCTCCTTCCAGCCCGTGCCGATGCCGAACTCGAGGCGACCCTCCGACATATGGTCGACGCCCGCGGCGATCTTCGCGAGGAGCGCCGGGTTCCGGAACGACTGGCACGTCACCATCGTCCCGAGCCGCAGCCGCGTGGTGACCTGCGTCAGCGCGGCGAGCAGCGTCCACGCCTCGAGGCAGCTCTGCTCGGCCGACGCGTCGTTCAGGAAGAGGTGGTCGGACACCCAGAGCGCGTCGGCGCCGAGCTCCTCCGCGTCGCGCGCGATCTGAGAGATCTCCGCGAACGAGAAGCCGAACTGCGGCTCGATCTGGATCCCGAACCTCATGGCAGCGAGACGATGACAGAGTCCGACCGCGGCTGCGGGGTATCCGGCGGGACGTGGTACGGTTGACCGACCGCGGTCACGAAGATCGCACCAATGCGGGCCGTCCGAGCGGAGGTCTCCCTTCAGACCCCCACGTCGGTGAGCTCGGGCAGCGGCCGGCTAGCGACAGAGGGAGAAGCCATCGTGGCTTTCAACGACATCGATCTCACGTGCAAGGACTGCGGTCAGCCGTTCGTGTTCACCGCGGGCGACTAGGGCACCGCGCGAACGCATCGTGAGGACGGCCGGATTCCCCTGCAGGCTGCTCGGTTGCGCTGAGGTCTTCCGCGTCGTCGACCAGAACTCCATGGCCGAGCTGCACGCCGCGAGCGCGGCGCGCAGCGCCCACGAGGTGGGCGAGCACGACTATCACCACGTGCAGCTCTCCGAAGGGGTATGGCGTACGCCGTACCAGGTGAGGCGGCCGAAGCCGGCCACAGACGCGGGCCCGCGCGAGGGACGACCGTAATGTCGCGTCGCAAGGGCTCGCGCGCCCGACTGAAGGCCGCGCGACGCCGCGCGAAGGGCGCGGTCGCGAAGGGCAAGGGCCGCCGCGACAAGCGGACCGGGCGTCCGCTGCCGCGGACGGAGTAGCGAGGAGGCCGCACATGGGACGCCGCAAGCGAAGCGGGTTCGGCGACGTGATCACGACGCGGGCCGCGTTCGAGCGCCTCGAAGCGCGCTGTCCCGCCTGCCGCCTGCCCATCGGCCCGACCGACTCGCCCACCTTCGTCCGCTCGCTCGGAGGAGCGCCCGCTCAGCTCGCGACGATGCGCTGCAGGCGCTGCAGCGCCATGCTCACCCTCCGGTTCGAGGAAGAGGAAGCCCGGGCGTCCGGAGGTCCGGAGCCCCGCTAACGAGGTCCTCGCTCCGCTCGGAACCTCAGACCGCCGAGCGGTAGTGTCTCCGCCTTCGACGGGGAGGTGGAGCGATGGAAAGGGCGGAGGAGCGACCGTCCGCGGCGGAAGTGCTCGAAGGGCACGTGACGCTCGACATCGAATGCTTCGACCGCATGGTGTTCACGGCGTACGTGCCACGGCTGCAGTACGGCGGCGGGGTGGTCGGCTTCCTGCGTGAGCACCGCGGCAACCCGATCCCGTCTCCTGCGCTGTTCGCGCCCATCGGCGAGGCCTTCCGCGCGGCGGTCCGCCGCTTCGCCGAGGAGCACCGGGTGCCGCTCCTCCCGTTCCGCTCCCGCCAGGACAAGCCGCGGGCGCGCGCGCGACGCCGAAGCGCGCTCACGCTCTTCGAGCGCGAGGAGATCTCGCGCGGCCTCGCGCAAGGAGCGTCGCTGCGCGCGGTCGCCCGCTCGCTCGGCCGCGCGCC
>VGOU01000194.1 GCA_016875795.1 Chloroflexota bacterium | reverse complement strand
GGCTCCCGCCGCTCGCGTCGGGCGAGCGCCTCGGCGCGTGGGCGCTCACCGAGCCGGGCTCGGGGTCCGACGCCGCCGCGGCGCGGACGCGGGCCGAGCGCGACGGCGACGGGTGGACGCTCACCGGCTCGAAGCAGTTCATCACGAACGCGTCCCTCGCCGGCTTCTACGTGGTCATCGCGAGCACCGGCGACGGCCTCTCGGCGTTCGGCATCGAGGCCGGGACACCGGGGATCCGCGCGGGCCGGCCCGAGCGGAAGATGGGGCTTCACGCGAGCGACACCGCGCCGCTCATCCTCGAGGGCTGCCGCGTGACGGACGCCGACCGCATCGGCGACGTCGGAACGGCGTTCGAGGACGTGAAGAAGGTCCTCGACCGGGGCCGCATCGGGATCGGCGCGCTCGCCGTCGGGCTCGGGCGCGCCGCCCTCGAGGTCGCGACCGGGTACGCGAAGGAGCGCCGGCAGTTCGGCCGGCCGATCGCGGACTTCCAGCTCGTGCAGGGCCACCTGGTCCGCGTGCGCACGGAGCTCGACGCGGGCCGGCTGCTCATCCACCGCGCCGCCGCGCTCGCCGACGCGGGTCGGCCGTTCCGCAGGGAGGCCTCGATGGCGAAGCTGTACGCCACCGAGGCGGCGAGCCGGGCCGCGAACGCGGCGCTGCAGGTCCTCGGCGGGTACGGCTACATGCGCGACCAGCCCGTCGAGCGCATCGTCCGCGACGCCCGCCTCATGGAGATCGGCGAGGGCACGAGCGAGATCCAGCGCGTCGTCATCGCGCGCGAGCTCCTGAAGGCCTAGCGGTGGCGGTCGCGACGGGCGACCTGCTCGCCGCGGCGCGCGCGGGCGACAAGCGCGCCATCGCGCGCGTCCTCAGCATCATCGAGAACGACGCGCCGGGGGCGGCGGACATCCTGCGCGAGACGTATCCGCAGGCCGGACGCGCCCTCGTCCTCGGCATCACCGGTCCGCCCGGCGGCGGGAAGAGCACGCTCGTCTCCCGGCTCGTTGCCGCGTACCGCGAGCGCGCGCCGCGCGTCGCCGTCGTCGCCGTCGATCCGTCGAGCCCGTTCAGCGGCGGCGCGATCCTCGGCGACCGCATCCGCATGCAGGACCGCTTCCTCGACGAGGGCGTCTTCATCCGGAGCATGGCGAGCCGCGGGAACATGGGCGGGCTCGCGCGCGCGACCGCGCGCGTCGTCGGGGTGCTCGACGCCCTCGGCACGGACGTCGTCGTCGTCGAGACCGTCGGGGTGGGGCAGGAGGAGGTCGAGGTCGTCCGGGTCGTCGACACCGTCGCCCTCGTCACCGTGCCGGGGCTGGGCGACGACATCCAGGCCATCAAGGCCGGTGTGCTCGAGATCGCCGATGTGCTCGTCGTGAACAAGGCCGACCGCCCCGGGGCCGACGAGACCGCGCGCGACCTCGCGCAGATGCTCACGCTCGGCCAGCCCCGCACGTCGTGGAAGCCGCCGATCGTGCGCACCGTGGCGGCCAAGGGCGACGGCATCGACGAGCTCATCCGCGCGGTCGACCGGCACCGCGAGTGGGCGCGCGAGAGCGGCGAGCGCGAGCGGCGGCGCGCCGATGCCGCGCGCGTCGAGGTCGAGGCGCTGCTGCGCGAGGCGCTCGTGCGCCGGCTCGAGCAGCGCGTCGGCTCGGAGCGCGTCCGGGCGGCCGTCGCGCGCGTCGCGGCCCGCGCGGTCGATCCGTACGCCGCCGTCGAAGAGCTCCTCGAAGGCGCCTGAGCGCTCGCGCCTCGGCGCGGTCCTCGGACTGCGGTGCCCGCGCTGCCGCGAGGGCCGCGTCTATCGCTCGTCGCTCGAGATGCACGCGCGCTGCCCCCGCTGCGGCCTGCTCTTCGAGCGCGAGCACGGGTACTTCGCCGGCGCGATGGTCGTGAGCTACGCGATCGCCACGGCGGTGTACGGCGGGCTCGTCGTGCTCCTCTGGACGCTCCTGCCCCTCGAGTGGGCGCTCCTCGCGGCCGCGCTCCTCTTCCTCGTCACGGTGCCGGCGATCTGGCGGTACTCGCGGGTCATCTGGATGCACATCGACCGCGCGCTCGACCCCGACGACGCCGTCTAACGTAGAGCGGCCGTGACCGCGACCGCCGCTCCCGCCGTCGTCGCCAGCGCGCGGCCGCGCGCCCTCTCGCAGCGCCTCATCGACCTCGGCGCGGCGTCCTGCGCGGCGTGGCTCATGGTCGGCCTGTACCTCGACGGCTGGGCCCACAACACGCAGCTCCCCGACAGCTTCTGGACGCCGTGGCATGCCGTCCTCTACTCGGGCTACGGCGCGCTCGCGGCGTTCCTCGCGCTCGTCGCCGGCACGCGCCTGCGGGCGGGGCTGCCGCCACGGAGCGCCATCCCCGAGGGATACGCGCCGTCCGTGCTCGGCGCCCTCGTCTTCGGCGTCGGCGGCGTGTTCGACATGCTCTGGCACACGTTCGTCGGCATCGAGCGCGGGCTCGACACGCTGTTCAGCCCGAGCCACCTCATGCTCGCGGTCGGGATCGTGCTCCTCGTGAGCGGCCCGCTGCGCTCGGTGTGGCGCCGCGGCGCGCTCGCGCGTCCCTCGTTCGACTCCGCGATCGCCCTCGCGTCGATCCTCATGCTCTTCCTGATGTTCACGTTCATGTCCCAGTTCTCGACGCCGTTCGCGTTCACCCCCGGCACGCCGGGCGACGCGCGCTACGGCGAGCTCGGGCAGATCCGCGCGCTCTTCGGCGTGCTCACGTTCACGGCCGTGCTCGTCTCGCTCTGCCTCCTCGCGCTGCGCGAGGGCGTGCTCCCGCCTGGTTCGATCACCGTCCTGCTCCTCGCCGACGCGGTGGCGATGATGCTCATGCGCTCGTCCGTCCGGCCCGAGCAGCGCGAGGTGATGCTCGCGACCGCCGCCGCGGCGGGCATCGTCGGCGATGTGCTCCTCTGGCGGCTCCGTCCGGGCCGCCGGTCGCTCGTCGCCGTGCGCGTCGTCGCGACCGCCCTGCCGGCGTCCTTCTTCGGGATCTACTTCGGGCTCGTCGCGCTCCGCATCGGGACGTGGTGGACGCCGCACTCGGTCACCGGGATGGCGGTGCTCGCCGGCCTCTCGGGCCTCGTCCTCAGCTACCTCGTCTTCCCCCGCCGGGAGACACCCGGCGCCTGAGGCTTCTAGGAGGCTGCGGAAGAACGGCGCGTGCGAGCCGTCCTCGTGAATGGTCCTGAGCCGCGCACCGGAGCGGGCGGGCCTCGCGAGACCCGCCGCGGGCCGTCTCTCGCTCGTTCGGCC
>VGOU01000193.1 GCA_016875795.1 Chloroflexota bacterium | reverse complement strand
AGCGCCCCGCGGCGCCGCCATCGCCGGCGGCGGTCCCAAAGCCGGCGGACCGCTCGCTCGCGGGCCTCGCGTCCGCGGCGGTCGTCGCCGAGGGCGTGCTCCACGCCGATCCGCCGGAGCGTCCGTGGGCGCTCCCGTCGATCGACCTCTTCGCGGAGGGCTCGGCCGCGCGGCAGAGCCGCGACGAGTTCCTGCGCAACACGAAGGTCATCGAGGAGACGCTCGCGCACTTCGGCATCGCCGCGAAGGTGGTCGAGGTGAGCCCGGGACCGGTCGTGACGCGGTACGAGCTGAAGCCGGCGGCCGGCGTGAAGCTGTCGCGCATCGAGGCGCTGAGCGACGACCTCTCCCTCGCTCTCGCGGCGCGCACGCTGCGCATCGAGGCCCCCATCCCCGGCAAGAGCGTGGTCGGGATCGAGATCCCGAACATGGCCATCGGCCTCGTGTCCCTGCGCGACGTCGCGGACACCCCCGACTTCAAGGGCGCCGCCTCGCGGCTCACCGTCGCGCTCGGCAAGGACGTCGCGGGCATGCCCATCGTCACCGACCTCGCGCGCCTGCCGCACCTCCTCATCGCCGGCCAGACGGGCTCGGGGAAGAGCGTGTGCATCGGGTCGATCCTCTGCAGCCTGCTCCTCCAGGCGACACCGGACGACGTCCGGGTGCTCGTCGGCGACATGAAGCGCGTGGACTTCCCGGGCTTCAACGGGCTGCCGCACCTCATCGTCCCGGTCATGCACGGGCCGCAGCAGATCCTCGACGCCCTGTACTGGACGACCGGCGAGATGGACCGCCGCTACCGCCTCTTCGCGCGGGCGGCCGCGCGCAACATCGCGGCGTACAACGAGAAGCACTCCGGGCCCGACCGCGTGCCGTACATCGTCTTCGTCATCGACGAGCTCGCCGACCTCATGCTCCAGTCGCCGATCGAGGTGGAAAGGCAGATCACCCGCATCGCCCAGCTCGCGCGGGCCACCGGCATCCATCTCGTCCTCGGCACCCAGCGGCCCTCGGTGGACGTCATCACCGGCCTCATTAAGGCGAACATCCCCGCTCGCGTCGCCTTTGCCACCGCTTCGGCCGTGGACTCGCGGACCATCCTCGACATGACCGGCGCGGAGAAGCTCCTCGGGCGCGGCGACATGCTCTGGCTCGCCCCGGACTCGCCGAAGCCGGTGCGCGCCCAGGGCGTCTACGTGTCCGACCAGGAGATCGACCGCGTCACGAAGCACTGGAAGCTGCAGGGCGCGGCGGCGTACCATATGGAGATCCTCGAGCAGTCCCGGATCGGCAGCCGCGGCGGCGGCGACGGCGACGACATGGAAGACGACCGCTACGAGGAGGCGGTGGAGATCGTCCAGATGGCCGGCCAGGCCTCGGTGTCGATGCTCCAGCGCAAGATGACCATCGGCTTCGCGCGCGCGGGCCGGCTCATCGACCTCATGGAGCGCCGCGGCGTCATCGGCCCGCCGAAGGGCCCCGGGAAGATGCGCGAGGTGTACGGTGACGCTCCTCGGGGGGACGGGAAGTGACAGAAGGGCAGCGCCTCGGCGAGATCCTCCGCCAGCAGCGCGAGCGCAAGGGCATCACGCTCGAGCAGGCGGCCGAGGACACGCGCATCCGCGAGAAGTTCATCACCGCCCTCGAGACGGGCGACCACCGCGCGCTGCCGGGCGCCGTGTACACGAAGGGGTTCCTGCGCAACTACGCGGACTACCTCGACCTCGACAGCACCGAGCTCGTCGCCCTCTATGCGGCGGAGCGCATGACCACGCCGGAGCCGCTGCGCCGCTTCGAGCCGATGCGGCCGGTCATGCGGAGCGGCGTGTTCATCTCGCCGACGATCCTCGTGCCGGCGGTGGTGCTCGCGGCGGTCGTGCTCTTCGTGGGCTACCTCTCGTACCAGTTCGCCTCATTCGCGACCCCGCCGCGGATCGAGGTGGTGGAGCCGCCGAGCGACGCCATCGCGACGAAGACCGACTTCACCGTGCGCGGCCGCACGGTGCCCGAGGGACGCGTCACCGTGCGCGTCTATCCGGGGCCTGACACGTTCCCGGACATCCGTCCGGCGGCGGACGGGACGTTCGCCGTGACGGTCCAGCTCCGGCCGGGCCCGAACCACATCGAGGTCCAGGTCATCGACACGGCGGGGAAGGTGAGCCTCCTCCAGCGGGCCGTGCGGCTCGAGGCGGTCGCGCAGGCGACGCCGAAGTCCGGGGCCGAGCAGCCGCCCCAGGTCGTCGTCGAGCAGCCCGGCCAGCTCGCGGTCATCACGAACAGCGCGGTGGCCGTGACGGGGCGGGCCGACCGCGGGGTCGCGGCGGTGACCGTGAACGGCACGCCGGTGCCCATGGGCGCCGACGGACGCTTCTCGACGACGATCGACTACCCGGCCGGCACCCATGCCATCCGCGTCGTCGCGCGCAACGCCGGGGGCGCCGAGATCATCGAGACCCGCACGGTCACCGTGGCGTTCACCGCGGCTGTCGTCACCGTGAAGGTGCAGGAGGGCTCGGCGTGGCTCCTCGCCATCGTCGACGGGGCGCAGGCGCCGGGGACCGGCCGCGTCGTCGCCGCGGGGACGACGCAGACGTTCAGGGGACGGCAGGTGACCATCCGCACCGGCAACGCCGCCGCAACGCAGATCGTCTACAACGGCCAGCTCGTCGGCGCGCTCGGCACGCCGGGCCAGGTCGTGGAGTTGACCTTCACCTACAGCAACTAGCCTGTCGCGGTGGAGCGGATCCCGAACGCGACCCCCGTCGTGCGGCGCGTCCCCCTCGCCGTCGCCGCGCCCGCCCCGGCGCGCTGATGGCGAAGCCCGCGCCGACGCTCGCCGAGCTCGTCGCCCGCATGGAGGCGATCCAGCCGCGCCTGAAGCGGCGCAAGCTGACGGTGGCGAGCGCCGAGTCGTGCACCGGCGGCCTGCTCGGCGCGGTGCTGAGCGCGCTGTCGGGCTCGAGCGATCACTATCTCGGCGGAGCGGTGGTGTATTCGAACGAGGCGAAGACCATCCTCGCCGACGTCGCCCCCGACCTCATCCACGGGCACGGCGCGGTGTCGCCCGTCGTCGCCGGGGCCCTCGCGCGCGGCGCGCGGCAGCGCCTCGGCGCGACGGTCGGGCTCGGGATCACCGGGATCGCCGGGCCGGGCGGCGCGGCGGCCGGGAAGCCCGTCGGGCTCGTGTACGTCGCCCTCGACAGCGACGCGCGATCGGCCCTGCGCACCCACCGCTTCGCGTTCGACCGCGAGGGCAACCGCCTCGCGAGCGTCGCCGCCGCGCTCGACC
>VGOU01000192.1 GCA_016875795.1 Chloroflexota bacterium | reverse complement strand
GGCCTCGCGGTGAGCGTCGGCGTCGCGGTCGGCGCCGGCGACGGCGTCGCCGTCGCGGTCGGCTGGGGCGTGGCCGTGGGTGTCGGTGTCGGCGTGGGCTCCGGCGATGGGGTGACTGCGCGGTCGGAGCGGCGGCGAGGGCGGCGATGCCGGCGACGAGGACGGTGCGGGCGATGTATCCGATCATCCTCCCACAACGACCGGCCGGCGGAAGCCATACGGGCCAGCGCCCGGCGGGCCGCTCTACAGCGGCTTCAGCGCGATGTGCGGCATCTCCACCGCCGTGCCGCGGACGACGGCGCTCGCCGTGCCCCTGTGCGTCATGCGGCCCGTCGCGTCGGTGCGCCACGCGCACAACGTCACGGTCTGACCGGTCTTCGCGATCACGGCGAGCCGGTACGTGCCGGTGGCCGTCGTCCGCCTCTGGCACTGGCCCGCGACGACCGAGACGCACACCTCGGCCGCCGGCCGCCCGTCGTGATCGAGGACGGTGCCGGAGACGACGCCGGCGGTGACCGCCGCTGTCGGCTTCGGCGTGGGCGTGGGGATGGGCTTCGGCGTGGGCGTCGGCTCGGGCGACGGCGTCGGCGACGCGGCCACGACCGGCTCCTCCTCCGGGGCCTGCGGCAGGAGCGCGCGCAGCGCCTCGAGCGTCCGCTGCTCGACCGCGACGCGCACCGCGTAGAGCGGCGAGTCGCCGCGCGCCCCAGCGGTCGCGAACACGAGCGCGACGGCGAACGAGAGCGCGGCGAACGAGAGGAGGAAGCGCCGCGGCGAGAGCGCGCGGCCGATCGCCGCGTTGCGGTCGAGCGAGCCGAGGGCCTTCACGAACACGTCGGACGTCATGTCCTCGGCGTCGGCCGAGGAGCCGGTGCGCGCGAGGCGATAGCGGTACACGGCGTCGCGGTACCGCTCGTAGAGCGTCCCGAACGCTGCCGCGTCCCCCGACCGCGCGCCGCTGACGAGCGAGGCATCGCTCCCGGCGCGACCTCCCTGCAGCGCGGCGGTGCCCGCCAGCCCTGCTCCCGCTCCCTGCCCTCCTTGCCTCATGGAACGCGCCCGCCGCCGGTCCGATACGTCCGCGCGAACCTAGGCCGCTGACGGCGCCGGCGGCAACCGACGGGGCCCCTTCGAGACGCGATCGCTCCGCCGCGTCGGGTACCCTGATGTCGACGCCTCATCGCGCGCCACTCCTCGGGCCTGTAGCTCAGCTGGGAGAGCGCTTGAATCGCACTCAAGAGGTCAGGGGTTCGAATCCCCTCAGGTCCACCGGACGTCGTCCTGCTCCCCGCCCGCTCGTTCGCTAAAGTCCTCGGCGGTGAGCTTCTTCTCCCCCGACGACCCCGAGCGCCAGGCGAACATCGCCTTCGCCCTCGTCGTCCTCGGCATCGTCGCGGTCGGCGCGCTCACCATCTGGCTCTTCTACGGAGCGCAGTTCTAAGCACCGAGGCGGAGGTCTTCCCATGGCAGCGCATCTCCAGAACCACATCGACGGCCGCTGGGTCGACTCGGTCGGCGGCGAGACGTTCGAGGACACCGACCCCGCGAACGGCGAGCTCATCGCCACCGTGACGAGGTCCACGACCGCCGACGTCGACAAGGCGGTCGAGGCCGCGCGCCGCGCGTACGACGAGTGGCGCCTCATGCCCGCGCCCAAGCGCGGCGAGATCCTCTTCCGCGCCGGCGAGATCATGCTCCGGCGGAAGGACGAGCTCGCGCGCGAGATGACGCGCGAGATGGGCAAGGTCCTCGCCGAGGCGAAGGGCGATGTCCAAGAGGGCATCGACATGACCTACTACATCGCCGGCGAGGGCCGCCGCCAGTTCGGCGACGTCGTCCCGGCGGAGCTCCCGAACAAGTGGGCGATGAGCATGCGGCACCCGCACGGCGTGGTCGCGGCGATCACGCCGTGGAACTTCCCGTTCGCCATCCCCACGTGGAAGATCATGCCGGCGCTCATCTGCGGCAACACGATGGTGTTCAAGCCGGCCTCCTACACGCCGCTCCTCGCGGTGCGCCTCGTGCAGATCCTCGAGGAGGCCGGCCTGCCGAAGGGCGTGCTCAACCTCGTCCTCGGCCCGGGCGGCGACCTCGGCGACCACCTCGTCACGCACCCGGCCGTCGACCTCATCTCGTTCACCGGCTCGTCCGACACCGGCGCGCACATCAGCGAGCTCGCGGGGCGCCTCCTGAAGCGCGTGTCGTGCGAGCTCGGCGGCAAGAACGCCATCGTCGTCATGGACGACGCGAACGTCGACCTCGCCGTCGACGGGGTCGTGTGGTCGGCGTTCGGGACCTCGGGCCAGCGGTGCACCGCGGCGTCGCGCGTCATCGCGCACCGGGAGGTCGCGTTGGAGGTCATCGACAAGGTCGTCGCGCGCGCGAAGAAGATGCGCATGGGCCACGGCCTCGAGAGCGGCACCGACCTCGGCCCGGTCGTATCGAAGAGCGCGCAGGAGAAGGTCGCCTCCTACATCCCGATCGCGGAGAAGGAGGGCGCCACCGTCGCGGCCGGCGGCAAGGTCCCGCGCGAGGGCGCGCTCGCGAAGGGCTTCTTCCACGAGCCGACCGTCCTCGTCGACGTGAAGCCGAACATGCGCGTGGCCCAGGAGGAGATCTTCGGCCCGGTCACGGCGATCATCGAGAGCACGAACATCGAGGACGCGGTGAAGATCCTCAACTCGACGAAGTACGGGCTCTCGTGCTCGATCTACACGCAGAACGTGAACAACGCGTTCCGCTTCATGCGCGATGCCGAGTGCGGCCTCGTGTACGTGAACGCCGGGACGATCGGCGCGGAGATCCAGCTCCCGTTCGGCGGCATGAAGGCCACGGGGAACGGTCACCGCGAGGCCGGCCGCGCCGCGCTCGACGTGTACTCCGAGTGGAAGTCGATCTACGTCGACTACTCGGGGAAGCTCCAGCGCGCGCAGATGGACTCGGTCGAGAGGACGGGGATGGCGCCCTAGCCCGACGCGGGCAGCGTCGCCTCCAGCCAGCGCGCGGCGTGCTCCGCGGCCTCCTTCTCCCGCGCGACGGAGAGCGAGTGTCCGGCGCCGGCGATCACGACGACGTCGATCAGGGGGTTCGACGCGGCGATCCGCCGCAGGAGGGCGAGCGGCCCGAGATGGTCCTCGTCGCCCTGCACGATGAGCGTCGGACAGCGCACGGCGGTGAGCGCGGCCTCGTCGTCGGGGCGCGGCCGGTCCGGCGGGGCGATCGGATGGCTGAGCACGACGAGCGCGTCGGGCGGCTCGAGCGCCGCGAGCCGCACCGAGAGGCGGCCGCCGAACGACCGGCCGACGAGGGCGATCC
>VGOU01000191.1 GCA_016875795.1 Chloroflexota bacterium | reverse complement strand
GAGCCCCGCGAGCGCGCGCACCGCCGTCGTCTTGCCGGCGCCGTTCGCGCCGCGCAGCACCGCCACACCTGCCGGCAGGGCGAGATCGAGCCCGCGGAGGATCGCGCGCTCGCCGAGGACGACGGTGGCGCCGCGAAGTGCGGCGGCCGCCGCGACCGTACTCTCCACGACCGAATGATGAGGCGCGCGCTCGGCCTCTGCGTGCTCCTCGCGACGCTCACGCTCGCGTGCGAGGAGCCGCCCGAGCGGGAGCCCTTCGCCCGCGGGGGCCAGCTGTACCGCAAGCTCGACTGCGCGCGCTGCCACATCATCGGCGGCGAGGGCGGCCATCTCGGCCCCGACCTGTCGCGGATCGGCTCGGTGGCGGGCTCCCGCGCCGCGGGCCAGACCGCCGAGGAGTACCTGCGCCGGTCGATCGTCTCGCCCGGCGACCACATCGTCCCGGGCTACAACGACGTCATGCCGCGCGGCCTTGCCCGGGGGCTCTCCGAGGCCGACGTGGACGCGCTCGTCCTGTTCCTGCGGCGCCAGGAGTAGGCCGGGAAGGGCCCACAACGGGCCCCCCCGGTGCCACGTTCGGCCTTCCGTGAGGGGGGAAGATGACCGGCCCTCGGCCTAACGCGAGCGACGGCGCGACCGTTCGAGCGGACGAGCGATCGACCGAGCCGGACGCGGCGCTCGCCACCCGCGCGAGCGGGGGCGACGCGGAGGCGTTCGGGCCCTGTGCGACCGCTGCGTCGACGCGGTGTACCGGTACGTGTACCGCCGGGTCAGGAACGAGGCCGAGGCGGAGGACGTGACGAGCGACGTCGCGCCCCGGCCTTCGCGCTCCTCTTCGCGCGCCTGCGCCCCGTCGCCGTGACCGCCGCCGTCGCGCTCATCCTGCCCGGCGGATCGGGCTACGCCGCGGCCGGCAGCCTGCCGGGCGATCCGGCGTACGGGCTGAAGCGCGCGGCCGAGGAAGTGGATCTCGCGCTCGCCGCCGCCGGCGAGGCGAAGATCCGCGTGCTCGCGGCGCACACCGAGCGCCGGCTCGAGGAGATGGAGCAGAGCGCGGCGCGGCCCGAGAAGGCGCCGGCCGCGTCGGCCGAATACGAGGCCGCCGTCCAGCGCTTCAGCGCGGCGGTGAGCTCGCTGCGGACCGCCGAGCCGGACGGCAATGGCGAAGCGGTGGAGCAGGTCACGCGCGCGGCGCGCGACAAGCACGTGCCGGCGCTCGAGACGCTGCGCGAGCGCCTGCCGCAGAACGCGCAGGAGAAGGTCGACCGCGCCATCGAGCAGCACAATGCGAGTGCTGCTCGGTCGGCGCTGAGGAGCGCCGCGGCGCGCGCCGCGAGACCCGCTAAGCCCCGGTCCTGGCCACCGCGCTGCGCACGAGCTGAGGCCAGCGGCGGCGCACCGCCGCCGCGATGCCTTCGGTGTCGAGGCCGAACCGCTGCCGCCACAGCTTCTGCGCGCCGTGATCGACCCACTGGTCGGGCACGCCGACGATCTCCACGTCGGCGCGTGCGCCACGCTCCGCGAGGAGCTCGCTCACCGCCGAACCGAAGCCGCCCGCGACGGCGTGCTCCTCGACCGTGAGGATCCGCGGCGTCCGCGCGGCGAGCGCGAGGATCCGCTCGGCGTCGAGCGGCTTCGCGAACCTGGCGTTCACGACGGTCGCGTCGATGCCGTCCGCCGCGAGGCGTCCGCTCGCCTCGAGCGCGGCGAGCGCCATCGTCCCGTACGCGATGATCACGACGTCGCGGCCCTCGCGGAGCGTCTCGGAGACGCCGATCGGCAGCTCGCGCAGCGGCTCGTCCAGGGACGCCCCGACCCCCGTGCCGCGCGGATAGCGCAGCGCGATCGGGCCGCGACCCGCGGCGGCATGGCGCACCGCGGTCCACACCATGTGGCGCAGCTCGCCCTCGTCCTTCGGCGCCATGAGGACCATGCCCGGCAGCGGCCGCAGGTACGCGATGTCGAACAGCCCCTGGTGCGTGCGCCCGTCGTCGCCGACGATCCCCGCGCGGTCGAGGGCGAAGACGACCGGCAGCTCCTGGATCGCGACGTCGTGCACGACCTGGTCGAACCCGCGCTGCAGGAAGGTCGAGTAGATCGCCGCGATCGGCACGATGCCCTGGGTGGCGAGCCCCGCGGCGAAGGTCACCGCGTGCTGCTCGCATATCCCGACGTCGAACAGCCGGTCGGGCATCTCGCGGAAGAGCGGGGCGAGCCCCGTCCCCGACGGCATGGCCGCGGTGATCGCGACGACCCGGTCGTCTGCCGTCATGACCTCGCGGACCGCATCGGCGAACACCCTCGTGTACGTCGGCGCGGCGGCCGCGGCGGAGCCCTTCGCCGACACCCCGTGCCACTTCTCGTTGTCCTCCTCCGCCGGCGCGTACCCGTGGCCCTTCTGGGTCTGGATGTGGACGAGCACCGGGCCGTCGCGCAGGTCGCGCGCGCGCTCGAGCACCTGCTCCACCGCGGCGAGGTCGTGCCCGCTCACCGGACCGAGGTACGTGAAGCCGAGCTCCTCGAAGAGCACGTTCGGCATGAGGATGGCCTTCAGGCCGGTCGTGAAGCGGCGGATCGTCTCCTCGGCGAGGTCGCCCGCCGGGAGGTGGTGCAGCACCGTCTCCGTCGCGTGGCGGAGGTCGCGGTACGGCCGCGCGGTCCGCAGCGCCTCGACGAGCCGCGACACCGCCGCGACCTGCGGCCGGTGGAGCTCCTCGCTCGTGCGCAGCGCGTCGAAGACGCGGGAGAGCGCGCCGACGTTCGGCGAGATGCTCATCCCGTTGTCGTTCAGGACGACGATGACCCGCGCCTTCATGTGCCCGATGTTGTTCAGCCCCTCGAACGCCATGCCCGCGGTGAGGGCGCCGTCGCCGATCACGGCGACGACGTGGTGGGCCTCGCGCTTCAGGTCGCGGGCCACGGCCATGCCGTGCGCGGCCGAGATCGACGTCCCGGCATGGCCGGCGCCGAACTGGTCGTGCTCCGACTCGGACCGCACGAGGAAGCCGGAGACGCCGCCGAGCTGGCGGAGCCCGTCGAAGCGCTCGCGGCGGCCGGTGAGGATCTTGTGGACGTAGGCCTGGTGGCCGGTATCCCAGACGAGCTTGTCCCGCGGCGACTCGAAGACCCGGTGGAGGGCCACGGTGAGCTCGGTCGCGCCGAGGCTCGACGAGACGTGCCCGCCGGTGCGCTGGACGGCGTCCACGGTGTACCGCCGGATCTCCTCGCACAGGGCCGTGAGCTCGTCCCGGCCGAGCGCGCGGAGGTCCTGCGGGCCGTTGATGCGCTCGAGGATGGCCACCGCCGTTGATGCTAGTTGCGCGATGCGCCCGCCGCGTCTCGGATGCGGGATAGTGCTCGCGTGATGGACGGACGGGCGGTCATGGTCACGGGCGCCACGGGC
>VGOU01000190.1 GCA_016875795.1 Chloroflexota bacterium | reverse complement strand
CGCCTGCTCGACCCCGGGACGCCGTTCCTCGAGCTCTCGCCGCTCGCGGCGTGGGACATGTACGGCGGCGACGCGCCGTCGGCGGGGATCGTGACCGGGGTCGGCCGCGTCTCGGGCCAGGAGTGCGTCATCGTCGCGAACGACGCGACGGTGAAGGGCGGCACGTATCACCCGCTCACCGTGAAGAAGCACCTGCGCGCGCAGGAGATCGCGCGCGAGAACCTCCTCCCCTGCATCTACCTCGTCGACTCGGGCGGCGCGTTCCTGCCCCTCCAGGACGAGGTCTTCCCGGACCGCGACCACTTCGGCCGGATCTTCTACGAGCAGGCACGCCTCTCGCGGCTCGGCGTCCCGCAGCTCGCCGCCGTGATGGGCTCGTGCACCGCCGGCGGCGCGTACGTGCCGGCGATGAGCGACGAGGTCGTCATCGTGAAGGGCCAGGGCACGATCTTCCTGGGCGGGCCGCCGCTCGTGAAGGCGGCGACGGGCGAGGAGGTCACCGCGGAGGAGCTCGGCGGGGCCGAGGTGCACGCGCGCACGAGCGGCGTCGCCGACCACTACGCCGTCGATGACGCTCACGCCATCGCGATCGTGCGCGAGATGGTCGCGCAGCTCGACCGGCCGACGTACTGGGGCGAGGACGTCGCCGACCCCGAGCCGCCCGCGCTCGGCCCGAACGATCTCTACGCCATCGTCCCCGAGGACGTGCGCCAGCCGTACGACGTCCGCGAGGTCATCGCGCGCATCGTCGACGGCTCGCGCCTGCACGAGTTCAAGGCGCTGTACGGCACGACGGTCGTCTGCGGGTTCGCGCGCATCTTCGGCTTCCGCGTCGGCGTCGTCGCGAACAACGGGATCCTCTTCAGCGAGAGCGCGCTCAAGGCCGCCCACTTCATCGAGCTCTGCGACCAGCGCGGCATCCCCCTCGTGTTCCTCCAGAACATCTCGGGCTTCATGGTGGGCAAGGAGTACGAGGCCGGCGGGATCGCCAAGGATGGCGCGAAGATGGTGATGGCGGTCGCGTGCGCGAGCGTGCCGAAGTTCACGGTGATCATCGGCGGCTCGTTCGGCGCCGGGAACTACGGCATGGCCGGGCGCGCGTACCAGCCGCGCCAGCTGTGGATGTGGCCGAACGCGCGCATCAGCGTCATGGGCGGCGAGCAGGCCGCGACCGTGCTGTCGATGGTCGGCACGTTCGCGAGCGACGACGAGCGCGAGGCCTTCCGGCAGCGCATCCGCGAGCAGTACGAGACGCAGGGGTCGCCGTACCACTCGACCGCGCGCCTCTGGGACGACGGGATCATCGACCCGCTCGACACGCGCAATGTGCTCGCGCTCGGCATCGCGGCGGCGCGGCACGCCCCGGTCGAGCGCCCGCCGCGCTACGGCGTCTTCAGGATGTGACGGCTACTGGGCGGTGAACGTCGCCGTCCGGTCATTGACCTTCACCGTGTACGTCCGGCCCGGCCGGATGTCGCCCTTGAGGTCGACGTTCAGCTCGTAGGTCCCGTAGATCATCGTGCAGATCGGGTTCCCGGGCGGCAGCGAGTTCATGGCCTGCACGACGAACGTGTCGCCGGTCTGCGTGACGCTGTACGAGTGCTGCTTCGCGCAGCCGCTCGGGAGGCCCGCCTGGACGTAGAGCGAGTACTGCGGCGGCGCCGACTCGCGGATGCGGATCTCCAGCCGGTCGATCGGCGCCGGCACGAGCCGGAACGACCCGGGTGCCTGCCCCGGCCCCCCGGCGGCGGGCGGGGCGATCGAGGGCGAGGGCGCCGGCCGCATCGCGTCGGCCATGACCGCCGCGAGGGCGCCCGACCCGAAGACGGCGACCGCGAGGATCAGGCCGATGCGCAGGCGGGAGGTCGGAGCGTCCATGTCCTGACCATACGACGCCCGGCCCGCCGTTCCGGTCCCCGGCTGTATGTTCGGCGTCCATGACCACGCTGATCGTCGCCAACCGCGGTGAGATCGCGCGCCGCGTCATCCGCACCGCCCGCCGCATGGGGCTGCGCACGGTCGCGGTGTACTCGGACGCGGACGCGGCGATGCCCCACGTCCGCGAGGCCGACCTCGCCATCCGCCTCGGCCCCGCACCGGCCCGCGACTCGTACCTCTCGGTCGAGCGCATCCTCGGCGCTGCGGCCGAGGCCTCCGCCGACCTCGTCCATCCCGGCTACGGCTTCCTCTCCGAGGACCCGGCGCTCGCGCGGGCGGTCGCCGACAGCGGCCGCGTCTTCGTCGGGCCGCCGGCGGACGTCCTCGCCCTCTGCGGCTCGAAGGCCGAGGCCAAGGCGACGGCGCGGCGCGCGGGCGTCCCGGTGCTGCAGGGCTACGCCGAGGAGGATCAGCGCGACGGCGCCTTCGCCGAGGCGGCGCGGGCGATCGGCTACCCGGTGATGGTGAAGCCGACCGCCGGCGGGGGCGGGATCGGCATGCAGGCGGTGGAGGGTCACGCGCACCTCGCGCCGGCGCTCGCGAGGGCCCGCCGCGTGGCGCTCGCGGCATTCGGCGACGAGCGGCTCATGCTCGAGAAGCTCGTGCGCGCGCCGCGCCACGTCGAGGTGCAGATCATCGCCGACCAGCACGAGCGGATCCGCGCGCTCGGCGAGCGCGACTGCTCGGCGCAGCGGCGCCATCAGAAGGTCGTCGAGGAGGCGCCCGCGCCGCGCCTCACGAAGTGGCAGCGCGAGAAGCTGGCCGAGTACGCCACCGCGCTCGCGCACGCCGCCCGGTACGTGGGCGCAGGCACGGCCGAGTTCCTCGTCGACGAGCGCGGGCAGATGTGGTTCCTCGAGATGAACGTGCGTCTCCAGGTGGAGCACACCGTCACCGAAGAGGTGATGGGCTTCGACCTCGTCGAGCAGCAGCTGCGGATCGCGCTCGGTCAGCGCCTCACCCTGCCGAAGGCGGAGGCGCGCGGCCACGCGATCCAGGCCCGCGTGTACGCGGAGGACGCTGCCTCCGGCTTCCTCCCCTCGACCGGCCGCCTCCTGCACGTCCGCTGGCCCGACGGCGTGCGCGTGGATGCGGGGTACGAGGAAGGGGACGCGGTGACCGCGCACTACGACCCGCTCCTCGCCAAGGTCATCGCCCGCGCCGGCGACCGCGGCCACGCGCTCGACGCGCTCGCCGACGCCCTCGAGCGAACGCAGGTCCTCGGCGTCCGCACCAACGTCCCGTTCCTCCTGCGCTACCTCTCCCACTCCGAGGTGCGCGCCGGTCGCGTCACGACACCCTTCGTCGAGCGCGAGCTCGCCTCGCTCGTGCCGCGCGGCGACGTCCCCGATGAGATCTTCGCGCTCGCCGCCGCCGCGGTCATCGACGACCGCCCGCGGGGCGCGCGCGATCCGTGGACGTCGCTCGGCGCCTGGCGCGGCGCGACGGGCCACGCCGGCACCGCCGTCCTGCGCGACG
>VGOU01000189.1 GCA_016875795.1 Chloroflexota bacterium | reverse complement strand
GCGGCGACGGGGAGGATGCGCGCCGCGCGCGCCTCGCGTGCGCGCGCGAGGACCTCGGCGACGAGGCCGGGCGTGTCGATCGCGGGCTGCGTGTTCGCCATGGCGCACACCGTGGTGAAGCCGCCGCGCAGCGCGGCGCGGGCGCCCGTGGCGACGGTCTCGGACTCCTCGAAGCCCGGCTCGCGCAGGTGCGCGTGCAGGTCGATGAGCCCGGGGAGCGCGAGGAGCTCGCGGCCGTCGATCCGGCCGGCGTCGTCGCCGAGGCGCACGATGTCGGTCCGTTCGCGGCCCTCGGCGTCCAAGCGCCGCACGTTCGTGACGTTCATGCGGCCGCCTCCGCCGCGGGCGTGCCCGCGAGGAGGTGGAGGAGTGCCATGCGGACCGCGACGCCGTTCGTCACCTGCCGCTCGATGAGCGAGCGCGGGCCGTGCGCGACCGCGGCGTCGATCTCGATGCCCTCGTTCATCGGGCCGGGATGGAGGACCGGCGCGCCCGGCCGCATCCGCGCGACGCGCGCTTCGGTGAGGCCCCACGCCATGGCGTATTCGCGGAGCGACGGGAGCAGGCCCGCCTCCATGCGCTCGCGCTGCAGGCGCAGCGCGATGACCGCGTCGGCGCCGTCGAGCGCGCGGTCGGCGTCCTCCTCGTAGCGCACGCCCGCGGGGAGCTGCCCGCAGCGCCACGCGCTCGGCACGAGCGTCGGCGGCCCCGAGAGCGTGATCTCGGCGCCGAGCGGGACGAGCGTGTGGATGTCGCTGCGCGCCACGCGGCTATGCAGCACGTCGCCCACGATGACGACGCGCCTCCCCTCGAGCGCGCCGAGCGCGGTGCGCAGCGTGAGCGCGTCGAGGAGGCCCTGCGTGGGGTGCGCGTGCCAGCCGTCGCCGGCGTTGATGACGGCGCTCGCGATGCGGTCGGCGACGAACTGCGCCGCGCCCGCGGCCGAGTGGCGCATGACGACGATCTCGGCGCCGAGCGCCTCGAGCGTGCGCACCGTGTCGAGGAGCGTCTCGCCCTTCTCGATCGACGACCCCGACGCGGTGATCATCGTCGTGTCCGCGGAGAGGGCCTTCGCCGCGAGCTCGAAGGAGATGCGCGTGCGCGTGGACGCCTCCTGGAAGAAGAGCACGACCGTGCGGCCGCGCAGCGCGGGCGTGCGGCGGATGGGGCGCGCGAGCACCTCGAGCATCGCCTCGCCCTGCTGCAGCACGAGCTCGATCTCGTCGCGCGACCAGTCGGCGGTCGCGAGCACGTGGCGCCGCGTCCAGGCGGTCATACCGCCACCTCCACCTTCACGAGCTCGACCTCGTCGCGGCCGTCGGCCTCGGTGAAGTGGACGCGCACGTCGTCGCTGGGCTGCGTGGGGACGTTCTTGCCCACGTGGTCGGCGCGGATGGGGAGCTCGCGGTGGCCGCGGTCGACGAGGACGGCGAGGCGGATGGCGCGCGGCCGCCCGAAGTCCACGAGGGCGTCCATGGCCGCGCGGATGGTGCGGCCGGTGAAGAGGACGTCGTCGACGAGGACGACGATGCGGTCATCGACGGGGAAGCCGATCTCGGTGGTGCGCACGATCGGCGCGTGGCCGATGCGCGTGAGGTCGTCGCGGTAGAGGGTGATGTCGAGCGCGCCGAGCGGGAGCTCCACGCCTTCGTTCGCGCGCACCGCGTCGCGCAGGCGCGCCGCGAGGATGTCGCCGCGCGAGCGGATGCCGACGAGGGCGATGCGGGAGGGGTCGCCGTTGCGCTCGACGATCTCGTGCGCGATCCGGGCGACCGCGCGCCGGACGTCGTCGGGGCCAAGCACGACGGCCATGGGCTCGCTCCCTTCCCAGCCTCACAGGACCGGCCATTAAAGGGGTGCTCTCGGCAGTCTACCCGACCACCCGGCCTGCAGGAGCGATGATCAGGTGGTGAGGATGAGAAGGGGTCTGCCGCTGCTCGTCGTGCTGGCCGCCGCGTGCGCCTCGCAGCCCGCCGCGGCCGTGCCGGCCGTAACGGCGACCGCGACGGCCCTCGCGGCCGCTTCGCCGTCCGCCTCACCGTCGTCCGCGCCCACAGCCGTCCCCACCGCGACCGCGCAGCCGACCGCCGCCCCGACCGTCGCGCCCGTCCCGCGGTCGACGCTGGCGCCGCCGGCCGAGCAGCTCCGCGCGTACTGGGTGGACGCGTTCGGCGAGGGCATCTGGACCGCGGCGCAGATCGACCAGCTCGTCGCGCACGCGAAGGCCGCGAACGTGAACGCGATCGTCGCGCAGGTGGTCCGCCGCGGCGACTGCTTCTGCAACGAGGCGGTCATGCCGCGCACCGAGGAGCGCATCGCCGCCGCGCCGTTCGATCCGCTGCAGGCGCTCATCGCGCGCGCGCACGCCGAGGGCATCGAGGTGCACGCCTGGGTCATCGTCACGGGGATCTGGCGCGGGACCGCGGCGCCGAAGGACCCGAAGCACGTCTTCAACACGAACGGCCCGAGCGCGACCGGCAGCGCGAACTGGCTGATGAAGCGCTCCGACGGCGCCGACCGCCTGCAGGCCGAGGGGCAGGAGTTCTTCCTCGACCCGGGCCACCCCGACGCTGCCGCCTACATGGTCCGGATGGTGACGAGCATCGTGGAGAAGTACGCCGTGGACGGCGTGAACCTCGACCGCATCCGCTACCCCGACGGCAACATCGGCGGCGCGCCGTCGTGGGGCTACAACGCCGTGGCGCTCGAGCGCTTCCGCGCCGAGACCGGGCGCGCCGACGCGCCGGCGGCGACGGACGCGCAGTGGGCGCAGTGGCGCCGCGACCGCATCACCGACCTCGTGCGCCGCATCTACACCGGGTCCACCGCGCTGCGGCCGGGGATCCGCGTGAGCGCGGACACGATCACGTACGGCGAGGCGCCGCAGTCCGCGGGGGGCTGGACGGCCACGCGCACGTACCGCGAGGTGCTGCAGGACTGGGTGACGTGGATGCGCCTCGGCATCCTCGACACGAACATCCCGATGGCCTACAAGCGCGACGCCGACGCGGCGCAGCGAAAGCAGTACGAGGAATGGGTGGCGTTCGCGAAGGAGCAGCACCACGGGCGCCACGTCGCGATCGGCACCGCGCTCTACCTGAACGAGATCGAGGGCAGCGTGCGCCAGGTGCGCACCGCGCTCGCGGGCGGGACCGCGGGCTGGGTGGGCTACTCGTACCGGAGCCCCGACACGCTCGCGACGGCCGGGTCGCGCGGCGGGGCGGCGAGCCGCGAGCTGCTCATGAACGCGCTGAGGGCGGACCTCTTCGCGCAGCCGGCGCGCGTGCCCGTCATGGGCTGGAAGGCCGCGCGCTAGACGGCGGACGTCCCTCGGGCGCGGCGCCGGGCGCGCGTATCCTCGCTCCATCACCAAGAGAAGGAGCCACACGCCAATGATCCGTTCGTTCCGCACGACCGC
>VGOU01000188.1 GCA_016875795.1 Chloroflexota bacterium | reverse complement strand
CGCGGGCTCGACGTCCACCCTCACCATCTCGGCGTCTCCGTCGCTCCGGCCGCGGATCCCGCGCTCGACCTCGCCATCTCCCCCTCCCTACCCGCCCCGCGCGTCGCGCGCCGACTCCTCGAGCGCGCGCACGAAGCCCTCGGCGTGGGCGCGGTCGCGGTGCGGGTGGATCGAGAGCCGGATGTGCGGGCGGCCCCTCACCTGGCCGAACGTGGTGCCCCAGCCACGGCGGCGCAGGCCCTGGTACACGCGCTCGACGTCGAGCGTGTCGGAGGTGACGTTCACCACGGTGATGAGAGGCGGCACGACGAGGCGCAGGCCGTCGATGCGCTCGACGCCCTGGCGCACGATGCGCACGACATCGAGGACGTCGCGCACGACGCGCCGGTACCCGTCCCGCCCCAGGTGCCTGAGGACGGCCCAGGCGGCGGCGGCGCTCGCGCCGGGCTTCGTCGATGAGAGGGTGTGGATGAGCGTCTCCTCGGTCGGCAGCGCCTGCAGGTCGGCGACGTCGCGCACGATGAAGAACCCCGTCGCGACCGGCAGCATCCCGAGCTTGTGGCCGTCGGTCATCATCGAGCGGACGCCCGGGAGGCGGAAGTCGAACGGCGGGATCTCGTAGCCGAGGTCGCGCATGAACGGCAGGATGAAGCCGCCGAAGGCCGCGTCCACGTGCAGGTAGAGCCCGGTGCGCTCGGCGACGCGCGAGAACTCCTCGACCGGGTCGAGCACCCCGAGGTGACCTTCCGGCGCCGAGCAGATGAGCGCGACGGTGCTCGGCGTGATGAGCCTGTCCACCTCGGACATGTCCGGCCGCAGCTCGTCGTCCACTGGCACGTAGCGGATGCGGACGCCGAAGAGCTCCGCGGCGAGCCGGAAGCTGAAGTGGGCGGTCTCGGGCATCACGATCTCGGGGTCGCTCTTGCGCCCCAGGTCGCGCGCGAGGCGCACCGCGGACATGTTCGACTCGGTGCCGCCGGTCGTGATGAAGCCGGCCGGGGCGGACGCGCCGAGCAGCGACCCCATCATCCGCACGGCCTCCTTCTCGAGCCGGTACGTCCCGGGGAACATGTCGCGCGCCCAATCGACGAAGACCGTCTCCGCCGCGACGCGCGCCGCCTTCGCCGCGATCGGGTGCGGCGGCCCGACGTAGCTGATGCCGAAGTTCTTGGCGGTCTCGTAGGGGTCGTCGGCGAGGCGGTCACGCACCGCGTCGAGGACCGCGTCCTCGGGGAGGCCGCGCTCCGGGAACGGCATCGCCGCGGGCATCGCCAGGACCATGCGGGCACCCTTCTCGAATTCCTGGGCCATGATCAGATCGTCCTTTCTCGCCTTCTTCGCGTGCGGTTCATGGGAGCGCCCTCCCGGCGAGCGCGCCTGTCGGCGCGCCATGCTCGACCGCGAGGTGGCCGTTCACGAGCACGTGCTCCACGCCGACGGGGTAGCTTCGCGGCTCTTCGTAGGTCGCGGTGTCGGCGATCGTCCCCGGATCGAAGACCACGATGTCGGCCGCCTTGCCCGGCCGCAGGAGGCCTCGGTCACTGAGACGGAATCGCTCCGCCGGCACCGCGGTCATGCGGTTCACGAGCGTCTCGAGCGAAGGACGGCCGTGGCGCCGGCGCAGCGTCCCCAGAAGGCGCGGGAAGCACCCGTAGGCCCGCGGGTGCGGCCGATCGCCGACCATGATGGCGTCGCTCCCGACCATGTAGAAGGGCCGCTCGAGGAGCTCCAGCACGTCGCGGTCGATCCGCTCCCACACCTCGGGCGCCGGAGGCGCGCCGCGCCAGCCGACCTCGAGGCGCTCCGCCGCGAGCAAATCGCACAGCAGGTCCTGCGGGCTCGCGGCCCCGCGCGCCCTCGCCGCCTCGCCGAGCGAGCGCCCGACCAGCGGGCGGTGCTTCGCCGACCCCGCGTGGCTGATGACGATGTCGTCCCACGACGCGCCGAGCGCCGGCGGCGGCGGCGTCATCCCCGCGACGATGCGCGCGCGCAGCGACGGGTCCGCGAGCCGCGCGACGATCTCGTCGACGCCGCCCTCGTGCACCCAGGGGGGTAGGAAGTAGAGCCCAGTGCTGCTGCCCGTGGGGTATGGGTACGTGTCGAGCGTGACGTCCAGGCCCGCCGCGCGCGCCGCATCGACCTTCGCCATCAGCTCGCTGGCGCGCCCGGCGTTCGCCGCGCTGGTGCGGAAGTGCGAGTAGTGCAGCCGGACGCCGCTGCGCCGAGCGATCTCGAGCGCCTCCTCGACCGGGTCGAACGGCGCGCCGCGGAACACGCTGCGGATGTGCGTGACGTAGACGCCCCCGGCGGCCGCGACGGCGCGGCACAGCTCCACCAGCTCGTCGGTGTCCGAGTAGCTGCCGGGGTAGTAGCTGAGGCCCGTCGAGAAGCCGACCGCGCCCTCGGCGAGCCCCCGGGCGACGAGCGCGCGCGCCCGCTCGAGCTCGGCATCCTGAAGCGGCGCGTCGCGCATCCCGAGGGCCTCGAGCCGCACGGCGCCGTGCGGGACCAGGTAGACGGTGTTCACGGCGACCGTCCGGTCGAAGCGCGCGCGGAACTCGGCGACGCTCGACCAGTCCCACGCGATGGCGGGGTCGCCGTACACCCCGGCGAGGTACGTCCGGTAGAAGCGCAGGTTCCCCGGCGAGAGCGGAGCGTACGAGAGGCCGTCCTGCCCGAGGATCTCGGTCGTGACGCCCTGGCGCAGCTTGGGGGCGTGCTGGGGATCCGCCAGGAGCGCGAGCTCGGAGTGCGCGTGCGTGTCGATGAAGCCGGGCGCCACCGCGAGGCCGCGCGCGTCGATGACGCGCTCGGCCCGCGCGCCGTCGAGGCGTCCGACGGCCTCGATCGTTCCGCGGCGGACGCCGACGTCCGCGGGGAACGCCGCGCCGCCCGAGCCGTCGACGACGAGGCCGCCCTGGATGAGGACGTCGAGCGTCATGCTGTGACGACCTCCCGGATCCGCTCGACGACGAGCTCGGCGTCGCCGGCCTCGAGCGTCGCGGGGCAGAGCAGCAGTCCGTCGGCCCCGCTCGGGTAGCCCTCGACCGCCGGGTCGCCGGCCAGAAGGCGCGCGACGACGTCGTCACGGGTCGGGCCGGCGCCGTCGGCGCGGAACGTGACGAGGGCCTCGGGGACCTCCCACATGTCGTGCGCCGGGAACGCGCGGCGGGTCGCGAGGTGCGGGACGCGGCCCAGCTCCTCCACCAGGTAGGCGACGGTCCGCTCGCGCTCGCGCTCGAGAGCCGCGTGGTCGAGCCCGACGTAGCGCTCGACCGCGGCGACGACCCCGGCGACCTCCTCCTTCCCCACCTTGGCCACGCGCCCGATGCCGGCCATCGGGTTCGCCTGCGTCGCGCAGGCCTCCACGAGGTCGGGGCGCCCGAGGATGAGGCCCGTGCACTGCGGCCCGCGCAGCTCCTTGC
>VGOU01000187.1 GCA_016875795.1 Chloroflexota bacterium | reverse complement strand
GGGCCCCGCGAAGTCACACGAGCCGTGGCGGACGATGCGCAGCGACGTCAGCACCGCCGCGCCCTCGACGGCGCCGGCGAGGTCGAACGCCACGTCGAGCGCGACCCGCGCGGTCGTGCCCCGCGTGCGCAGCGTGATTGCCGTCCCCGGTCGCCGCCGGCCCGCGCCCTGCGTCGAGGTGGCCCCCGCGGTCCGGCTCGGTGGGGCTCGTCATCCTGCGTCTCCTCTCGTGGCGCGCATCGCGCGTCACGGGTACAGACGGCCGCGCCGCGCGGAGGTGACACGCGCGCCTCCGGCGCCACCCCCGCCGGGCGCTCGCAGTCGAGGCAGCCGTGCGGCGCGCAGAGGCGGCAGCTCTCCTCGAGCCGCTCGCGCAGCGTCCGCCGCGCGCGGTGGCGGCGCACCCTCAGGTTGCCCGAGCTGATCCCGAGGCGCGCGGCGACGGCGCGCGTGGGCTCCTCGCGCAGGTCGAACGCCTCGATGAGCTCCGCGTACGGCGGGGGCAGCATGGGGCGGAGCGCGCAGAAGCCCTCGCAGAGCGCCCGCGCCTCGGGAGCGCCGAAGTCGTCGACGTGTCCTCCACGAGCTCGGGGTCGCTCACGCGGCGCCGCACGCGCCCGAGCAACCCTCTCGCGCGGCGCCGAGCGCGCGCTCGAGCGCGCCCGGGGTGGTGCCCTCCGTCGTCGGCTCGGTCGACGCGCTCGTCACCGATCGATCGTGGGCGGCGGCGCCGACCCGCTCGCGCGCGCCTCGACGCGGAGCACGTCGCCCGCGACCCGGCCGAGCAGCTGCAGCGGCCGCGACGACCACGTCACACCGGATGCCCGCTCGAGGCCGGCCAGCTCGGCGAGGTCGAGCCCCTCGACGCGGAGCGAGGAGCCGCCGCACTGCGGCGGCATCGACTCGGCGAGCGCCTCGCAGAGCCGGACCTCTCCCGCGCGGGCCACCAGAGCCGTTGACGAGCAGCGGGCCCTCGAGCCTCGAGGCGCGCGCCTCGGAGACCGAGATGGCCGGCCCCATCGCGCTCGTCACCGTGCCGCCGCCGTCGGTCGCGGCCGCGCCGTTCGCCGGTCCACCGCCGCCGCACGCCGCCGGCAGCCGGAGTGCCGCCGCGGCGGAGATCGCCGCCAGACTTCGTTTCAACGTGGGCCTCCCCGTCCGTCGGGTCGAGGACCAGACGCCGCGGGGGGCGGATCGGTTCCCACACGCCCCGTTAGACTCAGCAGGCGTCACGTGCCCAGCGGAGGACGTCCCATGAACGGCATCGAGCTGAAGCGCACGCTCGCCGACGGCGGCCTCGTCTTCGGCTGCATGATCTCGGCGATGGGGACGACGCGCTTCCGGAGCGCCCTCCAGGGGGCGACGCTCGATTTCGTCGTGATCGACTCCGAACACGGCTCGCGCGACCGCCACGAGATCCAGGACCTCTGCCGCATGCTGCGCGACATCGACGTCACGCCGATCGTGCGCGTGCCGGCGACCGAGGCGGTGTGGGTGGCGATGGCGCTCGACGCCGGTGCGGCCGGCGTGCTCGTGCCGTACTGCGAGACCGTCGAGGAGGTGGCCGCCTGCGTGGCGACCGCGAAGTGGCATCCGCTGAAGGGCGAATACCTGCGCCGCGCCGTGACCGAGGGCATTTTCCCGAGCGAGGGCACGCGCGAATACCTCGCCGCGCGTCACCGCGAGAGCATCGTGATCATCGGGATCGAGAGCGAACCCGCCTACGAGCGGCTCGACGCGATCCTCGACGTCGGCGACATCGACGGCATCTTCATCGGCCCGAACGACATGACGACCTCGCTCGGCATCCCCGACGAGGTGACGCACCCGCGCTACCTCGAGGTGATCCAGGGGGTGATCGAGCGCTCAGAGGCTCGCGGGGTGCCGGTCATGATCCACCAGCAGACGCTCGAGACGTCGACCACGGCGATCGAGCTGGGCGCGCGCTTCGTGATGCACTCGAGCGACGCGCGGCTGATGCAGGTGGCGATGCAGGAGCACATGGCGCGGCTGCGCGCCGTCGGCCAGCGCGTCTCCGGCAAGGGCGCCGCGGTCAGGGGCAAGGACACGATCGAGACGGTCTAGCGGCGGGCGACAGCCCGCCGACCGGCGCCGACGTTGTCGGCGGCCTTTCGGCCGCCGCTAGACTCCGCGCAACCGCTTCGATCACTCGCCGGGAGTCCTGCCATGCTCGAGCGCTTCAAGGTCCCCGTCGCCGACCGCGTCTACGTTCCCGATCCGCAGATGCGCGCGGCCGCCGAGGCGATCTTCCTTGCGATGGGTCTCGCGGAAGAGGATGCGCGCCGCGCCGCGGACGTGCTCATCTTCAACGACCTGCGCGGGGTCGAGACCCACGGGGTCTCGAACATGCTGCGCTCGTACGTCGACGGCTACCGATCGGGCGCGCTCAACCCGCGGCCCGAGTTCGTGATCGAGCGCGAGACCGCGACCACCGCGACCGTGCACGGCGGCAACGGGCTCGGCCTCCACGTCGCGCCGCGCGCGATGGAGCTCGCGATCGCGAAGGCGCGCGAGTTCGGGATGGGCGCCGTGGGCGTGCACCACGTCGGGCACATGGGCGGGGCCGGCTACCACGCGATGCTCCCGCTGCCCCACGACATGATCGGCGTCGCCATGTCGACGAGCGGGCGCCCGATCGTCGTGCCGACGTGGGGCGCGGAGCCCCGGCTCGGCACGAACCCGATCGCGTGGGCGGCGCCGGCGGAGACGATGCCCCCGTTCGTCTTCGACATCGGCACCTCGCAGATTGCGGCGAACAAGATGCGGCTCGCGCGCCGCGTCGGCGCGAAGGTCGCGCCCGGCTGGATCGCGACCGCCGACGGCACGCCCGTCATGGAGGAGATCGACCCGCCCGAGCAGTTCTTCATCCTGCCGCTGGGCGCGACCCGCGAGCTCGGCTCGCACAAGGGCTACGGGCTCGGTGCGGTCGTCGACATCCTCGGCAGCGTGCTCACCGGGCTCGGCGGCGGGTTCATCTCGGGGATCCCCGGCTACCACCTGATGGCGTACCGCATCGACGCGTTCACCGACGCGGCGAAGTTCAAGCGCGACATGGACTCATGGCTGCGCGGCCTCGCGGCGACGAAGCCGGCGCCGGGCCACGAGCGCGTGGTGTACGCGGGGCTGCTCGAGGCGGAGGAAGAGCGCCGCCGCCTCGAGGAGGGCATCCCGTACCACACCGAGGTGATCGACTGGTTCCGCCGCATCGGCGACGAGCTCGGGCTGAGCTTCGATTTCACATAACGGAGCCGCCCGCTCCCTGGTTGACGTGACCTGCCCCCGGTATTCATGTCACCTGCAGCGTGAGAGTTTCCGCGCTGAGCACGGGTTCGCCTGGCTGCACTTGTGGTGCTGGTGGTCGGTAGCCCAGCGAGAAGTGCGGCCGGATCCGGTTGTACGCGTTGCGCCACATCTCGATCAGGACCTGCGCCTCGAGCA
>VGOU01000186.1 GCA_016875795.1 Chloroflexota bacterium | reverse complement strand
GTGCTCCGCCACCGCGGCCGGCGCGCCCACCACCGTCAGCGAGGCCGCGTCCGGGTGCTCGTCGATCCACTCGCGGAGCGCCGCGCCCACGAACAGGGGCTTGAGCAGCGGGTGGTGGACCCAGACGTTCGCTCGCGACGCGGAGGTGAGCCACCACCACGCCGTGGCCGCCCGCCCGCGCCGGCACACCGCGGCGTGCCAGGCGTCGTAGTCGTCGAGCCACGCCTCCGCGCGGACGTCCAGGACGGCACGCACGTCGGCGCGCCTCCATCCCGGCGCCGCGAGAGGCACGTGGTCGTAGTGCGCGTACCACCCGCGCTCGCCCGCCGGCAGCCGGTCGACGAGGCGCAGCGTCGTCATGGCTTCACCGCGCAGGCCATGCCCTTGTGGTCCGGAACGGCGACGAGATCGACGCGCGTCCCCGCCGCCCCGAAGAACTCCAGGAACGCCGCGCGCGCCCCGGGATGCGTGCCGTGCACGGCGTTGACCACGATGCCGCCGGGCTGGACGAGCGGCCAGAGATACCGCAGCACGGTGGTCGTCGACTCGAACAGGTCGGAGTCGTTCACCACGAGGCTCAGCGGCTCCTTGAACGCCGGCAGCGTCTCGTCGAACCAGCCCTCGAACAGCGTGACGTCGGTGGCGCCGTACTGGGCGATCCGGCGGCGCACCCACTCCGCCTTCGGGTAGACGGTCGCGTGGAAGAGGTCGTCGTCGATCCATCCCTTGTCCGGGGGCACGAGCCGTTCCCGTCTCGCGAGCAAGGACGCGGTGATCCGCTCCTCGTCCCGCCACCGTGCGGGATCCTTGTCGGACGCCTTGGGATAACCGGAGAACGAGTCGAACCCGAAGAGGGGCTTCTCGATGCCGTGGCGTCGCGCCCAGAGCGTGGTCAGGATGAGGCGGTCGGCGCCGCGGACGCCCATCTCGGCGATCCCGCCCGGCACGCCCCGCGTGCGCTCGATGAACGAGCACCAGGTGCGCAGCGCCGCCGCCGACGGCCGCGGCGGCGAGCCCGGCCGCAGTCGCACGACCTGCCAGGTGAACGGCAGTCGAGGCACCTGCGAGACCGGCAACATCCGGAGCACACCCGCGCCCGCCCGCTGCGCCTCGCTCCGGGCGCGGCGGATCACCCGCCCGATCACGCGGAGGCTCCCGCGCCGTACCGCAGGAAGTACTCGGTGTTGATCAGCTTCCAGGCGCTCGCCGCGTCGGCCATGCCCGCGTCGAGCGAGCCGGGCTCGACGCCGAGCACGCCGAGCGCACGATAGTCGCGGACGTCCCCGAGGTAGGCCGCCGCGTCGTTCGGGAACCCGGCGAAGCCCTGCTTCTCGACGAGCAGGGGCGACGAAAAGTGGCGCAGGAACACCCGCTTGAGCAGCGGCTTGGCCCGGAGCAGCGGCGGCGCCGCCGGATCGGCCTTCGCGCGCAGCGGCAGGTTCAGGGCGAAGCGGATCACCTCCGGCCGTACGTAGATCGTCCGGGTCTCGACGCTCCACATCATCGACATGAGGTCGGCGCCCCGGAGCCCGACCGCGGGCAGCTGGTAGAGCGCGTCGCAGAGCATCATCGCGTGGCCGACCCGCTCGGCCGCCGGCGCCCCCGCATACGCGTCGAGCGACTCCGCCCACGCCGCGGCGAGGTCCGCCTGCATCGCGCCCGGCGCGTCGTCGTCGAACGTGAACCGCGGGGTCTGATGGCTCGTGTATGGCGACGGGCTGTAGCGGCCGGGCGTCGCGGGCGGCGTCACGTACGCCTCGTACCCGCCGAAGAGCTCGTCGGCGCCGTCGCCTCCGAACAGCACGCGGGCACCGTGCGCGCGCACCGCCGCGGATTGCATCGCCTGCGGCACGAAGGAATGCGCGTGCAGCGGGGCGCCGGTCACCTGCTGGCAGCGCGCGACCTCCGAAGCGTACGCGGGCGCGTCGACGCGCACGACCTCGATGGGACGGCCCAGCGCGCGCTCGAAGCCGGCCAGATCGCTGCTGATGCGGTCCTTGCCGACGTGGTTCACGGCGACGAGCAGCGCGGGGTCGCCGTGGCGCAGCAGGTAGCGCGCGAGGAGCGAGGAGTCGACGCCGCCGCTCACCACGGCCGCCCAGCGCCGCTCGCGCGGCACCATCTCGCGCGCGCACCGGTCGAGGAGCGCGTCGAGCTCGTCGGCGAGGTCGTCGTCGGTGCGGCGGGCGTTGGCGTCGAGGCGCGCCGGATCGATCCAGTCGCGGAACGTGAGCGTGCGCGCGGTCGTCCACTTGAGGGACTCGAGGTCCAGCGTCTCGAGCCGTCCCGGCAGGAGCTGGCGAATCCCCTGCCACGCCGTCCGCTCGAACGGCATGAAGTGCCGCGTGCGGAAGTAGTCACGGAGGACCTGGACGTCGAGACCGATCCCGGGCACGAGCGCGCGGATCGCGCGGATCTCCGAGGCGACCACGATCCACGCGGCATCCTCGTAGACGTAGAGGGACTTCTCGCCCTGGACGTCGCGCGCGACGTGCACCTGCCGCGCGGTCGTGTCGAGCAGCGCGTAGGCGTACATGCCCTCGAGCCGCGCGAGCACCTCGTCGGCGGGCAGGACGTCGTGGAGCTGTACCAGGATCTCGGTGTCGCTGCCGTAGCGCGCGCCCGGGCTCGCGTGCGGCCGGAGCACCGTGTCTTCCAGCGTGCGGAAGTTGTAGATCTCGCCGTTGTAGATCAGCTCCCAGCGGCCCCCGCCCGCGCGGTGGTACTCCCCGACCCCCGGCCGGGGATCGCCGGTGATCGAGAGCACGGTCTGCCCGAGGAACACGCGGTCGTCCCACGTGCGCGACCACGAGAAATCGGGCCCCCGCCACGCCATGGTGCTGAGCGCGCGGCGGCAGGTGGCGGCATCCAGCGCCCCCGTCTTCGCCACGGCCACGAGGATGCCGCACATGTCAGGCCGCCACCTTCCGCCGGGCCTCGACGAGCGCGGCCAGGCCCTCGGCCGCGCCGAGTCTCGGCTTCAGGCCGAGGGCCGCGAGCTGCGAGACGTCGGCGACACTGTAGCGCGGATCCCCCACCGTCCCCGCTTCCTCCCGGATGACCACGTCGCCGGGACGGCGCCCGAGCAGGGAGGCCAGCGCGTGGATGATCTCGCGCACCGTGAGCCCGGCGCCGGTGCCGACGTTGAGGACGCGCCCGCGCGTCGAGGGCTCGAGCAGGCAGCCGGCGACCGCGCGCGCCGCGTCGTCGACGTAGAGGAGGTCGCGCACGCGGTCGAGCGAGCCGCGCACGACGACCTCGCCGCCCGCCTGGAGCTGGGTCAGCATGACGTTGACGATCCCCTGGTGCGCGCTGGGCCGGTGCCCGGCGCCGTACGTCGCGAACAGCCGCAGCACCGTCCACGGCAGCCCGTAGCCGTCGGCGAGGACGCGCAGGAACCCCTCGCACGCCACCTTGCAGACCGCGTACACGGTGCCCGGGGCGAGCGGCGCATCCTCGCGGATGGGCGCGGGCGGCTGCTCGCCGTACACCGCGG
>VGOU01000185.1 GCA_016875795.1 Chloroflexota bacterium | reverse complement strand
ACTACCCCCGCCGGGGCGGGCCGCCCGGGCCGCGGCGGAAGCCGCCACCGCCCGGGCCCCGACGGTCGCCGTCCCCGCCCTCGCGCGCGCGGAAGCGCTCGCGCTCGGCGCGCTGGCGCTCCTCGTAGGCCTGCGTGCCCTGCTCGCCGACGCTGCGCATCGACAGGTTCACGCGGCCCTGGCGGTCGACCTCGGCCACCTTCACCTTCACGGCGTCGCCGACCTTCACAACGTCCTCGACGCGGTTCACGCGGTCGCCCGCGAGCTCCGAGACGCGCACGAGGCCCTCCTTGCCGGGGAGGTACTCGACGAACGCGCCGATCGACATGATCCGGGTGACCTTGCCGTCGAAGACCTCGCCGACCTCGGGCTCCTTCGTGAGCCCCATGATCATCGCGCGAGCCTTCTCGCGGCCCTCGGCCTTCGCGCCGGTGATGCGCACGGTCCCGTCGTCCTCGACCTCGATCGTCGTGTCGCTCTCCGACTGGATCGCGCGGATCATCTTGCCGCCGGGGCCGATGACCTCGCGGATCTTGTCGGGGTGGATCTTGATCGTCTCGATGCGCGGTGCCCAGCGGCTGAGCTCGCCGCGCGGGCCCTGGATGACGCGCTTCATCGCGTCGAGGATGACCATGCGCGCCTCGCGCGCCTGCGCGATCGCCCCGCGGACGATGTCCTTCGTGAGGCCGTGGATCTTGATGTCGAGCTGGATCCCGGTGACGCCCTTCTCGGTGCCGGTCACCTTGAAGTCCATGTCGCCGTAGTTGTCTTCCATGCCCTGGATGTCCGTCAGGAGGCGGTGGCCCCCGCCCTCGCTGGTGACGAGACCGACGGAGATCCCGGCGACCATCGCCTTGATGGGCACCCCGGCGTCCATGAGCGCGAGGGTCGAACCGCACGTGGACGCCATCGAGGTGGAGCCGTTCGAGGAGAACGTCTCGCTCACCACGCGGATCGTGTACGGGAACTCGTCCTTCGTCGGGATCACCGGCAGGAGCGCGCGCTCGGCGAGCGCGCCGTGGCCGATCTCGCGGCGGCCCGCGCCGCGGAGCGGCCGGACCTCGCCCACGGAGAACGGCGGGAAGTTGTAGTGGTGCATGTAGCGCTTCGAGTCGACGGGCGAGAGCGTGTCGATGATCTGCTCGTCGGCCGTCGGCCCGAGCGTGGCGATCGAGAGGATCTGGGTCTGGCCGCGCTTGAAGATCGCGGAGCCGTGCGTGCGCGGCAGGACCCCGACCTCGATGTCGAGCTGGCGGATGTCCTTCAGGCCGCGGCCGTCCGGGCGGATGCCCTCCTCGAGGATGGCGCGCCGGACCTCCTTCTTCACCACCGCGTCGAACGTGAGGGCCACGTCGAGCTCGGTGACGTCGCCGCCTCCGGTCACGAGCTCAATGGTCGCCGCCTTGCGGACCTCGTCGAGGCCGGCCTCGCGCTGCGCCTTGTCGGCGTGGCGGACCTTCGCGCGCACGCGGTCGGTCAGCCAGGCCGCGATGCGCTCGCCGCGGGCGGTGTCCACCTTCTCGGGCGTCCACTGCATCTTCGGCTTGCCGACCTTGCGCGCGAGCTCCTCCTGCGCCTCGATGAGCGCGAGGATCCCCGCCTGCGCGAACTCGATCGCCTCGATCATGCGCTCCTCGGGGACCTCGTTCGCGCCGGCCTCGAGCATCATGACGCGGTCGCGCGTTCCGGCGACGACGAGGTCCATCTCGCTCTGCTCCATCTCGGGGATCCTCGGGTTCAGCGTGAGCTTGCCGTTCACGGTGCCCACGCGCACGCAGCCGATGGGCCCCTCGAAGGGCGCGGTCGAGATCGTGAGCGCCGCCGACGCCGCATTCACCGCGAGGACGTCGGGGTCGTGCTCCTGGTCCGCGGAGAGCGCGTAGAGGACGATCTGGGTGTCGTTGCGGAACCCCTTCGGGAAGAGCGGCCGGATCGGGCGGTCGGCGAGCCGCGCGGTGAGGATGGCCTCCTCGGACGGGCGGCCCTCACGGCGCGGGAACGACCCGGGGATCTTCCCCGCGGCGTACAGGCGCTCTTCGAAGTCGACCGTCAGCGGGAAGAAGTCGATGCCGGGGCGGACGGCCGGCGAGACGGACGCCGCGGCGAACACGACCGTGTCGCCGAACTGGATGGTGACGGCGCCGCCGGCCTGCTCCGCGAGCTTGCCGGTCTCGAAGACAACGGGCTTACCGCTGATGGTGGTGCGCGTCTGGGTGATGGGCATGGGGTACCTGGGACGGGTGGCCGGCTCTCAGCTCACCGACGCAGTTCGAGCCGAGCGATGACCTCCTGGTAGCGCTCGGGGCTCTTCCTGTGCAGGTAAGCGAGCAGGCGCCGTCGCTGGCCCACCATCTGGAGCAGCCCGCGCCGGCCGGCGGAGTCGTGCTTCGCCTGGCGGAGGTGCTCGGTGAGGTGCTTGATGCGTTCGGTGAGGACGGCGATCTGGACCTCCGGCGAGCCTGTGTCCTTGCCGTGCTGCCGGAATTCGCCGATGACCTCGCTCTTGGGTCGGAGCGGCACCCGTCGTTCCTTTCTTCTATGTCTAGATCTTCGTTACTCGCGGCCAGTGTACCGGAACGAGCGCAGTGCCTGCCTCGTCGCCTCGACGTCCCTGGCGATCTGGGCGGTGAGCGCCTCGGGGCTCTCGAACCGCAGCTCGTCGCGCAGGCGGGCCACGAACGTCACCATCACCTCTTCCCCGTACAGGTCGCCGTCGTGGTCGAGGATGAACGCCTCGAGGCGCCGCTCCCCGCCGCCGAACGTCGGACGCACGCCGAGGATCGTCGCGGCCGGGCGCACCTCCGATCCGAGCGTCACCCGCGTCGCGTAGATCCCGTCGCGCGGGAGGAGGCGCTCCGCGGGCGTCGCCACGATGATCGTCGGGTAGCCGAGCGCGCGGCCGCGCTTGTCGCCGTGCACGATCGCTCCGCGCACCGAATAGGGGCGGCCGAGGAGGTCCGCAGCAGCGCCCACGTCGCCGCCGAGGAGGAGGTTGCGGATCCGGGTCGAGCTGATGACGGCCTCGCCCGACATCACCGCCGGCACGACGTCGACGTCGATGCGGTGGGTCCCGCCGATCTCCGCGAGCGTGCGCACGTCGCCCTCGCGGTCCCTGCCGAACCGGAAGTCCTCCCCCACCACGATCCGCCGGACGTCGCCCGCGGCGCGGATCCGGTCGATGAACTCCGTCGCCCGCATCGCGAAGAGCGCCGGCTCCGATCGGAAGAAGACGACGGCGTCCGCACCGGCCGACGTCAGCAGCTCCGCGCGCTCGGCGCTATCCGTGAGCGCCGACGGCGGCGCGCCGGGGGCGAGGACCTGGATCGGCAGCGGATCGAAGCTGCAGGCCACCGCGAGGCCGCCCTGGCGGTGCGCGAACACGCGGAGCCGGCGGATGAGCTCCTGGTGTCCGCGCTGCACGCCGTCGAACACCCCGATCGCGAGGTGCAGCGGAGCGGCGGGCCAGCCGTCGAAGCCGTGGAGGACGCGCACCGCGCGCAGGCTATTCGCCCGCCGCGTCGTGCTCCCTGAGCGCGAGCGGGGCCACGACGGGCGCGG
>VGOU01000184.1 GCA_016875795.1 Chloroflexota bacterium | reverse complement strand
CGAGCCGCTCGAGGAGCTGCGCGGCGCGCGACCGCGCGGCTTCCGCCGTCGCGCCCGAGCGGAGCGGGCCGATCATGACGTCGTCGATCGCTCGCCGCGCGACGAACTGGTGATCGGGATCCTGGAAGAGCATCGCCACGCGCGCGGGCAGCGCGCGGGCCCGCCACCGCGCGACCTCCGGCTGCGCCGGGTCGAGGATCGGCGCGGTGACCGTCCCGCTCGTCGGACGCAGCAGGCCCGCGAGGAGCAGGAGCGCCGTCGACTTCCCCGAGCCGTTCGGTCCGCTGAGCGCGACCGCCTCCCCCTCCCGCAGGCCGAGCGAGAGGTCGCGCACCGCATCGGCGCTCGCGAGCGGATAGCGGAAGCGCGCCGCCCGCGCCGCGATGAGGGTGCGCCCCTTCTCGGTCCTCGGCGTCGCCGGCGGCAGCGCGTCGGGCGTCCAGATGCCGGCGCGCTCGAGCTCAGCGGACGCGCGGGCGAAGACGTCCGCGGGGGCGCCGTCGGCGATGACGCCGCGCTCGCCGTCGATGGCGACGACCCGTCCGACGAGCGCGAGCGCTTCGCGGATGCGGTGCTCGACGAGCACGACGGTGGTGTCGCGCGGAAGGCGCGCGAGGGCGGCATACAGCGCCGCGGAGCCGGTCGCATCGAGGTCGGCGGTCGGCTCGTCGAGCAGGAGGACGCGACGGCGTAGCGCGAGCATCGCCGCGAGCGCGAGGCGCTGCTTCTCGCCGCCCGAGAGCGCGTCCGTCCGTCGCTCCGGTCCGTACGGGAACGCCACGTCGCGCAGCGCGCGCTCCACGCGCGGCGCGATCTCCTCCGTCGGCACGCAGTGCTCTTCGAGCCCGAACGCCACGTCGTCGCCGGCGCGGCCCATGACGATCTGCGACTCGGGATCCTGGAAGAGGATGCCGACGTCGTCGGTCGCGGCCGCGGGCGGACGGCCGTCGACGCTGAGCGACCCCTCCTCCTCGGCGCCCGTGCTGCGGTCATGGAGGCCGGCGATCGCGAGGAGCAGGCTGCTCTTGCCACCCCCCGACGGGCCAAGGAGGAGGACGCGCTCGCCGTGCTCGATGCGCAGATCGACGCTCCGGACGGCCCACGACGCGCGGCCGGGGTACCGGAGCCCCCAGCCGCGCGCCTCGACGGCGCTCTTAGGCGTGCGGCCGGCCTGCAGGGAACGCGCCCAGGGCACCGCTGCTCGCGAGCGCGCGGGTCAGACACCACGCGCCGATGCCCGCGATCACCGCACCGCTGACGGCCATGAAGACGAGGAACGGGGTCCACCCGGCGAGGCCGAGCTCCGGGAAGTACAGCGGCATGTCGTGCAGCCACGCGCCGACGGCAGCCGCGGTGCCCGCGAGCGCCGCGGTCGCGACCGTCCAGGAGCGATACCGGAAGACCGCGAAGACGGCCTCCGCCGCGGCACCCTGGATCGCGCCCGAGACGAGCGTGTCGAGGCCCCACTGCGAGCCGAGCAGCGCCGACACGCTCGCGGCGACGACCTCCGTGAAGAGCGCCGCGCCGGGCTTGCGGACGACGAGCGCGCCGAGCACGGCGGGGAGCAGCCAGACGCCGTAGAGGAGGTACTGCGCGACCGGGAGCGCCGCGAAGATCGGGCCGGTCGCCGCCCAGACCGCGTTCCACGCCCAGAACACCACGCCGAACGCCACTGCGATCGCTGCCGCGACGACGATGTCGACCGTGCGCCACGAAGAAGGGGAGCCCATGACGTTTCCCTCCGGCGGCATTACCCGCATCAGGTACTCGCGGTCGGTGGCTTCGCCACCCTCTCAGCCCGGACACCCGAGCTCCCGCTGTGATGCCATCTTAAGCCCCGTGGACCGGGTCGGGGCGCCGGACCACCCGCGCGTCGCTGCGGCCGCCCCTCGGAATGTCTCCGTCCGGTGACGCGGCGCCCCGTTGCCTGATGGCCCGTCACGTCCAGAACGTCCTCGGCCTCCTGCGCGGGACGGGCAGCGCCGGGCCGGAGAGCGCATCGGTCGCGCAGGAGCTCATGGCCGACTGCGTCGCCGGCGCGCGGGCGAGGCATGCGGCGTCGACCGGAAATCTCAAGCCGCCGAGCGACGGGGCCGGCTGAGCCGGCCACATCCGCTAGCGGAACTTCACCCGGCCTTCCTTGTCGGGCGGGTGCTCGGCATCCGCGTCGTCCACGAGGAGGACGAACCGCCCCGCCCAGTGCGGCGTCGGGTACGCGCCGTCGTTGCGCTCGATGTTCACCGCGCTCCCGTCGGGCATGCGGATGACGCTCGAGTACGAGAACCGGAACCACCACTCGTCGCCGTACCACTCGTCCATGAGCAGCAGGTGCCCGGTCTGGAACGTCGGCGCGCGGTACTTGTCGGGCCGGCGGTTCGCCGTCTCCGGGCGCATGTCGCCGCGCTGCGGATCCTGGACGATGACCCCGCTGATCCGGTTGTTCGGGTCGTCGTGGTACGTGCCGTAGGCGCCCTGGAACCCGATGACGAGCGGCGCGTGCTGTCCCGCGAGCGTGATCGCCATCACGGGCTTGCCGCTGCGGACGAGCCAGTACACCGCCGCCTGCGTCGCCTCCTCCCGGGTCGCGAAGCGGTAGTAGTGGAAGTTGTTGCGCGCGTCGAGGCGCTTCAGGATCGTCGCGATCGCGACGGGGTCGAGCCCCGGATCGCTCGAGCGGTTGAACTGGCGCGCCGCGTCGAGGATCCGCGTCGCCGTCATCTTGTCCTGTCCGGTGGTGAAGTGCTGCACGATCCGGCAGCTCGCCGCGGCGCACGCGAGCGGCTCGGCCTTCGGGTCCTCGAACTCCGTGTACCACTGCACGCCTTCGAGCCGGTCCCCCATCGTCCGGAACCTGTGATCAACGGGGAAGCGCCCCGCGGCCGTCGTCAGCGTGATCTTGCCGGCGAAGTCCGTCGCGCCGCGCAGGAGGCCGACGCACCCGAACGTCCCCTTCAGGCCCGTCGGATCCACGGTCGCGGCGCAGCCGAAGGGCGGCGCGGGCTCGAGCGCGAACGCCGCGGCGCTCACCTTCTCCGTGGACGTCCACGTCGCGTTCAGGAACCGCGCCGCCTGCTTGCAGCACGTCTCGTGCGCGACCTTGACGTCGGGCGGGCGCGCGGTCGGCGACGGCGAGGGCGTCGCGCTGACCGCGACGGTCGCCGCGGGCGAGGCGGGTCCGACCGGCAGCGCGCCGACGAGCATCCCGTAGAGGGCGCCGGCGAAGAGCATGGCGACGCCGACCATGATCGCGGTCGGCCGGGCGTCGCTCTTGTCGGCGTACACGTTCCCTTCCCCATATGCTGACGCACGCCCGGTGGCGCCCCGTCCCATCGCTCCGATCCGACACCGCATCGATGCCCGGGCGCGCGTCCCCGCCTCGAAGAGCGTCGCGAACCGCGAGCTCCTCCTCTCGGCGCTCGCGGACGGCGCGTCGGAGGTCGTCCTCGGCCCGCTCGATCCCGGCGACGACGTCCGGGGCATGTGCGCGGCCCTCACGGCGCTCGGACACGAGGTCGTCGGCCGCGGCGACGGGACCGTCCGGGTGACCGGCCGCCGCGGGGCGGGCTCCACGAGCGTGGACTGCGGCGCGGCGGGCACGGTGGCGCGCTTCGTCACCGCGCTCGCCGCGACCCGGCCGGCGCCGACGACGGTCGACGGGTCCCCGCGCATGCGCGAGCGCCCGATGGCCGCGCTCGCGCGGGCCCTGCGCGCGCTCGGCGCCCGCGTGGACG
>VGOU01000183.1 GCA_016875795.1 Chloroflexota bacterium | reverse complement strand
TGCGGCGCTGGTCGCTCCCGGTGAGCGGGCGCGCCTCCAAGACGAGCGCCACGGACGAGGTGAGCGACGCCGACCGCGCCGCGGAGCGGATCGTCGTCGACATGATCCGCGCTGCGCACCCGGAGGACGAGATCGTCAGCGAGGAGGGCGGCGGCGCACGGGGCCGCTCGGGCCGCAGGTGGCTCGTCGACCCCCTCGACGGTACGACCAACTACCTCTACGGGAACCCGCAGTGGTGCGTGAGCATCGCCTGCGCCGACGCCGAGGGGCCGCTCGCCGGAGTCGTGTACGCGCCAGCGCTGCGCGAGCTGTTCCACGCCGAGCGGGGACGCGGCGCGTACCGGGTGGCCACCGACCCCGACCTCATGGCGGGCGGCTCCGCGCCGCGGCCGGCGGCGGTCCGTCTGCGCGTGTCCGACGCGACCGACCTCGGGCTCGCGCTCCTCGCCGACGGCTTCTCGTACGACGCTGAGGAGCGCCGCGAGCAGGGCCGCCGCGAGGCGCTCATCCTCCCGCAAGTCCGCGACGTCCGGCGCATGGGCTCGGCCGCTCTCGACCTCTGCGCTGTGGCGAGCGCGCGCGTGGACGCATACGCCGAGGCGGGCGGCAACGAGTGGGACTGGGCGGCCGGGCGCCTCCTCGTCACCGAGGCGGGCGGGCGGCTCAGCGAGACCGCCGGCGTGCGCCCGGGGTCGTACACCCTCATCGCGAGCGGACCCGGCATCCACGACGCGCTCGCGCGGCTCATCGCGAGCGTGGGCGGCCTCTAGCAGCCGGAACCTCCGCGGCCCCGCGCGTCGATCGCGAACCCGAGGCCACAGCGGCGATCGCGCCCACGCAGCTCTCGACCGCGGGCCGGATCGCTTGCTCGCGCACCTCGCCGGGCGACGAGCACGGGCTCCGGGTGGCCGACCTCGAGGGCCGCCGGCGCTTCGCGATCGAGCGGCCGGGACGATTCGCGGGCTGGTCGCATGACGGGGAAAGCGTGTACGTCGCTCGACCGGAAGGGTTGTTCGAGGTCCGTATGGACGGCGGAGGCGAGACGCGTGCGAGCGCGCTCGGCGTCGCTCCGGTCACAGCAACGAGGCCGTAGAGCACCTAGACTGCATCCGGGATGGCTGTCGATCGGAAGCCGCCGGCGAGCCCGATCAAGTTCGACATAGCCGACGCGCTTTCCCAGCGGCCGACGACCACCCAGACCGGCCTCGGCACCGCCGATGACGTCCGGTCGCCGACGGGCGGCATCCTCGCGAACGAGGACAACGTCGTCTTCTCGACGGTCAAGGACCTCGTCTCGTGGGCCCGGTCGCGCAGCCCCTGGCCGCTCGGCTACGGCCTCGCCTGCTGCGCCATCGAGATGTTCTCCGCCGCGGCCTCCACACACGACCTCGCGCGCTTCGGCGCCGAGGTGTTCCGCCCGAGCCCGCGCCAGGCGGACGTGATGATCGTCGCGGGGACGGTCACCCACAAGATGGCGCCGCGGCTGCGCCGCCTCTACGAGCAGATGCCCGAGCCGAAGTGGGTCATCGCGATGGGCAACTGCGCCTCGAGCGGCGGCGAGTTCTGGGACTCCTACGCGACGCTGCAGGGCGTGGACACCGTCGTGCCCGTCGACGTGTACGTCCCGGGCTGCCCGCCCCGCCCCGAGGCGCTCACCGAGGGCATCCTGCGTCTGCGCGAGAAGATCGCAAAAGGTGGTTAGAGAGCGAGGATCCGGCATTGCCGGGCCGAGCGGACCCTATGAGCGAGCGAAGCGTCTATCGCGCCGCAGGCGCGATATCGAGCAAGGGCGGGTGAGCAGATAGCCACCGAGACCGAGATCCCCCGCGCGCAGCAGGGCGGCGTGATCGCCGAGGCCGCGCCGCCTGCGGAGACGACGGAGGTCGATCTGCAGACCGAGGAGCTCATCCTCAACCTCGGTCCGCAGCACCCGTCCACCCACGGCGTCCTCCGCCTCGTCCTGAAGCTGCACGGCGAGCGCATCGTCGAGTGCGTCCCGGTCATGGGATACCTGCACCGCGGGCTCGAGAAGATCTTCGAGTGGCGCACGTACCACCAGGGACCGCGCTACGCGGACCAGGCCGACTACGTCTCGAACATGCTGAACGAGCACGCGTACGCGGGCGCGGTCGAGGCCATCGCCGACATCGACGTGCCGCGGCGCGCCGAGTACCTCCGCGTCGTCGTCGACGAGCTGTCGCGCTGCGCGTCCCACCTCATCTGGCTCGGGACGTTCGGCCTCGACGTCGGCGCGACGACGCCGTTCCTCTGGTGCCTGCGTGACCGCGAGGACATCCTCGACATGTTCGAGGAGATCTGCGGCTCCCGGATGAATTTCAATTACTACCGACCCGGTGGCCTCCTCTACGACTTCCCGCCCGGCATGCTCGGCAAGATCTCGCGCTTCCTCGACCGCTGGGAGAAGCGCATCGACCAGGACTACCGCGAGCTCCTCGAGGGGAACGAGATCTTCCTCGAGCGCCTCGTCGGGGTCGGCGTCATCCCGCGCGACAAGGCGCTCGAGCTCGGGATCACCGGCCCGATCGCCCGCGCGTCGGGCGTGGACTTCGACCTGCGGCGCGACCGGCCGTACTCCATCTACCCCGAGCTCACGACGCTGAAGCCGGTCGTGCGCACCGAGGGCGACGCGTTCGCTCGCTACCTCGTGCGCGTCGGCGAGATGAAGCTCGCGATCCAGGTCATCCGCGAGTGCATCGACAAGCTGCCGGGCGGCTCCGTGCGCGCGCGGCTCGGTCACGTGTGGAAGTGCCCGCGCGGCGAGGCGTACTACACCGTCGAGGGCGCGAAGGGCGAGGTCGGCTTCTACATGATCAGCCAGGGCGGGTCGAACCCGAACCCCTTCCGCGCGAAGATGCGCGGCGCGTCGTTCATGAACCTCCAGGTCGTCCCGTGGCTCATGAGGGGCCGGCTCATCGCCGACCTCGTCGCCACCCTCGGCTCGATCGACCTCGTCCTGGGCGAGGTGGACCGGTGAGGGGCCTGTTCACGGGCATGCTGCGCACGCTCGAGCACTTCGTGCGGCCGCGCCCGGTCACGCGCAAGTACCCGTACGAGAAGCGCGAGCTGCCGGAGCGCAGCCGCGGGCTCATCGCGCTCCTCCTCGAGCCCGAGACGAACATCTTCAAGTGCGAGTCATGCCTCATGTGCGAGAAGGCCTGCCCGCCGCGCGCGATCTCGATCTCGTACCGCTTCCGCAACGGCTTCCGAAAGCGCCCGCCGATCGCGCCGCGCGCGTCGTATTACCGGATCCGCATGGTGGCCGCGGCGCCGTACGGCGCGCGCCGGCCGCTCTCGACGGCCGTGACGACGATCCCGGCCGAGGAGGAGACCGGCCTCGACCTCGCGCCCGTAGGGCGGATCCTCGCCGAGACGGCGCCGACGGCCGATCGCCTCCACCGCATCCTCTACGCGACGCACGAGGCGTACGGGTACCTGCCGTGGTCCGCGGCCGAGCTCATCGCGCGCGAGCTCGACGTGGCGATGACGAGCGTCTACACGACGGCCTCGCTGCTGCCGAACTTCCGCGGCGCGCCCGAGGGCAAGGGCACGGCCGTCCCGCGCGGCGGTCGCCGCTACACCGGCAACCTCAGCATCGCGGGCGCGTGGCCCGAGGCGGCGCCGCCGCCGGCCCACGACGAGCTGCGCGAGCACGAGGCGCATCACCCGCTGGAGCCCGCGTTTGCGCGCTAGCACGGCCTTCCGCCTCCTCGGCGCGGAGGCGGCCG
>VGOU01000182.1 GCA_016875795.1 Chloroflexota bacterium | reverse complement strand
CCCGCGGCGACCCCGCGCCCCTCGCCGACGGCGCGGCCGGCCGTGAAACCGAGCGCCACGGTCCGCCCGAGCGCGAGCGTGCGACCGATCGCCACGCCCACCGCGACCGCCCGGACAGCCGCCGCGAGCGCCTCGCCGGCCCGGTCTGCGCCACTCCGAGACCCACCGCGCAGCCAAAGCGGCGCTGATCGGGGCACACTTGGCCGCAGACCCCCGATGGACGTCCTCGGCATGTTCTCCCGTGACATCGGCATCGACCTCGGGACGGCGAACACGCTCGTTCACGTGCGGGGCCGCGGCATCGTCATCAGCGAGCCGTCGGTCGTCGCGAAGGATGCGAAGACGGGCGCGATCGTCGCGATCGGGGCCGAGGCGAAGCGCATGGTCGGGCGCACGCCCGCGTCGATCGTCGCGATCCGTCCGCTGAAGGACGGCGTCATCAGCGACTTCGACATCACCGAGCAGATGCTTCGCTACTTCATCCAGAAGGTGCACGACCGCTTCGCGCTGTTCCCGCGCCCGCGCGTCGTCATCGGGATCCCTTCGGGCGTCACCGAGGTCGAGAAGCGCGCGGTGCAGGACGCGGCGGTGAACGCCGGCGCGCGCTGGGCGCGTCTCGTGGAGGAGCCGATGGCCGCGGCGATCGGCGCGGGCCTGCCGGTGAACGAGCCGTCGGGATCGATGATCGTCGACATCGGCGGCGGCACGACCGAGGTGGCGGTGACGTCGCTCGGCGGGATCGTCGTCTCGCGGTCGATCCGCGTGGCCGGCGACGAGATGGACCAGGACATCGTCGCGTACGCACGTCGCGAGTTCAACCTGCTCATGGGCGAGCGCACCGCGGAGGACATCAAGATCGCGATCGGATCCGCGTACCCGCTCGACGAGGAGGTCTCGACGTTCTTCCGCGGACGCGACCTCCTCACCGGCTTGCCGCGCTCGATCGAGGTGACGAGCGCGCAGGTCCGCCAGGCGATCGAGCCGAGCGTGCAGCAGATCGTCGACGCGGTGAAGGACACCATCGAGGAGACCCCGCCCGAGCTCGTCGCCGACATCATGGACCAGGGCATCTACGTGGCCGGCGGCGGCGCGCTCCTGCGCGGGCTCGACACGCGCATCGCCGAGGCGACCCAGATGGCCGTGCACATCGCCGACGACCCGCTCACCTGCGTCGCCCGCGGGACCGGGAAGATCCTCGAGGAGCTCGACTCCTACGACCGCGCCCTCGTGACCGAGACGTACGCGGTCCTCCCGCGTTAGCGGGACCGAAGTGGCTTCGCTCGGACGCGTCCGCACCGACCGTCAGGCCCGCGACACCGGCGTCCTGCGGCAGTTCGCGCTCCTCTTCATCGTCGCCCTCGCGCTCCTCGTCGCGCGCGACGCCGGCCCCGTCCGCGAGGCCGCCGGCGCCGTGACGACGGCCCTCGTCCCCTTCGAGCGCGCGCTCGCGGGCGTCGGCTCCGGGGTCTCGGCGTTCACCGAGTCGATCAGCGAGATCCAGCGCCTCCGCGCGGACAACGCGTCCCTGCGCGAGCGCCTCGGCGCGCTCACCGTCGAGAACGTCCGCCTGCGCGAGCAGGCCGTCACTGCGCAGCAGCAGGCGCGCCTCGCGACGGTGGCGAGCACCCTCCCATACCAGTCGGTGACGGCGCCGGTCATCGCGCGCGACCCGAGCGGCGTGCTGCAGACGGTGCTCATCGGCGCCGGCCGCGAGCAGGGCATCCAGACCGGGAACGTCGTCGTCTCCGAGCGCGGCGTCGTCGGCCGCGTGAGCGAGGTCGGCGCCACGTACAGCAAGGTGCTCCTCGTCACCGACCCCGCCTCGACCGTCTCCGCGATCGTCCAGGGCTCGCGCGCCACCGGCATCGTGCGCGGCCAGTACGGCGACACGCTCGTCATGGAGTGGATCCTCCAGACGGAGCAGGTCGCGATCGGCGACGTCGTCATCACCGCCGGGCTCGCCGTCGGCGAGGACCTGCGCTCCTTCTACCCGAAGGGCCTCGTCCTCGGCACCGTCGTCGACCTCGACCGGGCCGACAACGCCGCGTACAAGCGCGCGATCGTGCTGCCGGGCGTCGACCTGCGGCGCCTCGAGCACGTCCTCGTCCTCAAGACGAGCTAGCCTTGGTCCTTCGTCCCGCCGCGCGAGCCCTTCCCCTCGGAGGCCGCGCGCAGCAGGAGGAGGGAGCACGCCGCGGCGAGGAGCCTCACGCCCGCCGTATCTGCGCGGTCTGGACCGCGGCCGGCGGCGCACCAACTCCGCGTGGCGGTTCGTCATACCGAACGGTGAGAAAGGTAGGGGGCTCCGTCTTGCTCGTCCTCCGGACGGCCGTGGCCGTCCTGTTCGTGGTGGGTGCGCTCGTCCCGTCGAGCGTCGCCTCGGTCGCGGCCGGGACGTCCATCGAGGGCACCCGCGGCGCCGCGGGACGCGCTCAGGCCGGCCTCGGTCCCCAGGTGTCCCTTGTTCACGCGGCCGGTGATGTACTTCCGTGCCAAGGTGGCACGTATCCGTGCCAAAACGGCACGGAAACACGTCAGGCGCCCCAGCAGGTGCCGGCGCTCCCGGCCAGGACGGCCGCCGCCTCCTCGACGTCGTCCTCCGCCGGCATGCGCCTGCTCGTGACGTTCGTCCCCGGCGCGAGCGCCGCCGACGTCGCCGACGCGGTCCGCAGCGTGAACGGCTGGATCGACTCCACCATCCCCGCGCTCGGCATCGCGCGGATCGCGCTGCCCGGCGACTCCGCCGACTCCTTCGGCGACGGCGACGCGGTCGCGCGCGTGCTCGCGCGCCATCCGGCGATCGCGAGCGCCGAGCTCGACGCCACCGTCCGCCTCGCCTTCACGCCCAACGACCAGCACTACGTCACGGACCCGTACGCCGGCCTCGGCCAGTGGGGGATCCGCAAGGCGCTCGTCGACCGGGCGTGGGACGTCGTGCGCGGGTCGTCGGCCGTCACCGTCGCGATCCTCGACACCGGCATCGACGGCGATCACCCGGACCTCGCCGGCGCGACCGTGCCCGGGGCGTCGTTCGTCACGCAGCCGAGCAGCGGCTGCGACCCCGGCGCGACGCGCGACGACAACACGCACGGCACGCACATGGCGGGGATCGTCGCCGCGAACGGGAACAACTCGATCGGGATCGCGGGCGTCGCGTTCGGCTCGAAGGTCATGGGCGTCAAGATCCTCGACTGCACCGGGGTCGGCTCGTTTTCGGACGTCGCGAACGGCCTCGTGTGGGCCGTCGACCGCGGCGCGAAGGTCGTCAACCTGTCGCTCGGGTCCCCGTTCGACAGCAGCACGCTCCGCAGCGCGGTGTCGTACGCGACGCTGCGGAACGTCCTCGTCGTGAGCGCGGCGGGGAACTGCGGCTCGACCGGCGACCGCTGCACGAGCCTGCACCAGACCGAGTACCCGGCGGCGTACCCGGATGTCATCTCGGTCGGCGCGACGGACACGGACGACTCGGTCGCGCTCTTCTCGTCGCGCAACGCGACGGTGGCCGTGTCGGCGCCCGGCCGGAGCATCGTCAGCACGACGCCCACGTACCCGACGTACCAGTCGCGCCGCTCGACGAACCCCACGACGCTCACGTACGGCACCCTCAGCGGGACGAGCCAGGCCGCGCCGTTCGTGGCGGGGCTCGCCGCCCTCATCCTCAGCCAGGAGCCATCGCTCGCGCCGGCCGCGGTGCTCGAGCGCCTGCGCGCGACGGCGGACGACCTCGGCGCGGCGGGCCGCGACGACGGCTACGGCTGGGGCCGCGTGAACGCGCAGCGCGC
>VGOU01000181.1 GCA_016875795.1 Chloroflexota bacterium | reverse complement strand
CGGGGGGCCGCGCGCGGCCCCCCGCCACCAGCCACCCAGTCGCATGCGAGGGCCGGTCCCGACGGGGGCCGGCCCGCGCATGCCGGCGCCGGCACGGGCGCCGATGCCGCCGCGTTCCCTGTTTGCGCGGAGGGGGTCCCCTGCGTAGATTCACGCGGAACCGGGCGGCCGGCGCAAGCGCGAACGGGGTGGCCATGGGTGTGATCGTCGTCTCGGGCGCGCAGCCGGGCGCGGGCGCCACCACGGTCGCCGTCGGCATCGCGCACCGCCTGGCCTACGTGGGGCACGCCGTCCGCCTCGAGCGCCTCTCGGGCGACGAGCGCGCCGCCCACGACGCGGAGACCTTCGGTGCGCTCGAGATCGCTGAGTCGTCGGGACGCCCCGTCGACGCCGCGCAGGCGCCCCGCGACGGCGTCGTCGTGCTCGAGGCGCCCCCCGGCGCCGACGCCGCAGCGCTCGCCTCGCGGCTCGGCGCGAAGCTCGTGGCCGTGGGGCGCGAGGGCGGGGCCTTCCCCGCTGGCGCGACTGCCATCGCCAACCACGCACGCCGCACCGGGCCGCTCGCGCTGGCCGAGGATCGCCTGCTCGCCGGCCCCACCGTCGGCCGCCTCATCGAGGCGAGCCGCGCGCAGGTGCTCGCCCGGGGCGCCGAGGGCGACGACGCGGTCTGCGCCCACCTCGTGATCGGCGCGATCTCGCACGACCCCGACGAACCCTACTTCCGGCGCTTCCCGCGTTCGGCCGTGCTCACGCGCGCCGAGAAGGTCGACATCGTGCTCGCCGCGATGCGCGTCGACCCCGTCTGCGTGATCCTCACCGGCGGCGGCGAGCCGAGCCCCTACGTGATCGACCGCGTCGTCGCCGCGCGCCGCACGACGCTGCTGCTCGCCCCGGAGGGCACCGTGGAGACGATGCGCGACATCGAAGGCACCTTCGGCTCCGTCCCGTTCCGGGGGGAGGCGAAGGTCGAGCGCATCGGGGAGCTCATGCGCGAGGTGCTCGACGACGCGATGGTGGCGGCGCCTGACGGTCAGACGTACGAGGACGCGATCTGGCTGAGGGTTGTCACAGGAGCACTCGGCCCGAGGTAGGCTCTTCGCGCGTGGTCCTGCCGGCGTACCCGCGCCCGCGCCGTCGCGCTGATCCTCGGGATCTCGGCCCGGCTCCCGCGACCGCAGCCGCGGCCCGGCCGTCGTCGCCCCCAACGCCGCGGCGTCAGTCCGTCGGGCGAGCGTTCCGCTCGTCGAAGCTCGCGGCGAGCATCCGCAGGTAGCCGTCGATCGTGCGCGTGTACCCGAGCACGAAGCGGCTGAAGAACCGGAACAGCGGCGCGTAGACCTCGCCGTCCTCGGTGACGGCGACCTCCGTGACGCCGTCGTGGTCCGAGAGCGCGATCGTCCACCGGCCGCCGAACGGCGTCCCGCCCGGGACGATGCGGCGCACGAGACGCTCGGGCGGCTCCGCCTCGAGCGTCTCGAGGGTCATCGTCTCCCGCCCGCTCTCGACCCACGTCGGGTGGCCGTCCCGATCATCGACCCGTATCGCCGAGCGGAGGTCGCGCCGCCACCGGGGCTGCCGTTCGAGGTCCGCGACGCGCGCCCATACCTCTGCGCGCGGGCGCGCGATCGCGATCCGCCGCGTCACGTGGTGGTCGCGCGGCAGCAGCGCGCCGATCGCGATCGGCAGCGTGAGCACGAGCGCCACCAGCACGAGGACGACGGGCCACGTGGATGGCATCGCGGAACCTCCCCCCGGGCGCTCGCGCGCTCACGCTCCGCGAGGATCGGTGCAACACAGTATCCTCGACGCCATGGACCTCACCTCCGGCTTCGTCCTCGGTCGCATCCGCGGCATCGCGATCCGCGTCCACTGGTCGTGGATCCTGATCTTCGTCCTCGTCTCCTGGTCGCTGGCCGAGGGCATCTTCGTCGACCTGCTCCCAGGGTGGACGGAGACGCAGCGGTGGAATGCGGCGGTCCTCACCGCGCTCGTCTTCTTCGTCTCCGTACTGCTGCACGAGCTCTCGCACGCGTTCGTCGCGCAGTCGCTCGGGATGGCCGTGCCGTCGATCACGCTCTTCATCTTCGGCGGCGTTTCACAGCTCGCGAACGAGATGAAGACGGCCGGTCAGGAGTTCCGCGTCGCGATCGCCGGCCCGCTCATGTCCTGGGCGCTCGCGGCGCTGTTCGGGCTGGCGTGGCTCTTCCTCGGCGGCGGCATTGCGACGATCGCGGTGTACCTGGCGTGGATCAACTTTGTGCTGGGCGCCTTCAACCTGTTGCCGGGCTTCCCTGTCGACGGCGGGCGGGTCTTCCGCTCGATCGTGTGGTCGCGGACCCACAGCCTCGTGCGCGCCACGCGCATCGCCTCCCGCGTCGGCACGGGGATCGCGTGGGTGATGATCGCGATCGGCGTGGTCACGGTGCTCACAGTGAGCCTGTTCGGGCTCTGGTACGTGCTGATCGGCCTCTTCCTGAAGTCCGCCTCGGAGGGTGCCTACCAGCAGATGATCGTGGAGCGAGCGCTCGAGCACATCCACGCCGGCGACGTGATGCGCGCGCCGCCGGAGCCGGTGGGCGAGGAGTGGCCGCTGCAACGCATCGTCGACGAGCGCGTCCTCCAGCACGCCGAGCGCTGCGTGCTCGCCTCCTGCGACGGCGCGACCACTGGTCCGCGACCGCCGCGCGCGAGGCGATGGTCCCCGCGGACCAGGTGGTCGTGGTCGCGCCTGACGCCACCGTCCTGGACGCGATGAAGCTCATGCAGCAGCACGACATCCACCAGGTGCCCGTGCTCGAGCACGGCCGCCTCGTCGGCCTGCTCACCCGCGCCGACGTGCTGCGTCAGCTCGAGCTGCGCGCGCTCTTCGCGGGCCTCGCGGGCGGCGCCAACCGGCGCTAGACGGCTCCATCGCCCGACCTTCGCCGCGGGGTCTACGAGGCCGCGCTGAGCGGCGCGAACGAGAGCAGGAGCCGCTTCACCCCCTGCCCCTCGAACGCCACCGTGACCTGCTGGTCCCCCGGGACGATCGCGCACGCCACGACGACGCCGGTCCCGAACCGCTCGTGCACCACGCGGTCCCCGGGCCGGAACGCGGGGTGCTCGGCGTCGACCTCGGCGCGCTCGCGCCCTGCGGCGGCGCGCAGACGGCGCGGGTCGAGCCCCTCCTGCGGCCTCGGCGCCCCGACCGGCGAGGCGATCTCATCCGCGGGCAGGTCCCCGAGGAAGCGCGACGCGGGGTTCGCGCGCAGGTTGCCGTACTGGAAGCGCCGCCGTGCGCGCGTCATGTAGAGCCGCTCCCGCGCCCGCGTCATCCCCACATAGCAGACGCGCCGCTCCTCCTCCATCTGCGAGGCGTCGTCGAGCGCGCGCAGGTGCGGCAGCAGCCCCTCCTCGAGCCCGGCGAGGAAGACGACCGGGAACTCGAGCCCCTTCGCCGCGTGCAGCGTGATCAGCGTGACCGCGTCGGGCTGGTCGGCGGCGGGGTCGTCGATGTCGGAGACGAGCGCGACTTCCTCGAGGAAGGCCGCGAGCGATGAGTCACCCTCCAGCTCGCCGTACTGGGCGGCGACCGAGCGCAGCTCCTGCACGTTCTCCCAGCGCACCTCGGCGTGCGCGCCGTCCGTCTGTTCGAGGTGCTCACGGTAGCGCGTCTCTGCGAGCACACGGTCGAGCACGTCCGCCGCCGAGAGCGTGCCGCGCTCGCCCGCGAGCCCGTCGACCAGCGCGACGAACGCCGCCAGCGACTGCCGGATGTCGCCGCGCAGCTGCGGGACGCCGGGCTCCGCGTCGCCGCGCGCCGCCCG
>VGOU01000180.1 GCA_016875795.1 Chloroflexota bacterium | reverse complement strand
CGTCGGCCGGGCCGCGCAGCCGCACCTGCGCGTCGCCGCGCGGCGCGCGCATGACGAAGCCCGGCGGCACCTCCGGCCGCTCCACGGGGATCCGCCCGTCGAAGAGCTCGGTCACGTCGGGCGCGGGCGCGTTGTACACGAGCGTCGCCCAGAGGAAGAGGAGTATGGCGACGCCGACGGCCGCCCCCTTCAGCGGGAGGTCCGTGGTGAAGGTGCGCCGCAGGTCCACGCGGCGCCACAGGGCGCGGGCGACCTCGCCCACGGTCCTGGGCCGCCGGGTCATGACGCTTTCGTTCGGAACGGGAGCGGCTGGATCCGGCTCCGCAGGAGCGAGCTGAGGACGCGGCGCAGCCGCTCCTCGTCGAGGTTGCCGATCATGCGTCCGTTGCTCGCGATCGACATCGTCCCCGACTCCTCGCTGACGACGACCACGACCGCGTCGCTCTGCGCGCTGATCGAGAGCGCCGCGCGGTGGCGCATGCCGTAGCGGTGCGCGAACCGCTCGGGGGTCTCGTCGAGCGGCAGGAGGCACGCGGCGGCGTGCACCTGCGCGCTGCGCACGATGACCGCGCCGTCGTGCAGCGGCGACCGGCCCATGAAGATCGACGCGAGGAGCTCGGCGGTGAGCTTCCCGTTCACCGGCACGCCGGTCTCGGAGTAGTCCTGGAGGCCGGTGCCCCGCTCGATGACGATGAGCGCGCCGTTCCCCTGCTGCCGGATGAGGAGCGCGCCGCGCACGATCTCCTCGACCGTCACGTCCACCTTCTCCTCGCTCGTCGCGGTGAGCAGGCGGTCGAGGGCGCCGAGCCGGCCGAGCTGCCCGAGCGCGCGTCGCAGCTCGGGCTGGAAGATCACGGGGAGCGCGACCAAGGCGGCCACGGAGAGGAACTGCAGCACCAGCGCGGTCACCGTCAGCTGCAAGCGCACGGCGATCCCGTAGATGCCGACGAGGACGAGCACGCCGAGGAGGAGCTGGACAGCGCGCGTGCCGCGGATGAGGACGAAGACGTAGTAGACGAAGACGGCGACGATGAGGATGTCGAGGACGTTGTTCCAGCCGAAGGTGCGCCCCTGCAGGAACTGGTCGACGAGCTGGCCCATCAGCCGAGCTGGGCGGCCGTCGCGAGCAGGCGCTCGCGCTCGGCGGCGATCTCGCCCATTCCGAGCGCCTGCGCCACCGGGATGAGCGCGCGCTCGGCCTCGCGCACGTTCGTGCCGGACGCGATGAGCTGCAGGAGCAGGTCGGAGGCGGCCTGGAGCTTCCCCGCGTCGGCGAGCGCGCGCGCGGCCTCGACGCCGGCGCGCCCCGCGTCGGCGTGTCCCGACGCGAACAGCGCCATCGCGCGCTCCTCGAGCTCGAACGGATCCAGTCCGACCTCGCTCGAGGATGGACCGCTCGCTCGGCTCAGGTGCTCGACCTCGTCTCCGCGGCCTGGCCGCATCGCCTCGGTCTGCGCGCCCGAGGGAGGCTCCGGCTCGGGCGCGAGGCGCCGGACGGTGCGCAGCTGCAGCCCGACGGCAGCCGCGAGCTCGTGCAGCGCGGGGATCTCGCCGAGCGTCTCGAGGGCGTACGAGGCCTCGAGCTTCGCGCCCTCGGGGTCGCCCGCCGCGAGCTCGGCGTTCGAGAAGCGGACGTACTCCTGCGCCGCGGCGCCCACGTCGCCGGCGAGGGCGAGGGCGGCGGAGAGCCCGCGGTGCAGGGAGAGGTCGAGCGGATCGAGCGCGGTCGCTTCGCGCAGCAGGTCGATGGCGAGCGCGCGCTCGTTCGCCCGGGAGAGCGCCGCGGCCCCGTCGCGGAGCGTCGTGAGCGCCGCGGAGCGGTCCCCGAGCTCGATCTGGACCCGCGCGAGCCCGCGGTAGCCGCCGTCGGCCTGGGGGAACTTCGAGACGAGGTAGCGGAACTGCCCCTCGGCCTGGCGGAGCTTCGTCGCCTGCAGGCGCTTCAGCCCCTGGGCGAGCGCGACCTTGTAGTTGAGGTCCTGGACGGCCTTCATGGGCGCGTAGTGTGCGCCCTCGCCCGCGCGGGCGTGCCGCATCGGATGAGGAGCGGCCCGGCCGCCTCCGCGGGCGGGCGCCGACCGATCCGCGTAGCGTGGACACAAGATGCTCCGGATCGGCTACAAGGCCTCGGCAGAGCAGTTCGGGCCGCGCGAGCTCCTCGAGTTCGCCGTGCTCGCCGAGGACGCCGGGTTCGACTCCGTCTTCGTCAGCGACCACTTCCAGCCGTGGCGCCACAGCGACGGCCACTCCCCCTTCTCGCTCGCGTGGCTCGCGGCGGCCGGGGAGCGCACGAAGCGCGTCACGCTCGGCACGAGCGTGCTCACGCCGACGTTCCGTCTCCATCCGTCCGTCGTCGCGCACGCGTTCGCGACGCTCGCGTGCCTCTACCCGGGCCGGATCATCCTCGGCGTCGGCACGGGCGAGTCGCTGAACGAGGTCGCGAGCACCGGCATCGCGTGGCCCGACAGCAAGGAGCGCTTCGCCCGGCTGAAGGAGGCGCTCGAGCTCATGAGGCGCCTGTGGACCGAGGAGTTCGTGACGTTCGAGGGCGCGTACTTCCGCACGAAGGACGCGACGCTGTACGACCGCCCGGCCGCGCCGCCGCCGGTGTGGATCGCCGCGACCGGCGAGTCCGCCGCGCGCCTCGCCGGCCGCGTCGCCGACGGCTTCATCTGCACGAGCGGGAAGGGCCGCGACCTGTACACCGGCACGCTCCTCCCCGCGGTCGCCGACGGCGCGGGCAAGGCGAAGCGCGACGCGGACGCCATCGAGAGGATGATCGAGGTGAAGGTGTCGTTCCACCCCGACCGCGACCGGGCGCTGCACGACACGCGGCACTGGGCCGCGCTCGCGCTCTCGGCCGAGGAGAAGGTCGGCGTGGAGGACCCCCGCGAGATGGAGCGCCGCGCCGCCGCGATGCCGATCGAGAAGGCCGCGTCGCGCTGGATCGTCTCGACCGATCCGGACGAGCAGGTCGAGCGCGTCGCCGAATACGTCGAGGTGGGGTTCCGCCACCTCGTGTTCCACTTCCCCGGCCCCGACCAGCGCGCGGCGATCGGCCTCTACACGGAGCACGTCCTCCCCCGCCTCCGCCGCCGGTTCGCCTGATGCTCCGCCGATTCGAGGTGAAGCGGGCCACGTCGGTGGCCGAGGCCGTCGACCTGCGCCGGCGGTACGGCAGCGACGGCGCGCTCTACGCCGGCGGCACCGAGCTCCTCGTGGCAATGAAGATGGGCCTCGCGCGCTGGCCCGTGCTCATCGACGTGAAGCACATCCCGGCGCTGCGCGGCGTCACGCGGACGGACGGCGTGCTGCGCATCGGCGCGGCGGTCACGCACTGGGAGCTCGAGCGCGACCCGCTGCTCGCCGGGGCGATCCCGGCGTTCGCGGAGATGGAGCGCAGCGTCGCGAACGTGCGCGTCCGCGCCGCCGGGACGCTCGGCGGGAACATCGCGTTCGCCGAGCCGCACGCCGACCCGCCCGCGCTCCTCGTGGCCCTCGGCGCGCGCGCCGTGCTCGAAGGCGCGTCCGGTCCGCGGACCGTGCCCATGGCGGAGTTCCTCACCGGCATGTACCAGACCGCCCTCGGCGAGGACGAGGTCCTCGTCGCGATCGAGGTGCCCGTTCCGCCACCGGCCGTGCCCGTGGCGTACGTGAAGTTCCAGATCCTCGAGCGCCCGACCGTGGGCGTCGCCGTGGTCGCGGGCGAGGGACTGACGGTCGTCGTCGGCGCCGTCGACGAGGTGCCGCGCGCCGTCGACACGGGCGGCCTGCGCGGCGCCGACCTGCGCTCCGCGGCGACCGCCGACGCCGTCG
>VGOU01000179.1 GCA_016875795.1 Chloroflexota bacterium | reverse complement strand
AGGGGATGAGGACGAGCGGCTTCCCGAACGCGAGCGGCTCGGCGATCGACGACGCGCCCGCGCGGCCGATGACGAGGTCGGCCGCGGCGAGCGCGGCGCCCATCTCGTCGCGCAGGAAGGCGTACGGCCGGTACCGCCGCGCGAGCTCGGGCGGGAGCGCCGCCTTCCGCGCCTCGGCGCGCCCGAGGTGCGCTCCGCCGGTGACGTGGATCACGGTCGCCTTGGGGAGGAGGTGCGGGAGCGCGCCGAGGGCCGCGTCGTTGATGCGCTCCGACCCCTGGCTGCCGCCGCTCACGAGGACGACCGTGCCGTCGTCGAGGCCGAGGACCGTCCGCGCTTCGTAGTCCTTCCAGCGGAGGAGCGAGCGCCGGATGGGGTCGCCGGTGACCCGCGTCTTGCCGGGCGGCAGGTGCTCGACCGACGCGTCGAACGTCGCGCCGATGCGCTGCGACCACGCGGCGAGCGCGCGGTTGACGCGCCCCGGGATGACGTTCCCCTCCCAGAGGTACACCGGCACGCGCGCGAGCCGCGCGGCGACGACGATGGGGAACGCGACGAGCCCGCCGCTCGTGCAGCACACGCTCGGCCGGAAGGCCGCGATGCGCGCGAGCGCCGACAGCACGCTCGGCCCGAGCATGGCGCCGCGCGCGACGAGCGACGCGCGCGAGTCGGGATCGCGCAGCGAAGGCATCGGCGTGGGGTGGAACGTGATCCCGCTCGCGGGGACGAGGTCAGCCTCGAGGCCGCGCCGCCCGCCGAGGAAGAGGAAGCGGATGGTCGCGTCGCGCTCGCGGAGCGCTTCGGCCACCGCCAGGAGGGGCTGCACGTGGCCGCCCGTCCCCCCGCCCGCGAGCAATACGCGGCAGGCCCGCGAGCTTGTGGGGGGATCGCGGGGGGCCTGCCCCCCGCGTGACGTTCCCTGCACGGCTGACGCTGAGGAGTATGCCCACGGCGAAGAGGCCGACGCAGAGCGACGACCCCCCGTAGGAGATGAAGGGGAGCGTGATGCCCGTCATGGGCACCAGGCTCGCGACGACGGCCATGTTCAGCCAGGCCTGGAACGCGAGCCACCCGGTGATGCCGATCGCGAGGAGCGCGCCCTCCGCGTCGGGCGCGCGCAGCGCGATGCGCGTCCCGCGGAAGGCGAGGGCGAGGAAGAGGAGGATCACCGCGGCGGTCCCGACGAGCCCGAGCTCGTTCCCGATGACGGCGAAGATCGAGTCCGTGTACGGGGCGGGCAGGAAGCCGAACTTCTCCTTCCCCGCCCCGAGCCCCTCCCCGAACGGCCCGCCGAGCGCGAGCCCGTACAGCGACTGGATCGTGTGGAAGCCCGTGTTGCGCGGGTCGGCCCACGGGTCGAGGAACGTCAGCACGCGCTGGAGCCGGTACGGCTGGGCGATGGCGAGCGCGGCCGTCGCGGTGACCACGAGCGCGCCGATCGCGGCGAACGCGACGAGGCGCGCGCCCGCGGCGAACCATACGACGAAGGCGATGAGACCGATGACGATGGCCGTACCGAGGTCCGGCTCGGCCACGACGAGCCCGGTGACGAGCGCGAAGAGGACGAGGAACGGGACCGTCGTGCTCGCGGCGCCGATCCGCTCGCGGCGGGCGGCGAGCCAATACGCGAGGTAGAGGATGAGCGCGAGCTTCATGGCCTCGGACGGCTGGATGCCGACGAACGAGCTGATGCGCAGCCAGCGGCACGCGCCGCTCGCGCACGTCCCGATCCCCGGGATGAGCACGAGGACGAGGCCCGCGATCGACGCGAGGAGGAGCGGCAGCGCGATGACGCGCAGCCGGCGGTGGCCGATCCGCGCCGCGACGAGCATGCCGGCGATCCCGACGACGGCCCACGCCGACTGCTGGACGAGGAAGTAGCTCGGGTCGTCGAGCGTGTCGAGCGCGCGGATCCCGCTCGCGCTGTACACCATGAGCAGCCCGATCAGGACGAGCGCGAGCACGACCGCCACGAGGGGCAGGTCGTACGCGGTCATCGCCGGCAGGCGGAGCCGCTTCACGACGCGACCTCGGCGACGAGCTCGCGGAAGCGGTCGCCGCGCTCCCCGTACGACGAGAACTCATCGACGGCGTCCGTCCGACCCGCGGCGGTCGCGCAGGCGGGCGAGAGGAGGACGACGTCGCCGGGGCGCGCCACGGCGCGCGCTCGCTCGACCGCGTCGCGGAGGTCCTTCGCGCGGTGCACCTCGGGACCCGCGGCGCCGCCGCGGCGTTTCGCCGCCGCGATCGCGCTCGCGATCTCCTCGGCCGCCTGGCCCATGACGATGGCGGCGCGCGCCTTCGCGACGAGCTCGCGCGCGAGCGGGGCGAAGTCGGCGTCCTTGGCCACCCCGCCGAGGATGACGACCGGCGGCCGCCCGAACGCCGAGATCGCCGGGATCGTCGCGTAGGGCGTCGTCCCCTGGGAGTCGTTCACCCAGAGCACGCCGTCCGCCTCGGCGACGCGCTCGAGCCGGTGGCGCAGCCCCTCGAAGGCGCGCAGCTCCTCCGCGATCGTCGCCGCCGGGATGCCGTGCACGTCGCCGACGATCGCGGCGGCCAGGGCGTTCGCGACGTTGTGGCGGCCCGGGATGCGCAGCTCCGCCGCGGCGCACGCGACCGTCTCGCGCTCGCCGTCGGTGAGCACGAGGCGCTCCTGCCGGTCGAGCCACGCGCCGCGCTTCGGGCGGAGCCCGAGCGAGAACGAGCGCAGCTGCGACGAGGCCCCGTCGTGCATGGCCATGACGGTCGGGTCGTCGAGGTTGAGGACCGCGACGTCGCGCGACCCCTGCCAGCGGACGATGTTGCTCTTCGCCGCCACGTAGGCGTCGCGCGTCCCGTGGTGGTCGAGGTGGTCCTCGAGGACGTTCGTCACCACCGCGACCGCCGGGCTCTGCGCGACCGTCTCGAGCTGGAAGCTCGAGAGCTCGAGCACGACGATGTCGTCCTTCGCCAGCGAGGGCAGCTCCTCGATGACGCTCGTGCCGATGTTCCCCCGCACGATGACGCGCCGCGGCCCGCGTCCGAGGATGCGCCCGACGAGCGTGGTCGTCGTGGACTTCCCCTTCGTCCCGGTGATCCCGACGATGCGCGCGGGGCAGAGCCGGAAGAACACCCCGATCTCGGTGAGGATGGGGATCCCGCGCTCGCGGGCGCGCAGGATCGTCGCGGACCGCGGCCGGATCCCCGGCATGACGAAGACGAACTCGGGGTCGGCGAGCGCGGCGTCGTCGCTCGACGGGCCGAGGACGAGGGCGACCCGCTCGGCGATGCCGAACTCGCCGAGGCGCGCGATGCCTTCGGCGAGCTGCTCGCGGGGCTTGCGGTCCGACATCGTCACGATCGCCCCCTGGTCGAGGAGCCACCGGCCGAGGCCCGCCGCGGTGCGCGCCTTCCCCATCCCGACGATCGTCACGCGGCGGCCCCGGAGCTCGTCGGCCTGGATCTCGGGGTCGAAGATGAGGCTCACGCCGCGGCCCCCGCGGCGCGCCGCCCGATGAAGGCCATGCCGAGCCGGCCGACGTCGCCGCCGCGCCGAGAGAAGAGGTCCTCGCCGGCGCACAGCGTGCACGCCCCCACGATCTCGACGGCGCCGACGCCGCTCGCGCGCAGCTGCGCCGCATTCGCCTCCCAGAGGTCGAACACGCTCCTGCCGTCGCGCTCCACGATCGCGGCGTCCGCGTCGGGACCGAGCCGCTCGCGGATCGTCGCGACGCGCTCGGAGCCGACGGCGTAGCAGCACGGGCCGATGGAGGGGCCGAGGGCCGCGGTCATGGAGCGCGGGTCGCCGCCGCCCGCGGCGAGCGCCTCGACGAGCCGGGCCGCGATGCGGCGGCTCGTGC
>VGOU01000178.1 GCA_016875795.1 Chloroflexota bacterium | reverse complement strand
CAGACAGCGAAAGCGGCCCATCCTTCGGGCGTCTGACCGCTCCGGAGGAGGGCCGCTTTCGTGACCAATGATGACCTGCCCTTCCGCCACCGCGTCCGCCTGTCCGCCCGCGCCCAGGGGATCGGCGTCGCGCGCGCCTGCCGCGAGCTCGGCTACCACCGCTCGAGCTGCTACCGCGGGAAGCCCTTCGTCGAGCGCCACGGCCTGGAGATCCCGCGGCCGCGGGAACGCCGCCCGCCGCGCATGCCCGACCAGCTGCCGCCGTTCCTCGAGGAGCGCGTCGTGGCCTTCGCCCTGGGCCATCCCGGGCATGGGCCCGCGGCGCGTCGCCGCGGAGCTGCGCAGCGAGCGCTGGGGGCGCCTGGTCATCAGCCACAACGGCGTGTACCGCGCCCTGCGCCGCCACGGCATCGGCACACGGCGGCGGCGCCTCGCGCTCATCGCGGGGTACCAGAGCCCGCCCGAGCCGGAGCGACCAGCGGTCCCCGAGGAGCTGCACCTGGAGGCCGAGACGCCGGGCGCCCTGGTGCAGCTCGACTGCTTCCACGTCGGCCGCCTCCAGGGCACGAGGGGCCGGGTGTGGCAGTACGCCGCGACCGTCGCGCGCGACCTCCACGACGCGGGCTGGAAGACGCAGGCGGTCTCGAGCGACAACGGATCGGAGTTCCGCTCGGGCGAGTTCCGGTCGGGCGCGGCCGACGCCCGGGCCGAGCACCGCTTCATCCGCGCCGGGCGGCCCCAGACCAACGGCCGCGTCGAGCGCGTGCGGCGCGCGGTCCTCGAGGAGCGCCGGCGGCCGACCTTCGCGCGCTCGCTCGTGCCGAAGTACACCGCGCTGCGTCGCGACCTCGAGCGCTACACCGCGTACTTCGACTTCGATCGCGCCCACCTCGGCCGGCACACCCAGGGTCGCACGCCGGCCGAGGCCGTCTACGGTTCGCGGAAGATGCGCCCGAGGTGAGCCGGATGTGTCGCTACATCTCGGTGGCGGTGCACCCTAGCCCCTGATGTGTTTCCGTGTCAGGTTGGCACGGATCCGTGCCAAGTTGGCACGGAAACACATACGGCCCTCTACGGGAGCGGTGCCCCCGCTCTGAACCACCGCGCGATGAGGTCGCGCTCGGCGTCGGTCATCCCCGTCTGGTTCCCGAGCGGCATGACGCGCGTCACCACGGCCTGCTGGAAGATCTTGCGCGCGTTCGCGCGCACCTGTTCGGGGGACTCGAGCGCGAGCCCCTTCGGCGCCGCGGTGAAGCCGGCCTGCGTGGGCGTGCGCGCGTGGCACGACTCGCAGCGCGCCCGCATCACCGTCATGACCTGAGCGCGCTCCTCCGCGGAGAGCGGCGCCGCGGCTGCGCCGGCGAGAGGCGGCGCGCTCGCGACCGCGACCGCCGCGAGGATCGCGCCCGCGCCCGCGAGCACGTCCCAGCGCGTCGTCCCGCGGTGGCGCAGGTTGAGGAAGTGCTGCGCCGTGGCGCCCGAGGCCACGAGCCCGAGGAGGACGAGCGGCGCGGCGGCGTGGCCGTACGTGAAGGGGAAGTGCTGGCTGATCATCGCGATGAGCGCCGGGAGCGTGAGGTAGTTGTTGTGCACCGAGCGCTGCTTCCCGCGCAGCGCCCAGCGCGGGTCGGGCTCGCGGCCCTCCTCCTTCGCGCGGACGAGCTCGCGGTGGCCGGGGATGATGACGAGGAGGACGTTCGCCGCCATCCACGTCCCGAGCGTGGCCCCCGCGTGGATGTACGCCGCGCGCGACCCGAAGAGCGCGTGCGCGGCGAGCACCACGGCGACGACGAGCGTCGCGACCGCGACGGCGAGCGCCTGCGGCCGGCCCTCGAGCGCGCGCCCGATGCGGTCGTAGGCGACCCAGCCGAGCGCGAGGAGCGCGACGCTCGCCGCCACCGCCTGCCACGGCTCGAGGTCGAGGACGGCCGGGTCGATGAGGAAGCCGTACGGGTCCACGTAGTAGAGGAGGACGAGGAGGCCGAAGCCGGTGAGCCAGGTGAGGTAGGCCTCCCACTTGAACCAGCGCAGGTGCTCGGGGATGCGCTCGGGGACGAGGCGCATCTTCTCGATGCGGTAGAAGCCGCCGCCGTGGATCTCCCACGCCTCGCCGGCCACGGCCGCCGTGCGGCTGGGCAGGAGGCCGAGGTCGAGCGAGATGAAGTAGAAGGACGTGCCCACCCAGGCGATCGCGGCGACGAGGTGCCCCCAGCGCAGGACGAGGTGGAGCCAGTCGCCGGCGTACGCGAGAAGGTCGGTCATGCCGCGAGGCGGTCGCGCGCGATCGCGAGGAACTCGTCCACGGCCGTCGCGAGCTCGCGCTCGCGCGAGCGGCGCAGGCGGCGCTCGAGCACGCCGAGCGCGCCGCGCTTCGTCCGGCCGTGCATGAAGATGACGAACCGGAACCCGAAGCGCCGCTCGTATTCGTCGTTCAGCGCCGTGAGCCGCTCGAGGACCGCGGGGTCCTCGTCGCCGCCCTGCTCCCTCAGCGACTCGGGCGAGAGGGTGCTCCCCGCCGCGCCGATCCGCGGGTGGGCGTCGAGCACGGCGATGCGGTCGCGCTCGCTCATCGCGCCCAGGAGGGTGCGCGCGCGGGCGATCGCCGCGCCCGCGGTGGCGAAGGGCGCCTCCGCGACGAGCCGGTCGACGAGCGCGGGCGCGCGCTCGAACGCGCGCGCGAGGTCGGCGGCCTCAACTGCCACGGTACGAGGCGATGCCGTACGGGGAGAGGAGGAGCGGGACGTGGTGGTGCCCGTCGCCGACGCGCACGTCGAGCGCGACGCGCGTGAAGAAGGGCGACGCGACCTCGAACGCGAGGCGGTACGTCCCGGGCGCGAGGCCGGCCGCGAGGTCGCGGATGCGGCCGTCGGCGTCGGTCGTGCCCTCGCCGACCACCTCCTCCCCGCGCGAGACTGTGACGCGGACGCCGGAGGCGGGCCGCCCCGCTCCGGTGTCGAGCACATGGGTGGAGATCGATCCCGCCATGGGCGCGGGTATCGTACCGGCAGCATGACCGCGATCCGCATCACCGCGGGCCGCTCCACGTTCACCGCGCGCCTCGAAGAGGAGGCCGCGCCGCGGACGTGCGCCGCGTTCCGGAAGATGCTCCCGTTCACCGACCACCTCATCCACGCGCGCTGGAGCGGCGAGGCGATGTGGATCCCCATGGGCGAGCGCCGCGTGGACGTGCCGCCGGAGAACGCGACGAGCCACCCCGCGCCCGGCCAGCTCCTCCTCTATCCCGGCGGCGTGTCCGAGATGGAGATCCTCGTGCCGTACGGCTCGGTGCTCTTCGCGAGCAAGGTGGGCCAGCTCGCGGGGAACCACTTCCTCACGATCGCCGACGGGCTCGACGAGCTCGCCGAGCTCGGCCGCCACACGCTCTGGTCGGGCGCGCAGGACATCCGCTTCGAGGAGATCGCATAGGCGGCGCCGTGCTGGCGATCCGCGGCGCGGTCGTGGTGGGGCCCGAGGCGATCCTCCCGCGCGACATCCTCGTGGACGGCGGGCGCGTCGCGGCCCTCGTCGAACCGGGCGCGGCGGACGCGGATGAGCTGATCGACGCGCGCGGGCTCTACGCGATGCCGGGCGCCGTCGATGCCCACGTGCACTTCAACGAGCCCGGGCGCGAGGACTGGGAGGGCTGGGAGCACGGCAGCCGCGCCGCGGCGTGCGGGGGGACGACGACGGTCGCGGACATGCCGCTCAACTCGATCCCGCCGACCCTCGACGGGGCCGCCTTCGACGCGAAGCGCGCCGCCGCGGAGCGCGCCTCCGTGGTCGACTTCGCGCTCTGGGGCGGGCTCGTGCGCGCGGACGCGCGCGCGCTGCGCGAGCTCGCCGACCGTGGAGCCGTCGGCGTGAAGGCGTTCCTGTGCGACAGCGGCGTGCCGGAGTTCCCGCCGCTCGCGGGCGACGCGCTCGAGGACGCGCTGCGCGCGGC
>VGOU01000177.1 GCA_016875795.1 Chloroflexota bacterium | reverse complement strand
CCCGACGAGCGCGCCGACCGGCGCCGCGCCGACGCAGGCCGGCACCGCCGCACCGAAGCCGACCCCGAACTTCGCCGGCAAGCCGATCAACATCGTCACCGGCGGGACCGGCGGCGTGTACATCGTCTACGGCGCGGGCCTCGCGAACCTGCTCTCGAGCAAGCTCGGCGTCGCAGCGACGGCGCAGTCGACGAACGCGTCCGTCACGAACATGCAGCTCGTCCGCGACAAGAAGGCCGACCTCGCCTTCACGCTCTCCGATACGGCGTTCGACGCGGTGAAGGGCAACGCGCAGTTCAAGGACGCTCCGGCGAAGGACGCCGTCGCGCTCGCGGTCCTCTACAACAACTTCACCCACGTCGTCACGAAGGACGGCACCGGCATCACGAAGGTCGCCGACCTGAAGGGCAAGCGCGTCTCCGTGGGCGCGGCCGCGTCCGGCACGGAGGTCATCGCCAACCGCGTGCTCGAGGCCGCGGGCCTCGCCCAGGCCGACCTCCAGGTGCAGAAGCTCGGCGTCGCCGACTCCGCGACGGCGCTGAAGGACGGCCGCGTCGACGCGTTCTTCTGGTCCGGCGGCCTCCCGACGGCGGCCATCGTCGACCTCGCGAACACCCCCGGCCTGAAGGTGCGCGTCCTCGACCACTCCGACCTCGTGAAGAAGATGGCCGACAAGTACGGCGCCTTCTACTTCACCGCGACCATCCCCGCCGCCGCGTACAAGCTCGACGGCGACGCGAAGGTCTCCGGCACGGCGAACCTCCTCGTCGCGGACAGGGGCATGGACGAAGCGCTCGTCCGGGCGATCCTCGCCACGATGTTCGACGGCACCGCCGACCTCGAGAAGGTGCACGCCGAGGCGAAGAACCTGACGCTGAAGAGCGCCGTCGATGGTTCCCCCATCGACTACCACCCCGGCGCCATCGCCTACTTCAAGGAGAAGGGGGTCTGGAACAAGTAGGGCGCGCGCGGGGCGTCGCGCTGACGCTGATCGCGGGGGCGGCGCTCGCCGCCCCCGCGCCCGTTCTGGAGATCGCCACGGAGGCCGGCGGCACCGCGCTCCCCCTCGCCGCGCCGCTCTTCGCCTACAGCTACAGCCAGTCCGTCTACGGCGTGACCGTGCGCGAGGAGCTCCGGGTCGAGGGCGGGCGGATCGCCATCGACCGCGCGCTCTCGAGCGACGTCCGCGCGCTCGAGTACTTCGGCTGGCCGGGCGCGGCGGAGCCCGCGGGCGGCATGCTCGCGTGGCGCGCGCCGGCGAACGCGGCCGAGCGGCTCGTCCTCGTCGTGGCGCGCGGCGGCGAGCAGCGCATCGAGGCCGGGACGCGCGCGCTGGTCCTCGGCGAGCGGTTCGGCGAGGATGCGCGTGTCGTGGTCACGGTCGGCCGCCGCCCGCTCGCGCTGTGGCTGTGGGGGCTCCTGCCGTGGGCGTGACGGCCACCCCCGGCGAGCGCGCCATCGACGAGCGGCAGGCCCAGGCGCTCATCGAGGAGTACGAGGCCGAGGCGCGCACGCGGTCGTTCAGCGGGCGGGCCGCGCTCCTCATGAGCGCGCTCGGCCTCCTCACCGCGGCGATCGCGATCGCGTACGCCGTCGCCGGCGCGCCGGTCCCGTTCACCAGCATCCCCCTCTTCCCCACGGTGACGGTGTTCGGGCTCTCGCTCACGACGGTGCACGTGTTCTCGATCGTCTTCCTCACGGCGGTGCTCGTGCTCACGTTCATCCACTACCCGCCGCTCCGGCGCTGGCGCGACCGCGTCACGCCGCTCGACCTCGCGCTCGCCGCGGCGGCGCTCGCCGCGGGCGGCTACCTGCTCTCGCAGTTCGACACCGCCATCTACCGCGTGGGGACGCCGAGCCCCGCGGACTTCGGGTTCGGCCTGCTCGCGATGGTGCTCGTGCTCGAGGCGACGCGGCGGACCGTGGGCTGGCACCTCTCGGCCCTCGTCATCGTCATGCTCGCGTACGCGTACCTCGGGGCGATCCTCCCGCCCATCATCCGCCACCGCGGGTTCGACCTCGACCACATCGTCGCGCAGCAGTACCTGTCGCTCGACGGGATGCTCAGCCTCATCTACATCGCGGGCTCGTTCATCATCCTGTTCACCATCTACGGCGCGGTCCTCGAGCGGTCCGGCGCCGGCACGTTCTTCGTCGACCTCGCCTTCGCGCTCTCGGGGCGGCGGCGCAACGCCGCCGGCCGCAGCGTGACGCTCGCCTCGTTCCTCCTCGGCACGGTGTCGGGGTCGGGCGTCGCGACCACCGTGACGCTCGGCTCGATCGCCTACCCGATGCTGAAGCGCGCCGGGTACGACCGCGAGACCGCGGGCGCGATCCTCTCCGCGGGCGGGATCGGCGCGCTCATCTCGCCGCCCGTCCTCGGCGCCGCCGCGTTCCTCATGGCCGAGCTCCTCCGCATCTCCTACCTCGAGGTGCTCGTCATGGCGACGGTGCCGACGCTCCTCTACTACCTCGCGATCTTCGTCATGATCGAGGTCGACGCGCGGCGGCTGCGCGCGCGCGAGGTGGAGATCGTGGCGCCGCGCGCCGGCGAGCTCCTCCGCCGGCACTGGTCCCACCTCACCTCGCTCGTGTCGATCGTCGCGTTCATGGCGCTGGGCATGTCGCCGATCCTCGCCGTCTTCTGGGCGATCGTGTTCGCCATCGCCGTCTCGTACGTGGACCGGAGCGCGGCGCTCACGCCGCCGAAGATCCTCGCGTCGCTCACCGACGGCGTCCGCGGCGTGCTCGCCATCGCGTCGACCATCGCGGCCGCGGGGATCATCGTCGGCGTCCTGCTGCAGACCGGGCTCGGGCTGAAGGTGTCGAACCTCATCATCGCCCTCGGCCAGGGGCACCTCGTGCTCACGCTCATCGTGAGCGCGCTCGTCCTGTGGGTGCTCGGGCTGTCGCTCCCGATCACGGCGTCGTACCTCGTCGCCGTCCCCACCGTCGCGCCGGCGCTCATCAACATGGGCGTCCCGGCGCCCGCGGCGCACATGTTCATCTTCTACTACTCGGTGCTCTCCGAGGTCTCGCCGCCGGTCGGCCTCTCGCCGTTCGCCGCCGCCGCGCTCACCGGCGGGAACCCCTACAAGACGATGATGCTCAGCTGGAAGTACGCGCTCCCGGCTTTCCTCGTCCCGTTCATGTTCACGCAGCCCGACGGGCTCGCGATCCTCCTGCGCGACACGACCGCCGTGGAGGCGGTCGTCGCGACCGGCAGCGCCGCGATCGGCATCGTCGCGCTGACGACGGGCGTGAGCGGCCACCTCCTCCGCCCGACGGCGCTCCCCGAGCGCGCGCTCCTCGTCGCTGCTGGCGTCCTCCTGCTCCTCCCGACGGCCGCCGGCGACGTCGCCGGCGCCGCGCTCTTCGGGGCGGCCGTCGCGCTGCAGCTCATCAGGGGTTCGACAGAGCGAACACGAGGAGGAGCGACACCGCGTTGACGACGGCGTGCGTCACGATGGGCGCCCAGATCGTCCCCGTGCGCGCGTAGATCCAGGCGAGGCCGAGCCCGAGCACGAAGATCGGCGCGACGACGCCGAGGCCGTGCGACACGGCGAACAGGAGCGCGCTCACGACCGCGGCGGCGGCCATGGGCATGCGCTGCGCGAGGCCGCCGAAGATGAGCCCGCGGTAGAGGACCTCCTCGGCGAACGGTGCGAGCACCGCGCCGGTGACGAGGTCCATGACGAGCGCCGCGAGACCGCGGTGCGCGCCGATCGTGACGATGAGCGACTGCGGGTTCGGGCCGAAGAGGCTGATCTGCACCGCGTTCACGAGGATCGAGAGGATCCACAAGCCGAGCGCGCTCGACGCGGCGACGCCGAGGGTGCGCGCCGGCGCGGCGCGGAAGCCGACGTCGCGCGCGGTCAGCCCGAGGAGCCGGCGGCCGATGCCGAAGAGCGCGAGGAGCAGCGCCGCGGCGGTGGCGAGGGCGACGGCGAGGACCTC
>VGOU01000176.1 GCA_016875795.1 Chloroflexota bacterium | reverse complement strand
TCGCCGACCGCGGCCTCCTCGCGCCGCTCGCGCTGAAGCGCGCGACGGGCGTGAGCGAGCTCGAGGCGTTCATGGACCACTTCCGGTCGGCGCTCGCCGACGGCCGGCGCGACGGGATCCAGAAGGTCGGCGAGACGGGCGCGGCCTACGACCTGACGGCGCCCGCGGGCGATCGCGCGCCGCTCGACGACCGCGTCGAGTGGTCGGTGTGGGGCCTCCTCGCGGCGGCGCGGGAGATCGACACGCGCAGCGTGCTGAAGCGGACGTACGGCCTCTACCGCGCCGCCGAGACGCCCGACCGCGAGGTCGTCGAGCGCTGCCTCGCCTCGTACGGGGCGCAGGGGCCCGACGGCCGCTGGCGCCTGCGGGACGAGGACGCCCTCGCGCGCCGCCAGGAGGGCCAGACGCGCCTCGCGGCCCTCCTCCTCGACGCCGGCCGCCGCCTCGGGTTCAAGGTGCACGTCGGGCGCGACCTCCAGCGGCGCGCCCTCGCCGAGCCCTTCGCGGCGCGGGCCGAGACGCTCGGCGACCTCATGACGGCGGAGGAGCGCGAGGCGCCGCTCGGACGCCACGTCCGCGGAGCGGGTGAGGCGCTCCAGTTCGTCGACGTCGTCTGGTACGACCGCGCGCGCATGGTGTTCCTCTGGCACATCGACTGGACGGCGCGCCTGCACCGGCCGGTCGTCGAGATCGGCGAGGCGGTCACCGACGACGAACGCGTGTTCCGCTTCCTCGCGCTCCCGGAGGAGCGCAAGTCGCTCGCGGTGCTGAAGCTCACGCGCGCGCCCGCGCTCGCCGAGGTGGTGCGCCGCCGCGGGTGGCGCCTGGTGAAGTGGGCCCCGCTCGCCGCGTTCGCCGCGGACCCGGCCGCGGGCCTCGGCGACCTCGAGCCCGTTCTCGGCCTCGAGCCTGCGGTGGAACGACCGGCGCACCAGCTATCGTTCAAGTGGTAGTGGGTCGAGCGAGGGTCCGGCTCTGCCGGTCCGAGCGAGGTCAACAAGAGCGGAGCGGCTCGCCGCGAGCGAGGCCCAAGGCCGGGCCGACGGCGATCGAAAAGTAAGGAGCGGTACAGAACATGGCAAAGCCCGTCCCGGTGAACGACGCGACCTTCGAGCAGGAGGTCCTGAAGAGCGACAAGCCCGTGCTGGTCGACTTCTGGGCGACCTGGTGCGGGCCGTGTCGGATGATCGCTCCGGTCCTCGAGGAGATCGCCGCCGAGAAGGGCGAGGCCCTGAAGATCGCGAAGCTCGACGTCGACGCGAACCCCGTCTCCGCCGGCCGCTTCGGCGTGCGCGCGATCCCCACGATGATCGTCTTCAAGGACGGCCGCGAGGCGCAGCGGCTCGTCGGCTACATGCCGAAGGAGAAGCTGCTCGCGCAGCTCAGCTCGTACATCAAGGCCGCCTAGACTGGCTCGTGGGCCCATCGGGCCCATGAGAGCGCGCGTCTGCCGGTGCAGGCCTCGGTCTTCAAAACCGCTGATGGGGCGCTGAAGCGTTCCGTGGTGGGTTCGACTCCCATGCGCTCTCGCAGTCGAAGGGAGGTGCGCGACGCCGCAGGCACGGCCTGACCCCACGGAGCAGCTCGGCCCCGCGCTCGCGAGCGCCGCGACCGACCCCGCCGCGGCCGTCGACCCGGGTCGCACCAGCGCCATCGCCGCCCTGCGCTACCGCGACTTCCGCCTCTTCTGGTTCGGCCACCTCGTCTCGAACACCGGGTCGTGGATGCAGATGTTCGGCATGGGCTACCTCGTCGTGCAGCTCGCGGTGCAGGACGGCGTCCCGCACCTCGCGCCGCTCTACCTCGGTCTCGTCGGCCTCGCGCGGGCCATCCCGGGGTTCACCTTCGGGCTCTTCGGCGGCGTCGTCGCGGACCGCGCCGACCGCAGGCGGCTGCTGCTGACGACCCAGGTCCTGGCCGCGTCGACCTCGACCCTCCTCGCGGCGCTCACGATCGCCGGCCGCATCGACATCGTCACGGTGATCCTCATCGCGGCGATCAACTCGCTCATCTTCTCGTTCGACATCCCCTCGCGCCAGGCGATGGTCCCGCGGCTGGTGCCCGAACGCGACCTCATGAGCGCCATCGGCCTCAACTCCGCCGCGTTCAACGGCCCCCAGGTGATCGGGCCCGTCATCGGCGGGCTCATCGCGACCGCGGTCGGCGCGACGGGCGGCGCGCTCGCGGGGGTCGGCTGGCTCTTCGCGATCAACGCCGCCTCCTACGGCGCGGTCATCCTGGCGCTCTGGCTCATGGCGCCCGTCCCGACCGAGGGCCGGCGCGACACGCCGGTGCTGCGCTCGATCCGCGAGGGTCTCGGCTACATCCGCCGCGAGCAGGTGATCCTCTGGGTCATCGTCCTCGTCGCGCTCACGGCGCTCCTGTCGCGCCCGTACATCCAGCTGCTCCCCGCGGTCGCGCACGAGATGGACCTCGGCGCGCTCGAGCTCTCGTGGCTGTTCGCGGCCTCGGGGATCGGCTCGCTCCTCGGCGCCCTGGCGACGGCCTCGCTCGGCAACGTCCGGCGCCGCGGGGTCGTGCTCGTGGCCTCCGCGCTGACGATGACCGGGCTGCAGGTGCTGTTCGGCGCGCAGCGCTCGCTCGTGCTCGCGCTACCGCTCCTCGCGCTGCTCGGGGTCGCGACGATGATCTTCATGGGCATGGGGAACACGCTCCTGCAGACGCGTACGCCGGATCACCTGCGCGGCCGGGTCATGAGCGTCAACAGCATGATGTTCATGGGCTTCATGCCGCTCGGATCGATGGTGCTCGGCTCGATCGCCACCATCGTCGGCGTGGCGAACAGCTTCATCGTCGGCGCGGCCGTGATCGCCGCCGTCAGCGCGTACGTCGCGCTGCGTGTCCCGGCGGTGCGGCGCGCGACGTCGCAGCCGCGGCACCGCCGGGCGCACGGGCAGGTCCATCCGCATGCGGTCCACCCCGAAGCGAGGAACGGGACGGCGGCGGAGTAGCCCGCGGTCGGCGCAGGGGTTGACATCAGCGGCGCAAGAGTAGAACATCTGTTCTAACAGCCTCTGACATGGGGAGCGTGCGGATGGCCGCAGCCACTGCATTGAGCGAAGCGATCGCGCGGCTCGACGGGCGGTTCGGCGCGCGGACGGTGACGACCGCGACCACGGCCGCCGACCGCACGAGCGACCGGCGCTTCCTCACCGAGACGCCGTTCGACCGCCTCACCGGCGGGATCGAGCCCGGGTCGGCCGTCGCGCTCGCCGGCGAGGGGACCTGCGGGAAGGTCACGCTCGCGATGCGCGCGGTCGCCGGGGCGCAGCGCGGCGGCGCCACGGCGCTGTGGGTCGACGGCGCGCGCTCGTTCGACCCGGTCGCGGCGCACCGCGCCGGCGTCGACCTCGGCCGGCTGATCGTCGTGCGCGCGCGCTCGCGCGAGGAGCTGCTCCTCGCGGCGGGCGCGGGACTGCGCAGCGAAGGCTTCCGCCTCGTCGTCGTCGACGTCGGCCCGGCGTTCGCGCAGGTCGCGACGCCGGACGCGCTCACGTCGGTCCTGCCGCACGTGCGCGGGTCCACCGCGGCGCTCGTCGTGGTCTCGGACGCGCCGCCGGTGCGCCTTCCGGTGGCGACCTTCGCGTTCGAGCGCATCGAATGGGAGCGGCGCCACGGCCGCACGTCCGGGTGGACGTACGCGGTGCGCCGGCTCGGCGACGCCGCCGACGAGCGCGCGCTGCTGCAGGCGGCCGTATGAGCCGCGCGGTCGCCGTCGTCCACCTGCGCGGCGACGTCTCCGACGCGCGCCACGCGAAGGTGCACGCGGCGCTGCGCAGGATCCTCCCGCGCGTCGGCGTCGAAGGGCGGGGGATCTTCGCGTGCGACCTGCGCGGGACGCGGCGTCTCCTGGGATCCCCCGAAGAGGTCGGCGCGCGGATCGTGGCGACCCTCGAGCGCGCGCGCATCGCCGCGGCGGTCGGGATCGCCGAGCGCCCGTTCGCGGCGCGCGTCGCCGC
>VGOU01000175.1 GCA_016875795.1 Chloroflexota bacterium | reverse complement strand
CATCTCGGTGGCGGTGCAGGCTAGGCGCGCTTCGTGGCGGCGTTCCCCCAGCGCTCGTAGCTGACGATCTCCTCCATCGGCTTCCGGCCGCCCCTGCGCAGGCCGCGCGGGTCCTCGCGCGAGATCGCCTTGCCGATCGTGACGAAGGAACGGGCCGTGCGCTCCCGCGGGATCCCGAGCATGCGCTTCGCCGTGGCCTGCTGCGACTCGTCGCCCCAGAAGCCCACGCCTCCGCCGTAGCCGAGCGCGCTCGCGGCCACGAGGATCCGCTCGGCGACGCGCCCCTCGTCGTACGCCTCGGAGAGCGGCGCCGTGCCGTCGAGCACGATGGCGAGCGCGAGCGGCGCGCGCGACAGCCAGTTGATGTTCGGGCGCAGCCCACTGAGCTCACGGAGCAGGGCGCGGTCGGTGATGACGACGAAGTGCCAGGGCTGGGTGTTCTTGCTGCTGCCGGTCCAGCGGGCGACGCTCAGGAGCCTGCGCAGCACATCGGCGGGGACCGGGTCGGGGTCGTACCGGCGGATCTGGCGGACGGCGCGGACGGTCTCGACGGTGTCGCTGCTCATGGGAAGACCAGGCCCTCCCTGTCGTCGAATGAGTTCCCCTCGGCCCAGGGGACCTCCCAGACATTACCTTCGGGGTCGCTCCACTCGGATCCGCGGCCGCCGAACGAGAGGTCCTGCGGCTCGCCGTGGAGGGAGACGTCCTCGAACCCGCGCACCGTCGAGCAGATGCGATCGACCGTCGGGCCTACCGCCGTTCGGGCGAGCGAGCCCGTGTTCCTCGCGGTCGCCGGTCGCGTCGCCTAACATGAAGGTCCTCATTCCGGCGTAGCGCAGCGGTAGCGCAGGGGACTGTTAATCCCTTGGTCGGAGGTTCGAATCCTCCCGCCGGAGCCGCCCTCCCCGCGCATCCCGCAGACTGCCGCACGTGCACGGCCTGACCGCCCGCGAGACCGCCCTGCTCCGCCGGCTCGACACGCCGGTGAAGGTGCAGGCCTGGCTCGACGCGATCCCCTACAACCTCGAGAAGGGCTGCGAGACCCTGCGATCGCCGCGGCGCGTCATGCGCGACCGGACCGCCCACTGCGCCGAGGCCGCGTTCTTCGCCGCCGCGGCGTTCCGCGTGAACGGGCGGCCGCCGCTCATCGCCGACCTCGAGGCCGTCCGCGACGACGACCACGTCATCGCCGTGTACCGCGAGCGCGGCCGCTGGGGCGCGGTCGCCCTGTCCAAGTTCGCGGGCCTGCGCTTCCGCGCGCCGGCCTACCGGACGATCCGCGAGCTCGCGCTCTCGTACTTCGAGGGCTACTACAACTGGGACGGCGAGCGCACCCTGCGCGCGTACTCGCGCCCGGTGGACCTCACGCGGTTCGACCGCATCGCGTGGATGACGAGCGAGGAGGACCTCTGGCCGATCGTGGAGCACCTGGCCGTCGTGCCACACACCCGCCTGCTCGACCGCGCAGCGGAGCGCGCGCTCCCTCGCCTCGACCCGCGGTCGTATGCGGCGGGCCTGCACGGCGCGCCGCCGCCTTGAGATCGCGCGAGCGCGCGACCGGCGCGCCGACCTGCTACCGTCGGCGCCTCCAAGGAGGTAGGGAAGTGCTGCGGACCGTTGCCGTCGCGCAGGAGCGCCCCTGGCTGGCCCTCGGGGCCGTCTTCGCGCTAACGCTGCTCTTCGGCTTCGTCACGCAGGCCGCCGGCAGCCTCTACCTGCGGCTCTCGGGCGACCCCGTCTACGACATGTACCGCACGACCCTGACGTACACGAGCGCGCTCGTCGGCGACGCGATCCTCCTGCCGCTCGTGAACGTGTTCATCACCGCGCAGCTGTGGGAGTGGCGCCGCCGCCCGCACCCGTCGGAGGTGGCCCTCTCCCTCCTCGGCGGCGCGGCGCTCACCGTCGGCGTGCACCTCTACCAGGCCGCGAACGGGATCCTCAACTGGACGATGACGAAGCCCTACGAGTGGACGCAGTTCGGCTACGTCCACGCCGGCTTCATGTTCGCGGAGCTCTCGCTCGTCCTCTTCTTCTGGGGCCAGGTGGGCCTCGTCGCGCGCGACCAGCCCCGCGCGATCCTCTCGCGCCGCATCGCGACGGTCGCGCTCTGCAGCCTCGTCTTCATGCGGCTCTTGCTCGGCGACTACGGGTACTTCTAGGGGCGGCTAGCCCTCGAGGTCGAGCTTCCCCGGGTTCAGGATCCCCTGCGGGTCGAGCACCTTCTTCATCCGACGCATGACGTCGAGCGCGGGCCCGTGCTCGGCGCGCATGTACTGCGCGCGCACGGCACCCGTCCCGTGCTCGCCCGTGACCGTCCCCCCGACCTCGATCGCGAGGCGGTGCAGGCGGTCGGCGAGCTCGTCGGCGCGGCGCACCTCGTCGGGATCCTCGGGGTCGATGACGATCCCGGAGTGCACGTTCCCGTCGCCGAAGTGGCCGTAGAAGATGACGCTCACGCCGGTCTCCCGGCCGATCTCGCGCGCGCGGCGGATCGTGCGCGGGATCTCCGAGATCGGGACGGCGAGGTCCTCGCCGGCGAAGATGCGGTGCTTCCCGGGGAAGACGAGCGCCGTGGCCGCGGCGAGGCCGCCGCGTGCCGCCCAGAGCCGCTGGACGGCGGCCTCCTCCTCGGCGAGCTGGGTGACCGTCGCGCGGCGCCCCACGATCCCCTCGACCTCGCGCACCGACGCCGAGACGCTCGTCCGCGTGCCCTCGATCTCCACGAGGAGGACGGCCTCGCCCGACGGGAGGCCGAGGTCGGGCTTCCACTTCATGAGCGCCTCCACGGCGGTGCGGTCGAGCAGCTCCGCGGTGGCGGGCAGGATGCCCGCGGCGAAGAGGTCGTCGAGCGTGCCCACGGTGTGGTCGAGGTCGTCGTAGGCGGCGAGCACGACCGCGCGCGCGGCGGGCCGCGGCTGCACGCGGAGGCGCAGCCTCGTGAGGATGCCGAGCGTGCCTTCCGACCCGACGAAGAGCTTCGTCAGGTCGATGCCGCTCGAGGACTTCAGCGCCTTCGAGCGCGCGCCGCCGCTCACGATGACGCTGCCGTCGGCGAGGACGACCTCGGCGCCGAGGACGTACGCCGACGTCGTGCCCCACTTCACGGCGTGCGGGCCGCTCGCGTTGTTCGCGACCATCCCGCCGATCGTGCACGCGCGGCCGCTGCCGGGGTCGGGAGGGAAGAAGAGGCCGTGGCCGCCGAGCGTCGCGTTCAGGTCGGCGTACACGATCCCCGGCTCGGCGACGCACTGCAGGTTCGTGCGGTCGATCTCGTGGACGCGCCGCATCCGAGCGAACGAGATGACGATGCCGCCCCGCGCCGGGACCGCGCCGCCGGTCTGCCCCGTGCCCGCGCCGCGCGCGACGACGGGCGTGCCCGTCTCGGCCGCGAAGCGCACGACGCGCACCACGTCGTCCGCGCTCTCGGGCACGACGACGGCGTCGGGCATGCGCCGCGCACGCAGCGACCAGAACGACGCGTCGTACGCGTACGGGACGAGGGAGGTCGGCTCGTCGAGCACGCGGCCCTCGGGGAGGAGCGCGCGCAGGCGCGACGCGACCGACGCGGTGGTGACGGCCATGACCGCTCGTATCCTAGGTACATCGCCGTTCCGCTCCCACGCGTCAGCCCCGAGGACGTCGCGACGTGCGTGTCGTGCGGCCTGTGCCTGAACGACTGCCCGACGTACCGCATCCTCGGCGATGAGGCGGACTCGCCGCGCGGGCGGATCCATCTCATCCGCGACCTCATGCGCACGACGTCCGCGCCCGACCCCTCGGCGCTCGCGCACATCGACGCGTGCCTCGTGTGCCGCGCCTGCGAGACGGCGTGCCCCTCGCTCGTGCCGTTCGGCCGGATCATGGAGGGCGCCCGCGAGGAGATCGCGCACCGCCGGCCGCCGGGCCGCGCGCGCGCGCTCCTCATCGACCTCGTGACCCGGCCGCGCCTCCTCGCCGCCGCGGCCCTGCTCGCGGCCGTGTACGACCGGACGGCGCGCCGCCTC
>VGOU01000174.1 GCA_016875795.1 Chloroflexota bacterium | reverse complement strand
CGGTGCGAGCGCGTTCATCAGCGAGGTGGAGCGGCGCCGCGATACGACGCACGTCCGCGCCTATCGCGTGGCGGAGTGGAAGGCGCTGCTCAAGGGCGCGGGGCTCACGGTGATGGACGAGGCGATCGTCAGCAAGGTGCGGCCGTGGGACGAGTGGACCACGCGCACGCGCATGACACCCGATGCACGCGCGGCGCTCGAGGCGTTCGTGAAGGCGGCCCCCGCCTCGCACCGCGAAGCGTTCGATTTCCGCATCGCCGGCGACCGGATCGAATCCTTCACCGATCGCATGATCCTGCTGCGCGCCGATAAGGACTGACGGCATACACGTCGACCTTCGTCGCCCCTCCGCGGCGCTCTTCGGTGCGTTGGCGCTCAGGCTCGGTGTCCTCGCCGTCAGCATCGCCACGGGGCGCTTCCCCGAGTTCTGGGACTACGACGAGATCGCGGGGAATCTGCTCGCGGGCCGCGGGTTCGTGTATTCACATCACGGCCTCGACTATCGCGCGTACGTGGAACCGCTGTACCCCTTCATGGTCGCGGCCGTTTACCTTCTGTTCGGACGCCACGCCGTCGTGCTCGCCGTCCTGCAGTGCGTGCTCTCCGCGCTGCTGGTCGTCGTGATCCATGCGCTCGCGCGGCGAACGTGGGACGAGCGGACGGCCATGTGGCAGCGACGCTCGTCGCGGTCGATCCCGCGCTTGCGTACTACGCCACCAAGCTGCACCCGCTCGTGCTCGATTCGCTCGGCATCGCCCTCGTCGCCCTCACGATGGTGGCCATGCTCGAGCGGCCGGGACGTCGGAACGCCTTGCTGCTCGGCCTCGCGCTCGGCGCCGGCGTTCTCACACGACCGACGATCGCCGCGGTCGCGGTGGCCGCGCTCGCATGGACGGCATGGCGCGGCGCCGACGTGGCCGTATGGCGCGCGTGGGCGCTCGCGCTCGTGGTGAGCGCGCTGATCATCGCTCCATGGGTTGCCCGCAATTACGCGGTCCTCGGAACGTTCGTGCTGACGCGCACGAACACGGCTTTCGTGTTCTGGCTGGGCAATCACCCTGACGCTCCAGGGGGCGCTGTGGATCCGACCGATCCGACGCGACGATCGGTGTTCGAGACAGCGCCCGATGCCATGCAGCGCGTGCGCGAGGCGCCCGACGAGCTCGCGAAGAACCGCGTGTTTCGCGACGAAGCGCTGCGGCACGTGCGCGCCGACCCCGCCGGATTCGTGGGACGGCTTCTCCGGAAGCTGACGTACTTTTGGTGGTTCGCGCCCTATCAAGGCCACGGGTATCCCGTATGGCAGGTCTTCGTCTACAAGGTATTCCACGCCGCGAACCTGCTCTTTGCGGCTCTCGGCTTGCTCGCCCTCGCGACCACGCGACGAGCCCGGCGTCCAGGGCTCGTGATTCTCGTCCTCGTTCCCCTCGTCATCTCGTTGACGCAGTCCGCCTTCTACGTCGAGGGTCGGCACCGCCTCGCTGTCGAGGCGCTGCTCTTGGTGTTCACCGCAGCAGGCATGCTGGCGGTCGCGCGGCGCGGGAAGGGGTCCGCTATTCGGGACCCGTCGGCGGCGCGATGAGGACGACCGTGGCGCCCCAACCGCCACGTTCGGGCGGCGCGTCCGCGAACGACGCGACGAGCGGATGGCGCGACAAGACGGAGCGGACGATCTCGCGCTGAACGCCGATGCCCCGGCCGTGAATGACGCGCACTTCCCGGAAGCCGCGCGCCGCCGCCTCGGTCACGTACTCCTCGACGACCGATGGGACGTCGCGCGGCGCGAACGTATGGAGGTCGAGCGAATCCTCGATCGGCAGAGCGACGGAGTCCAGCGCGTCGTCGCCCTCGTCGTCGTCGCTCACGGCGTCGCGACTACAGCCCCGGTCCTGCCGTCACGTGCTGCTGCCAGTGCTCGAAGCTCAGGAGATCCTCCCCCGAGAGCTTGCACTGTCAGAAGGTGGCCGCGCGCTCGAAGAACGTGACGTCGACGAGACCGACCTTCTCCGCGCGCGCCGTCTCCGCGACCTTCTGGGTGACCATTTGCCGCACGAATGGAATCGGGATGCGGCCGAGGCGATGGACGACTTCCTCGGTGCAGCGGATGCGCGTGCCCGGCAGCATCGGCCCATCGGCGACCGCGTGCTCGGGCTCGGGCTCGTGCTCGCAGGTCTCCGGCACGAGCTGCTGCAGGCGCAGTGACACGTAGTCCGTCACCCAGGCCTGCAAGGCGGCCTTGACCTGCTCGGGGCCGGTCACCGCGCCCTCGAGCCTATCGTTCACCTTCGCGAGCAGCGTCTCCAGGCGCGCGAGGCGCGATTCGAGCGCGGCCAGGCGTTGATCCAGGCTCATGAACGCTCCTTATATCTGGGGCCGACGCGTGTGCCAGTCGGTGGCGCGTTGCCACGCGTCCGCGACGCGCAGGACGGTCACTTCGTCGAACGGCCGGCCGACGATCTGCATGCCCAGCGGCATGCCCTCGGCCGTGAAGCCGCACGGCACCGAGCACGAGGGATGGCCGGAGAAGTTGAACGGCCGCGTGAAGCGCAGCAGCGCGCCGCGGACGTCCGCGCGGCCGCCGTCGACCACCGTCTCGCGCTCGCCCAGCGGCGTCGCGGCGATCGGCGTGCTGGGCGCGAGCAAGACGTCGCGGCGCGCAAGCGCCTCGTCCACTTCCGCTCGGACAAGCGCGCGGATCTGCTGCGCGCGCAGGTACGAGACACCGCTCACGAACGCGCCCGTGAAGAGCCGCTCGCGCACGTCGCGCTGATAGTCCTGCGGACGCGTGCGCATCCACCGCTCGTGATAGGCCAGCGCCTCCGGCGCAACCACGGCAAGCGCCGCGGCCGCGACGTCGCCGGCGCGCGGAAGCGTCACTTCGTCGACGACCGCGCCCAGTGACTGAAGCTGGCGCACCGCGCTCTCCATCGCGGCGCCGAGCCCGGGTGCCAGGCCTTCGGCGAACATCCCGCGCAGCACGCCGACGCGCAGGCCCTTCACGTCGCGGCCGAGAGCCGCGGTGTAATCGGGCACCGGCAGGACGCTGGTCGTCGGATCGGCGGGATCGTAGCCGGCCATGGCGCCGAGCAGCACCGCGCAGTCCGCCGCGCTCCGCGCCATCGGCCCGACGTGATCCATCGACCACGACAGTGGCAGCACGCCGGCACGACTCACCCGCCCGTACGTCGGCTTGAGTCCGGTGATTCCGCACAGGGACGCGGGAATCCGGATCGAGCCGCCGGTGTCGGAGCCGAGCGCCGCCGGCACGAGCCCCGCGGCGACGGCGACGCCGGACCCGGACGACGATCCGCCCGGGACACGCGCGACGGCCGCATCCCACGGATTGCGCGTCTGCCCGTAGTGGTCGTTCAGCCCTTCGGGGCCGTAGGCGAACTCGTGCATGTTCAGCTTCCCGAGCACGATGGCGCCGGCGCCGGTGAGCCGCGCGGTCACCGTCGCATCGGCATCGGGAACACGGTCGGCGAGGATGCGTGAGCCACCGGTCGTCCGCACGCCGCGGGTGTCGACGAGATCCTTCAGGCCGATCGGCACGGCGTGCAGCGGCCCGAGGGTCCGCCCCGCGGCGATGGCGGACTCGGCCGCGCGCGCGGCCTCGAGCGCCGCGTCGCCGCAGACGGTGATGAACGCGTGCAGCGTGCCGTCGAGCCGCGCGATCCGGTCGAGATGCGCGCGCACGACCTCGACCGGCGAGACCTCTTTGGTCGCGATCATCCGCGCGACCTCGATCACCGGTGTCCAGACGAGGTCCGCCATAGCGCTCAGACGATCCGGAAGTGCGTGGTGGGCTCGGCGCTCTCGGCGAGCTCGATCACGTCCAGGCTGGCGAGCATCTCGAGCGTGCGTCCGACGGCGGGCGCCGCGGCTGCGAGCTCCGCGTCGGACCACGGCAGGCCGTGAGCGTCGGCGACGGCGCGCAGGTACGCGAGGGTCGGCGTCCCCATCAGGAGCCGAGCATACCGGCAGTCAGCGGGAGCCGGCAAGGCCGTGCGCTATCATGCGT
>VGOU01000173.1 GCA_016875795.1 Chloroflexota bacterium | reverse complement strand
GCGGCCATGACGGCGGCGAGCGCCTCGTTCGTGCAGATGTTGCTCGTCGCCTTCTCGCGGCGGATGTGCTGCTCGCGCGTCTGGAGCGTGTTCACGAACCCGCGCGTGCCGTTCGCGTCCGTCGTCTGCCCGGCGATGCGCCCGGGCATCTGCCTGACGAGCGGTTCGCGGCACGCGAAGATCCCGAGGTGCGGCCCGCCGTACGACATCGGGATGCCGAGCGGCTGCCCCTCCCCCACCGCGATGTCCGCGCCGAGCGGGCCCGGCGGCTCGAGGAGCGCGCACGCGTGCGGCTCGGTCACCTGGACGCAGAGCGCGCCCGCGCTGTGCGCGGCGTCGGCGATCGGGCGCACGGCCACGAGCGTGCCGAGCGCGTCGGGGTGCTGGACGATGAGGCACGCCGCGCCGCCCGCGCTCGCCGCGAGGTCCGCCGTCGGGACCTCGACCACCTCGAGGTCCGGCCCGCGCGCGTAGGTGCACAGCGTGCGGCGGTACGTGTAGTCCACCTCCGTCGCGACGACGACGCGCTTGCGCCCGGTGAGACGGACCGCCATGAGCGCCGCTTCGGCCACGGCCGAGCCGCCGTCGTACATGGACGAGTTCACGACGTCCATCGCGAGCAGCTCGGCCATGAGCGACTGGTACTCGAAGACCGCCTGCAGGGTGCCCTGGCTCACCTCGGGCTGGTACGGGGTGTACGCGGTGAGGAACTCGCCGCGCATGGCGAGCGCGGGCACCGCCGCGGGGATGTACCGGCGCTGGATCGTCCCGCCGATGAAGAAGGGCCCGTCGCCGGCCCTCCTGTTGAGCGCCGCGAGCCGCTCGAGGTGCGCCTGGACCTCCTGCTCGCTCATCCCGTCGGGGAGGCCGAGCTTCGGGCGGCGCGCGTCGGCGGGGATCGCGCCGAGGAGGTCGTCGATGCCGCTCACGCCGATCGCCGCGAGCATCTCGCGGCGGTCGTCGTCGGTGTGCGGCGAGTACGGATTCCCGTTCAGGCTCTCAATCGCCTCCCGCGGCCGTGTCGCCGATGTGCGAGCGGTAGTCCCCGGCGGACAGGAGCTTCTCGACCTCGCCCTTGTCGGCGAGCTTCACCTTCACGAGCCACCCGTCGCCGTAGGGCGCCGTATTCACGAGCTCGGGCGACTCGATGACCTTCACGTTGCGCTCGACCACCTCGCCCGAGACGGGCGAGTACACGTCGGAGGCGGCCTTCACCGACTCGACGACGCCGAGGCTCGCGAACTGGCGGACGCTCGCGCCCGCCGCCGGGAGCTCGACGAACACGACGTCGCCGAGCTGGTCCTGCGCGAAATGCGTGATCCCGACGGTCGCGACGTCGCCGTCGAGCTTCACCCACTCGTGCTCCTTGGAGTACCTCAGTCCTTCGGGAACGCTGCTCACGATGTCTCTCCCTTGTATGCCCTCGGCATACAGGCATCGCTCGCGGCGTCATGTGGACCGCGGTTCACGCGTCGCCGCTCGCTCGCCTGTAGAAAGGCGTCTTCACAACGGTAGCGGGGACGTCCCGGCCGCGGATGCGGACGGCGAGCCGCGTCCCGGCCTTCGCGAGCGCGACGGGCACGTAGGCGAGCGCGATGACCTTCCCCACCGTCGGCCCGAACGTCCCGCTCGTGACGTGCCCGACGGCGCGGCCCTCGTGGACGACCTCGTGCCCATGGCGGGCGATGCCGCCGTCCACGACGAGCCCGACGACGCGGCGGGAGGGGCCCTGCGCCTTGATCCGGCTGATGGCGTCGCGCCCGACGAAGTCCTTCTCGAGGTGGCACGTCCAGCCGAGGCCGGCCTCGATCGGGTCCGTCGTCTCGTCGATCTCGTTGCCGTAGAGCGAGAAGCGCGCCTCGAGCCGCAGCGTGTCGCGCGCGCCGAGCCCGATCGGCCGCAGGCCGAGCGCGCTCCCCGCGGCGAGCAGCCGCGTCCACGGCCCGACGGCCCGGTCGTGCGGCAGGAACACCTCGAACCCGTCCTCGCCGGTGTAGCCGGTGCGCGCGACGTGCGCGCGGACGCCGGCGACGCGCGCCGCGACGACGCCGAACGGCGGGAGGTCCTCGATCGTCGCCTCGCGCGTGTCGAGGTCCGTGACCGACGACATGATCACGCTCGCGCGCGGGCCCTGGACCGCGACGAGCGCCGTCGCCATGGAGGCGTCCTCGATCTCCGCGTCCGCCCCGGCGTGGCGGCGGATGTGCGCGAGGTCCTTCGCCGCGTTGGAGGCGTTCACGACGATGAGGTACGTCTCCTCCTCGAGGCGGTAGACGATGACGTCGTCCACGATCGTGCCGCGCTCGTTGCAGAGCAGGCCGTAGCGCGCTTTCCCGGTCTCGAGGCCGGCGGTGTCGCCCGAGACGAGGCGGTCCACCGCGCGGCGCGCGCCGCTCCCGCGGACGTACACCTCGCCCATATGGGAGAGGTCGAAGATCCCCGCGGCGCCCCGGACGGCGCGGTGCTCGGCGACGATGCCGTCGGGGTACCGGATGGGCATCTCCCATCCGGCGAACGGGACCATCTTGGCGCCGAGCGCGACGTGCTCGTCGTGGAGCGGCGTCCGCAGGAGCGCGTCGGTCATGCGGCGACCTCGTCCGCGAGCGCGCGGTCGAGCATCTCGCGATACGTGTCGAAGCTGAGGAGGCGCCGCGCCTCGTCGATCGGCGCCCAGCGCACCTCCTCGTACTCGTGGTCGTGACCGGCGGTGTCGCCCCCGAGCGCCTCCATGAGGAAGAAGTGCACTATCTTGTGGACGCGCTGGCGCGGCAGGGCGAACCAGTACTCGATCGTCCCGAGCGGACGCACGATGCGCACGTCGATCCCCGTCTCCTCGCGCACCTCGCGCACGGCGGTCTCCTCGATGCGCTCGCTCCCGTCGGGCGTCCCCTTGGGCAGGACCCACATGCCCTCGCGGCCTGCGATGACGACCTCGGATCCGCGCTCGCCCGCGCGGATGACGACGCCGCCGGCGGCGACCGCGTCGCGGACCCTCCTCCCCGGTCGCTTCGCCATCTCTAGAGGAGCCGGGTGTCGTTGATGACGAGGGCGAACGTGCAATGGAGGAACTCGGCGGCGCGGCGGCAGAGGATCATGCGCGACAGGAAGATCTCGAAGTACTCCATGAGCGGCGCGACCTCGGTGTCGATCGTGAGGTAGAGGGCGATCTGCTTCTCCTTGCGCGACACCTTGATCTCCGCCGAGGTCGCCGCGTAGTTCACTCGGTCGTGGATGTCGAACGCGGTCGACTTGGGGTTGCGCACGCGGCTGCGGTGCACGTCGCTCTTGTCCGCGAGGATGACCGCCGCCGAGACCGCGCTCACCGGCGTGCCGCCCTCGTCCTCCTCGTGGTTCGCGACCGCGCCCATGACCGTCGCGATCTCCTCGTGGTCGAAGCCGAGGTCCTGGAGGATGCCGAGCGCGATGAGCGCGCCGGTCTGGCCGTGCTTCTCGCGCGTCACGACGTTGCCGATGTCGTGCAGGTACGCCGCGATCGCGGCCAGCTCGCAGCGCCGCGCCTCGTGGCCGAGCGAGCGGAGGATGAAGCGCGCGACGTCGGCGCAGGTGTTCGCGTGCCGCTCGCCGTGCTCGGTGTAGCCGATCGCGCCGGTCTGCTGGTTCGCCGAGCGGATGAACGTGCGCACGCGCTCGTCGGCGCGGATCCGGTCGAGCGTCGGGCCCTGCCGCTTCGCCTCGACCGGCGTCTTCGTCTTCGTCTCTGCGCGGTGGACCTTGGCGCGCGAGTCGGCGGCGTCCTGCGGGCGCGGTCCGGGACGGGGAGCGGATGCGGCCTCGGTCATCGCCGCGACGCTAGCACCGCCTCAGGACGCCTTCTCCGCGGCCCGCGCCGCCTCGTATCCGCGCTGGAGGCGCTCGGCGACCTGCTGGATCCAGCGCAGCTCGTTCAGCCCGGCGCGGCACACGACGAGCCCGCGCGTGAACGCGAGCCACGGCCGCAGCGTCCCGCCGAGCAGGCCGAGCCAGGTGGCCGCCGCGGCGTCGACCTTCGGCCCCCGCCCGCG
>VGOU01000172.1 GCA_016875795.1 Chloroflexota bacterium | reverse complement strand
GGCCGGGCGCGAGACGGAGAGGATCGCGAGCGCGGCGCGCGGACCGACCCCGCTCACGGAGATGAGCATCTCGAAGAGCGCGAGCTCCTCGCGCGACTGGAAGCCGAAGAGGAGCTGCCCGTCCTCGCGGACCACGTGGTGCGTGAAGAGGGCGGCGTCGTCGCTCTCGGGCTGCCGCGGGACGAACACCTTGTAGCCGACGCCGGCCGTCTCGACGACGACGTGGCCCGTGCCGCGCGCGGTGATCCTGCCGCGGACCGAGGCGATCACGAGCCGCGGATGGTGGCCGCCGCCCCGCGTCCGACCGGCTCGACCGCTACGCGAGGTCGTTCCCGACCTCTTCGCGCCAGAATCAGCTCATCCCTCTACCGTCCGCGCGGTGGGGTCGCCTCGCGGCACGCGCGGGCCACCTCGCGCGCGCCACCGCGTCGGTGAATTGTACCCGCTGCGCGTGCGTGAGCGCGATGGCGATGGCGTCGGCGACGTTGTCCTGGGTGATGGGCCGATCCGCCCGGACCAGGAGCGCGACCATCCGCTGCACCTGGGCCTTCTCGGCCGCGCCGCTGCCGGTGACCGAGACCTTCACCTCCGAGGGCGTGTACTCCGCGACCGCGAGGCCCGCCCGCGCGCCGCACAGGAGCGCCACGCCGCGCGCCTCGGCGACCACCATGGCCGTCTGGACGTTCTTGTTGAAGTAGAGCCGCTCGAGAGCGAGCGTCGTCGGACGGTGCGTCCGTATCAGCGCCTCGATGGCGTCGGCGATCGCGGCGAGGCGCTCCGCCGCCGACGCGCGCTGCGCCACGGGGATGAGCGCGCAGTCGATGACGCGGGCGGGGTCGCTCGAGGGGTCGAGGACCGCGTATCCCATGCCCGTCGTTCCGGGGTCGATCCCGAGGATGACCCCTGCGGTCACGCCGAGACCGTCTGGAGGACTTCCTCGGGGATGTCGAAGTTCGCGTGCACCGCCTGGACGTCGTCGAGCTCCTCGAGGGCGTCGATGAGGCGGAGGAGCTTCGCCGCCGCGTCGCCCTCGACGCGAACGGTGGAGCTGGCGCGCATCGACAGCTCGGCCTGGGACGGCCTGACGCCCTGCGACTCGAGCGCCTTCTTCACCCGCTCGAAGTCGCGCGGCGCCGTGTACACGGTGATGAGGTCGCGGTCGCGGATGACATCCTCGGCGCCCGCGTCGATCGCGGCGAGCTCGACGTCGTCGGCGCTCGTCGGCGTCGCGTCGATGATGATCACGCCCTTCTGCTCGAAGAGCCACTGCACCGATCCGGCCTCGCCCAGCTTGCCGTTGTGCCGCGTGAACGTCGAGCGGACCTCGCCCGCCGTGCGGTTCCGGTTGTCGGTGGCCGCCTCGACCATGACCGAGACCCCGCCCGGCGCGTAGCCCTCGTAGACGATGCTCTCGAGCTGGGCGCCGTCACCGCCGCCGGAGGCGCGGTCGATCGCCCGCTGGATGCTGTCCTTGGGCATGTTCACCGCGCGGGCCCGGTCCATCGCCAGGCGCAGGCGGAAGTTCGCGTCCGGGCTGGCGCCGCCCTCCTTGGCCGCGATCATGATCTCGCGGGTCATCTTGGTGAACAGGTTCCCGCGCTTGACGTCGGCGGCGCCCTTCTGGCGCTTGATCTGGGACCACTTTGAATGGCCGCTCACGCTGCGGATACTAAGGTCGAGCGGGGATCCGGCTTCGCCGGCCCGAGCGAGCCGTCAAGAGCGGAGCGCGTCGCCGCGAAGCGAGGCGAAGCCGAGCAGACGGCGATAGAACAAGGGGAGAGATCGATGGCCCTGACCGCACCTGAGAAGATCCGCAACGTCGCCGTGGTGGGGCACGGCGGGTCCGGCAAGACGACGCTCGTCGAAACGCTGCTGCACGTCGCGGGGGTGACGACGCGCCTCGGCAAGGTCGACGACGGCACGAGCATCCTCGACACCGACCCCGAGGAGCAGAAGCGCCGGATCAGCATCAACGTCAAGGTCGCGTCGCTCAGCCAGGACGGGACGAGGATCAACTTCATCGACACGCCGGGGTTCGCCGATTTCGCCGGCGACCAGAAGGCCGGGCTGCGCGTCGCGGACAGCGCGCTCGTGGTCCTCGACGGCTCCGCGGGGATCCAGGTCGGCTCGCAGCTCGTCTGGCAGGACCTCGACCGCGCCCGCAAGCCGCGCGTCGCCGTCGTCGCGCGCCTCGACCGCGAGAACGCCGACTTCGACGGCGTGCTCGCGCAGCTCCGCAGCGCCTACGGCATCCGCGTCGTGCCGCTGCACGTTCCCGTCGGCACGCACCAAGCCCTCGAGGCCACCATCGACCTGCTGCACGGCCAGGTGCTGAAGGGCCCCAAGGACCCCGTCGCCGAGATGCCCGAGAGCGAGAAGGAGCGCGTCGGCGACTACCGCAAGCAGCTGGTCGAGGCGATCGTGGAGACGAACGAGGACCTCCTCGCGCGCTACCTCGACGGCAAGGAGATGTCCTACGAGGAGCTGCGCGACGCGCTGCACGCCGCCGTCCGTGAGGGCCAGGTCATCCCCGTCATCGCGACGAGCTCGAGCAAGCGCGTGGGCTTCGCCGGCCTCCTCGAGACCATCGTCGACATGCTTCCCTCGCCCACGGAGGGCGGCGCCCAGGTCGGCAAGAGCCCCGCGGGCCAGGAGATCGCGCGCAAGCCCGGCCAGGACGAGAAGCTGTCGGCCTTCGTGTTCAAGACGATCGCCGACCCCTTCGTCGGCAAGCTCTCCCTGGTGCGCGTCTACTCCGGGGTGCTCAAGGGCAACGCGCCCGTATGGGACGCCACCGCCGGCGAGCAGGAGCGCGTCGGCCAGATCTTCTTCGTCCGCGGCAAGGAGCAGGAGGTCACCGACAGCGTCGGCGCGGGCGACATCTGCGCGATCCCCAAGCTCACCGCGTCGAAGACCGGCTCGACGCTCGCGGACAAGGACGCCGCGATCCTCTACGACCCGATCGCCTTCCCCGCACCGGCGTTCAGCGTGGCCATCGAGCCCTCGAGCAAGCAGGACCTCGACAAGCTCTCGAGCGCTCTGCACCGCCTCATCGAGGAGGACCCGACGCTCACCGTGCGGCGGGACGACGCGACCCACGAGACGATCCTCTCGGGGATCGGCGAGTCGAGCATCGACGTCGCCGTCCACAAGCTGAAGGACAAGTTCGGCGTGAGCGTCGTGACGCGGACGCCGCGGGTCCCCTACCGCGAGTCGATCCGCAGCAAGGCGTCGGCGCAGGGCCGCTACAAGCGCCAGACCGGCGGCCACGGCCAGTTCGGGGACACCTGGGTCGAGATCGAGCCGCTCGTGCCGGGGTCGGGCGTCGAGTTCGCGACGCGCATCGTCGGCGGGTCCGTGCCGCGCAACTTCTGGCCCGCCGTCGAGAAGGGCATCCGCGAGGCCGCCGATCGCGGGGTCATCGCGGGCTACCCGCTGTCCGACTTCCGCGCGACGCTGTACGACGGCTCGTTCCACTCGGTCGACTCGAGCGAGATGAGCTTCAAGATCGCGGGCTCCCTCGCGCTCCAGAACTGCGTGAAGGAAGCGCAGCCGTTCCTGCTCGAGCCGGTCATGGAGCTCGAGGTCTTCGTTCCTGAGGATCACATGGGCGACGTCCTCTCCGACCTCAACTCGCGCCGCGGGCGCGTGCTCGGCATGGACGACGCCGGTGCGGGGCTCCGCAGCATCAAGGCGCACGTCCCCATGGCCGAGACGTTCCGCTACGCGACGGACCTGCGCTCGATGACCGGCGGCCGCGGCACGTTCACCTCACGCCTGCTCGGCTACGAGGAGTGCCCCTCGCACATCGCGCAGAAGGTGATCGCGGAGCACGAGGCGGCGAAGGGCGCGGAGGCGGCCGCGGCGCACTAGGTCCGAGACGCTAGTTCTTCGGGACGGCTCCGAGGTCCGAGAGGAGCTCCGCGGCCGCGGGGTTGAGCTCGATGGCGCGCTGGAATGACGCCTGGGCGGCGTCGCCGTCGCCGCGCTGCCAGGCCAGGAGCCCTCGCCCGAAGTGCGCCTCCCACAGGTCCGGCTCGGTCGCGAGCACGCGCTCGAACGCGGCCTCGGCCTCCGCCGCGCGCGCGAGCTCGCCGTCGACGGCGATCTTGCCCGCGGTCTCG
>VGOU01000171.1 GCA_016875795.1 Chloroflexota bacterium | reverse complement strand
GCTGCAGACCTGGGTCGTGCCCAGTGACGGCTTGCACTCGCTGCCCGTGGTGGTGCCGGTGACGACCTTCGTGCGGATCGGGTCGTTCGACGCGTTCCCGCTGCTGCCGTTGCCGAAGTCGAACGTCCCGGAAGTGCTCCAGTCGGACCATGTCGTGGTCAGGTACGTCCGCCAGGGGTCATCGACGTTGTCGCCGAGCTGCAGCGTGAACGGGTTCGCCGACCTCGCCCAGTGGTGCTTGCTCCACGAGTGGCTCGCGTCGGCGGGGATGACGGCGGCCGCTGCGAGCGCGAGCAGGAAGGCGCCGGTGAGTGGCGCGAGCCGACGTGTGAGCGACATGGGGACCTCTTCAGGCCTGGATGCCCGATGAACGGGCGAGCGGCCGGTCTGCGACCGACCCCGTCCCCTGTCGAGGGGTGCGCCCTGGCCCGCTACGGCACGTTCTCGCAGCACTTGTTCAGGTGCGCGTCCATGAACGCGCGGACCGCGGCCTCGTCGTACGACGTGAAGGACTGCTTCCAGCCCCAGGCCGTGAGGACGAACGTGCCAGCCGGGATGCCGTCGTACGGCCGGATGAGCAGCTTCACCTGCCCGTAGCGGTCGCGCGGGTACGACGTGAGGAGCCCTCGGAGCCGGTCGAGGTCAGCCTGGGCGATGAGGTTGTGCGAGACGACGACGCCGCCGTGCTCGAGGTTGTGCACCGCGATCTCGTCGCGGACCGGCGTCGTCGAGATGCCCCACGGCGCGACGGCGTTCCAGTGTGGGCCGCTGGCGGGCGGCACGCTGCTGTACTGGAGGGCGGCGCCCTCGCTGCGGTGGTCGCCCTGTCCCGTGACCGCGATCCGCTCGCCGGGCGCGCCGAGGCGCAGCGACTGCAGGCCGAAGAAGGCGATGATCGCCGCGAGCGCGAGCGCCGCGATCGGCAGGATCGGCAGCTGGCGGCCACGCCGCGCGTACCCGCGGCGCGGGTCGTGCCTCGCGGGCGCCTTCGACCCGCCGGATACCCTCGGTCGTGCGGACATGCGCGCCTAGCATGACCGAATGACCGCGGACGTCGCTGGGGAGGGCCCGTCGCCGGGCTGGCGGTTCGTGCGCGTCGCGGTCGTCATCTCGCTGTTCGCCCTCGTCGCGGTGCTGGCGCTCGGCTTCCGCCGCGACCCCCGGGACATCCGCAGCGTCATCGTCGGCCAGCCGGCGCCGCTGTTCGACCTCGAGCGGCTCGACGAGCCCGGCCGCGTCCGGCTCGCGGACATGAGCGGCAAGGTCGTGGTCGTGAACTTCTACGCCTCGTGGTGCATACCGTGCAAGGAGGAGGCGCCGGCGCTCGTGCGCGTGTGGGAGCGGTACCGCAAGGCGGACGTGGTGTTCGTGGGGATCGTCTACCAGGACTCGCCGGACGCCGCGAAGGCGTTCCACGGCCGGCTCGGCCAGACGTGGCCCGCGGCGCTCGACGACGGCGGCCGCACCGCGCTCGCGTTCGGGGTGTTCGGCATACCCGAGACGTACTTCATCGGCAGGGACGGGAAGCTGGAGGGGCGGCACATCGGCCCGATCGACGAGGCGACGCTCATGCGCGCGATCGACGCGCTGCGGAGCAAGTGACGCGCTACGCGCTCGCGCTCGCCGTTGTCCTAGCCGCGCGTGGGCCGGGCCCCGCGCCCGGCGGGGTCGGCGCCGCACGACGTCGCGCCCGCGGCCGGCGGCGGCGTCTGGCACACGGCGCAGCGCACCGGCGAGCGCGGCTGGCTCGACCCGCGCACGGGGCAGACGAAACACGTGAAGCTCGGCGCGGGATCGTCTCCTCACGGCGTGATCGTGTGGCCCGACGGCGCTCCGTGGATCGCCGACAGCGTCCTGAGCGCTCTTTGACAGCCCTGTAGTAGTGGGCTGGAATTGACGGTCTAGTGGCCACCCTCGAGCGCACGATCCCCGTTCCGCGCGCCGGGTACAGCGGCATCCTCGAGTGGATCGCGACCATCGACCACAAGAAGATCGGGATCCTGTACCTGTACACGACGTTCTCCTTCTTCCTCACCGGCGGACTGCTCGCGCTCGGGATCCGCACGCAGCTCATGTCACCCGACCAGCAGCTCCTCACCGCGGCGCAGTACAACGCCGCGTTCACGATGCACGGAACGACGATGATCTTCCTCGCCGTCGTGCCGCTCTTCACCGGCTTCGCGAACTACTTCATCCCGCTGCAGCTCGGCGCGCGCGACATGGCGTTCCCGCGCCTGAACGCGCTCTCGTACTGGCTGCTCCTCGGCGGCGGGATCATCCTCTACGCGAGCTTCCTCCCGTTCGCCGGGTTCCCCGCGAACGCGGGCTGGACGAACTACGTCCCCCTGTCGGCGAAGCAGTTCTCGCCGCAGCTCGGCGAGGACCTCTGGCTCATCGGCCTCACCGTCCTCGGCTTCTCGTCGATCTTCGGCGCGCTGAACCTCATCGTCACGATCTTCGCGCTGCGCGCGCCGGGTCAGACGTTCCACCGGCTGACGCTGTTCGCCTGGAGCGTGCTCGTGACGAGCTTCCTGCTCGTGCTCGCGATGCCGTTCCTCACCGTCGCCGGGATCATCCTGCTGTTCGACCGGATCGCCGGGACGGCGTTCTTCGCCGTGGAGCAGGGCGCCGACCCGCTCCTCTGGCAGTTCCTGTTCTGGTTCTTCGGGCACCCCGAGGTCTACATCATGATCCTGCCCGGGTTCGGGATCATCTCCGAGATCCTCCCGGTGTTCTCGCGCAAGCCGATCTTCGGCTACAAGATGATCGCGTACTCCTCGGTCGCGATCGGCTTCCTCTCGTTCTCCGTGTTCGTGCACCACATGTTCGTCGCGGGCATCGACACGCCGCTGCAGACCTTCTTCATGGCGTCGACGATGCTCATCGCCGTCCCCACCGGCGTGAAGGTCTTCTCGTGGCTCGGCACGCTCTGGGGCGGCTCGCTGCGCTTCAGGACGCCGATGCTCTTCGCGCTCGGCTTCCTCGCCACCTTCACCATCGGCGGCATCTCCGGGGTCTTCCTCGGCTCGGTGCCGGTGGACTTCCAGCTGTCGGACACGTACTTCGTCGTCGCGCACATCCACTACGTGCTCATGGGCGGCGCGATGTTCACGGTGTTCGCCGGCCTCTACTACTGGATGCCGAAGATGAGCGGCCGCATGCTCAGCGAGCGCCTCGGGCAGATCCACTTCTTCCTGCTCTTCGTGGGCTTCAACCTCACGTTCTTCGTCCAGCACCAGCTCGGCATCGAGGGCATGCCGCGGCGCACGTACCACTACCCGCAGTCACCGGAGTGGGCGACGCTCAACCTCGTCTCGACGATCGGGTCCTACATCATCGCCCTCGCGGTGATGGTGTTCCTCTGGAACTTCCTCTACAGCATCGTGCTGAAGCAGGGCCGCATCGCCGGCGACGACCCCTGGAAGGGCGACACGCTCGAGTGGGCCACCGCCTCGCCGCCGCCGGCGTACAACTTCGCGCGCATCCCCGCGGTCCACAGCGCCCGGCCTCTGAAGGAGGACGTGGCGGCCCACTAGGCTGGCATCAAGTGCCCTCGCGCTCGTACCGCCTCCTCACCTGGACCACCCTCGCCGCCATGACGCTCGTCGTCGTCTGGGGCGGGTTCGTCCGCGTCACCGGCTCGGGCCTCGGCTGTCCCGACTGGCCGCTCTGCCACGGCAAGGCACTGCCGCAGTTCGACGTCACCACGTTCATCGAGTGGCTCCACCGCTTCCTCGCCATCGTCGCGGGCCTCTCGCTCGCCGGGCTCACCCTGTGGACGATCGCGCGCTACCGCGCCGAGCGGGCGCTCCTCGGGCTCACGCAGGTCGCGTCCGCGCTCTACCTGCTGCAGGCGGCCCTGGGCGGGTTCGTCGTCCTCCTCGAGCTGCCCCACACCTGGGTGACGGCGCACCTCGCGAACGCCGAGCTCCTCCTCGGCGTGCTCACGGTGCTCGCCGTCGTCGTGCGCTGGCCGCGCGTGGCGGCCGAGGGCCGCCCCGACGCGGCGGCCTGGCTCGGCGCGTCGGCCGCCGCCGCGACCTTCCTCCTCATCCTCAGCGGCGCGTACGTCCGCGGCGCCGATGCCGCGACCGCGTGCCTCTCGTGGCCGCTCTGCCACGGCGCGTCGCT
>VGOU01000170.1 GCA_016875795.1 Chloroflexota bacterium | reverse complement strand
AGCGCGGCGGCGAGCTCGCTCGTCGCGCGGCCGTCCCCGCGCGGCCCGTCGAGCGCGGCGAACACGTCCCGCGTCGCGAGCCGCAGCGACGACGTCACGAGCACGATCCAGACCGCCTGCACCGGAGGCGGGAGCGGATCGACGCTCTCCCCGCGGCCCGCGATCCGCGCGACCGGATGGCCCGCGGCGAAGAACGGCACGTCGGATCCCACCTCCGCCGCCAGGCGCACGAGGTCGACGCCGTCCTCACCCCACATGCGCGCGACCGCGCGGAGGACCGCGGCGGCGTCGCTCGATCCCCCGCCGAGGCCCGCGGCGACGGGGATGCGCTTGCGGATGCTCACGTGCACGTTCGGCTCGCGCGCGCACGCCGCGGCGAGCGCGCGCACGGCGCGGCTCGCGAGGTCGTCGCCGCGCGCCGCGCCGACCGGCGGACGGATGCGGACGTCGAGCCCCGTCGCGGCCGCGACGCGCACGTCGTCCGCGAGGTCGATCGTCGCCATGACGCTCGCGAGGTCGTGGTAGCCATCGGCGCGGCGGCCGAGAACGTCGAGCGTGAGGTTCACCTTCGCGGGCGCGGCGCTGTGGATCGCCTTCACGACCCCACCCCGAGCTCCCCCGCGACGCGGACCCACTCCGCGACCGAGAGCTCCTCCGGGCGGCGCTCGGGCGCGATGCCGGCGCCGGCGAGCGCCGCGGTCGCCCGCTCGCGGTCCACGCCCGCCTCGTGGCCGAGGGCCGCGCGCAGCTGCTTGCGCCGGTGCCGGAACGCGTCGCTCACGAACCGCAGGAACGCGCCCTGGTCGAGCGGCGCGAAGGCCGGCCGGTCGAGCACGCGGAGCGCGACGACCGCCGATGACACCTTCGGCGCCGGCCGGAAGGCGCCCGGCGGCACGCGGCGCACGAGGCGCGCGACCGCGAAGGACTGCACGAACACGCTGAGGAAGGAGCGCTCGCGGTCGCGCTCGGTCGCGGTCATGCGCCGGGCCACCTCCTCCTGCACGAGCACGACGACGAGCGGCGGCCGCCGCGCGTCCGCGAGGAACCGGTGGAGGAGCGGCGAGGTGATCCGGTACGGCAGGTTCGCGACGATGCGCGCCGGCGGGGCGGGGCCGAGACCGAACAGGTCCACGGCGAGCGCGTCCGCGCGCACGAAGCGCACGTGCGGCGCGGCGCCGACGGCCTCGGTGGCGACCGCGACCATGCGCTCGTCGAGCTCGACCGCGGTCACCGAGCGCGCGACGCGCGCGAGGCGCTGCGTGAGCGCTCCGGGGCCGGGGCCGACCTCGAGCACGTCGTCGTCGCCCGTGATCTCGGCCGCCGCGACGATCGCGTCCATCGCCGCGCGGTCGACGAGGAAGTGCTGCCCGAGCGACGTCGCGGCGCGGATGCCGTGGCGCAGGAGGACCTGCCGCAGGGCACCGGCGTCGGCGAGGTCTAGGGCTTCGGGCGGGCCCTCACCTCGAACGCGATCCGCTCCGTCGAGCGGGGCACGAGCGGCGACACCGCGAGCACCGGGGCCGACCGGCCCTCCGGCGCGTCGACGTCGAACTCCGCCGAGCCGGCCTCCACCACGTAGCGGTCCACCTTCGGCGTCGCGCCGAAGTGGAGCACCTGGACGACGTACCTTGCGCGGACGACGTTCGTCGATCGGATGAACCCCTTTGCGTCCCAGCCGCGATCGGCCTCGGCGTCGTCACGGTAGCCGATCTCGCTGACCTCGATGTCGTCGACGGCGAACCCTCCCCTGTTGACGGCGGCGTCGGTGACGTGCTCGAACCGCAGGAGGACCTTCTTCCCCGCGTACGGGGTGAGGTCGGCGCGCTGCTCGATCCAGACCGGCTCCTTCCCGCCGCCCGACATCCCGGTGAAGCCGCTCCCGAGGTTGTTGCCGTTCGGGTCCGTGCTCGTCGTCGCGGAGGTCGCGAGCGTCGTCCAGCGCTTCCCGCCGTCGGTCGAGACGGCGGCGTAGCCGTAGTCGAAGTCCCGCTCGATGTCGAACCAGGTCCAGAACGACAGCGTCGCGGCGCGCACTGCGCTGAGGTCGAGCTCGCGCGTCATCGCGCTGTCCATGTCGTCGGCGCGGTCCGACCACCAGAACGAGCTCCCGCTGCGCGCCTGCACGGGCACGATGCGCGCCGCCGTCGGGGCGTCGAACCGCACGCGGTACTGGCCGGACCGCGGCAGCTCGATGTAGCGCGTCGCCTGCGGCGGCACGGTGGCGCGCAGGTCGGCGCCGACGGCCAGCCGGTCCTGCGCCGTCGGGCGGGCCGACTCGCGCAGCCGCACCTCGGCCGAGTACGTCCATCGCGCCTCGAGGTTCGCGAGGCCGGCGGCGGCGTACACGTTCGCGACGGCCCAGTCGGCGAAGATCTCCTCGAACGGCGGATGGCCGGCGGCGCGGAGCGCGCGGTCGACGTCGGCCGCGGTGTCCGCACCCTTCGCGATGAGCGTGTTGATGAACGCGTAGCTCCCGCCCGTCCGTCCGCGGAGGTATTCGAGGAAGAGGTACGCGCCGCCGTAGTGCTGCCCCGCCCCCTCGTCGAGCTCGGTCCACGTGTCGAGCTGGGTGTCCGGCGCGCGCAGGAACAGGACCTCGAAGCCCACGCTGTACCCGTTCGCGCGCTCGCACAGCTGGGCGAAGCCCTCGTTCATCCACGTCGCGAGCCGCGCGCGCTTGTTGTGCTGGATCATGTGGCAGAACTCGTGCGAGAGGACGGACGCGAACGTGTCCGTCCCCAGGCGCGCCGCGAGCGCGTTCATGTACACCATCTCGCGCTCCGCGGAGAACTCGTTCACCCAGCGCGGCACGCTGTCGCTCCCCGAGAAGTAGCCCGCGGAGGCGCCGGGGATGCGGGCGATGAGGACGTTGATCCGCGGGTCCGCGTCGATCCCGGGGCTCCACTCCTCCCCGAAGAGCCGGCGGTTCGTCGGGTAGATGCGGTCCTGGAACGTCGCCGCGCTGCGCTGCAGCTGCGAGTCGTCCACGGTCGCGTCGGTCGCGACCCACCACTTCGCGTTCGCGGTCATGTGCCGCAGCGTCGCGGTCACCTGCGTGTTCCGCTTCGCCTCGAAGTCGTAGACCCAGAACGTCTGGCTCGCGCCGACGGCCTCGCTCGGCGGGGTCAGCCGGACGGGCTCGAACTCGTTCGCGGGCACGCCGTCGCGGCCCTTCATCCGGCGCACGAGGTCGAACTTGTCGGCGCGCGGGATCGGCTTCGCGAGGAGCGCGGCGGTCATGTCGCCGCTCACGACCGCGATCGCTGTCGCGCTCGGCCGCGCCCCCGGCGACGTGCCGGCGGTCCCCGTGGGCGCCGCGGTGGGCGACGGCGAGGGCGCCGGGGTCCCGAGCGGGACGCACGCGACGAGCGCCGCGACGAGGAGGAGGCGCGGCTGCGCTAGGACCACACCACTCCGTCGGCCAGCGTACGGGTCGCCACGACCCGTCCGGCGCTGCGGTACCGCCGCGTCAGGCGCCGCCGGAGCGCCGTGACGATCTCGTAGTTGATCGTCCCGCACGAGCGCGCCAGGTCCTCGGCGGCGATCCGGTCGCTCCCCTGCGCGCCGATGAGCACGACCTCGTCGCCCTCCGCCGCGGCGGGGATGTCCGTCACGTCGACCATGAACATGTCCATGGCGACGCGCTTCGCGATCCGCGCGCGCCTGCCGCGGATGAGCACCTCGGCCTCGCGCGCGCTGCGCTGCAGCCCGTCCCCGTACCCCACGGGCACGGTGGCGATGCGCGCCTCGCGCTCGGTCCGGTACGGGTGGGTGTAGCCCACGCCCGTCCCCGCCGGGACGCTGGCGAGCCGATGGATGCGCGAGCTCCAGCCGAGGGCCGGGCGCAGGTCGAGCGCGGCTTCGAGGAAGGGCTCCGGGTGCAGGCCGTAGAGGGCGAGGCCGGGGCGCACCGCCGTGAACGACGCGTCCGCGCCGATCGCGATCCCCGCGCTCGCCGCCGCGTGCACGAGCCGCGGGGGCTCGCCGATGGCGCCGAGGAAGGCGCAGAAGCGCCGCGCCTGCTCCGCCGTGAACGTGTCGGCCTCGACGTCGGCGTTCGCGTAGTGGGTCATCGCGCCGTCGACCTCGAGGCCGTCGATGGCCCGGATGCGGCGGTAGCGCTCGGGCGCCTCG
>VGOU01000169.1 GCA_016875795.1 Chloroflexota bacterium | reverse complement strand
TACTCGCTCCGGAGCGCCGCCGCCATACCTCGAGCACCGCATCCACGATCTGCGTGTAGCCCGTGCAGCGGCAGACGTTCCCGGCCATCTCAAGGCGCACAGTCCGCTCATCCGGCGGCCCCGGCTCGCGCACGAGAGCGCTCGCGCGGACGATCTGCCCCGGCGTGCAGAAGCCGCACTGGAACGCGCCCCTGTCCGCGAACGCCTCGCGCAGGTCCCGCGCCGCCTCGGCCAGGCCCTCGATCGTCGTCACCTCGCCGCGCACCAGCGACGCGAGATGCATGCACGAGACGACCGGAACGCCTCCGACGAGGACCGTGCACGCGCCACACTCGCCGCGGGAGCACGCCTCCTTCGACCCGGTCAGGCCGAGCCGGTCGCGCAGGACGCGCAGGAGCGTGTCCCCCGGACGGGCGTCGACCGCGTACGTCCGTCCGTTGACGAGCAGCGAGATCACGCCGGCGCCGCTAGAGGTCGTGCCAGTCGTCCTCGGCGGCGCGCCACACGTCGATGTTCCGTGGGTCGATGGCCATGATCCGCGGCTTCCTGCGCTCGTGGTCCTCGGGCGAGAGTATCTCGTGGCCGTCGCAGAGCTCGATCTTCGGGCCGTGCGCCTCGTCCTCCATGTAGAACGCCAGCGACCGCGACCCAGAGTGGTTCGCCATGTCGGCGCCGATCTTGACCTTGTGGTAGATCGCCTTCGCACGGCCGCGCATCATGTGGTCGAAGCTCTTCATCTGGAAGCAGATGTGCGCGATCTCGAAGGCCTTCGAGCGGCGCATCGCGAGCGAGTGGTGGAAGCGGTTCTCGCTGCGGAGGAATGCGCTGGCGTTGGCGATGTAGTCCGAGGCGCGGAAGCCCATGACGTCTAGGTAGAACGTCAGCGTCTCGTCGTACTTCTCGGTCCCGAGGAACGGGTGGACGATGCACGTCGGGCGGTACTCGAGCATCGGCGCCTCCGCGAACACCTGGAAACCCGTGAAGAGCTCGATCGTCAGCCCCGTCGGGTCCTTCGTCGCGAACCCGTCGCTACAGAAGCCCTTCTGGAGCGGGTCGAGCGGTCCGACAGCGTGGCCGGCCGCCGTGACGCGGTCCCTGATCTCCGCGAGCGCCTCGTCATCGTCGACGCTGAAGCCGAGCGCGAGGACCTTCGACGTCTTCGCGGCCGCGTCCTTCACCAGCTCGATGCAGTGGTGCTCGTTCCCGGCGCGCAGGTACACGCGCCCGTCCTTCCTCCCCGAGACGTCGAGGCCGACGTGCCGCTGGTAGAACTCGCTGCTCGCCGCCGGGTCGGCCACGGCGATGCGGGCGTACTCGAACGCGTACGGACCCCGCTTCCACGCCGCCGTTGCCCCCTTGCCGCCCACCCGTACCGCCTGTGCCATCTCGTTCCCTCCCGATCACCTCTGTTCAGAGGATGAAGCTGAGACGCCCGCCCGGACGCAGGACCTCGAGGTCGAGGACCGCCCGGCGCTTCCGGAACCGCAGCCCGCCGTCGCCGGACGCCAGGACATGCTCGTACCGGCCGACGAAGCTGTCGACGTTCCCGTCCCGGATCTTGTAGATGAGGAACGCCGCCCTCACCGGGATGCCCTCGCCGCTCGGCTCGCCAACGCGGACGTTCGTGATGAGGCGACGCGTGCGCGAGTGCGGGTTCTCGGCGTGAGCGTGCTTGCTCTTGAGCCGCTTCACGCGCGCCGCGAGAAGCTCATAGTCGTCCCACACGTAGTACTGGGAGCGGTCGGGCACCGCGTTCGGGCGGTCCGTGGTCGGCACTTCGTACGTCGCGCCCGGCTCGAACAGGGTGTACCACTCGTCGAGGCGCCACTCGTCGAGGAGGGCGGCCTCCTCGAAGAGGAAGTCCTCGACCTCCTGGCGCGTGAACGCGCTCTGGCGCTTGATCGCGCTCACCGCGCGCCCGCTCCGACGGCGTCATCCCAGTGCCGCCAGAAGCCGCGGATCCCCGCCTCGTCCACCGACCGGGCCGGCTCGCCCTGAGACTCGCGCTCCATGCCGCGCGAGATGTCGCTCCAGTCGACGTTCGGCCGCGGGTCGTTCGCCGTGGCGACGACGCCGCGCTGCACGCACTCGTACGCCTCGACGTCGTCCGGTGTCGCGAGCCCGCCCGGACCGATGAAGGAGCCGAGGATCCTGATGCGGAGCATCCGCTCCTCCGCCGTCTCGCCCGCCGGCGCGAGCTCCCACGCGCGCACGTCGGTGAAGTCGGCGGCAACGGGCTCGAGCTGGCGCGCCGCGAGGCCCTCGATGTCGAAGAGGAGCAGGTTCGGCCAGATGTAGAGGATCCGGCTCGTCTCGGCGATGCGCTTCGCGCGCTCCTCGCCGAGCCGCGCGGCGATGCTCCGCACGTTCTCCTCGGTCCGCCCCTTCGCGGGGTCGCCGAAGCGCGGCTCCCACTGCACGCCGACGCGGCCGCCGTGACCCGAGAAGACGATCACGCAGTGGCCGTTCTCGAGCGTGTGGGCGCGGCCCCCTTCGTCCGACGTGACGTAGCCCGTCGTCTTCAGGTATTCGACGAACGTGATGTGCGTCGGCGAGAAGTGGTAGCCGTCCATCGCGTTCTCTACGGCGAGCTTCCAGTTCCCGCGGATCCCGTACAGGTGCGTGCCGGGGATGACCTCAAGGCCACGCTCGGAGTGTTCGATCATGAGGTCGAGGTAGTCGCGCGCGTCCGCGAGATGGTCGACGAGCGGCCGCACGCTCGGGTCGAACGACACGAACACGAAGCCGCGGTAGTTCTCCACGCGCGGAACCTCGCGGAGCCCCATCGTCTCGGCGAAGGAGCGCTCCGGGGGATACGCGCCGGCGTCCGGGATCCCGACGAGCTCCCCGGTGTTCGCGAAGGTCCACGCGTGGTAGAAGCACTGGAACGTCTTCGAGTTCCCCTCCGTCTCGCGGCAGAGGATCGTCCCGCGGTGCGGGCATGCGTTCAGGTATGCGCGGACGCGGTCCCGCGAGTCGCGGACGAACATGAGCGGCCGGCCGGCGAGCGCGCGCTGCTTGAAGTCGCCTGGCTTCGGGAGCTCGGTCTCGTGCCCGAGGTAGAGCCACTCGCGGTCCCAGACGAGGCGCCGCTCGCGTCCGAACACCTCGGGGGAGCGGAAGACCTCGCGATTCACGCGGAAGATCCGAGCGTCCCAGTCCTCGACGATGTAGGGTCCGCGTCGCGCGCGCATCGTGACGTTCGGGGCCGGCGCCGTCGTCGCCATCATGTGCCTCCCCTGTGCTGTCTCGCCATACGATACGTGCTCTCGCATCGCGGGTCGGCTCGCTAGCGCCTCCGGAGCGCGAGGTCCGCGCCCATCGCGAGCCCGGCGAGCCCGCTGAGGTTAGCGAGCGCGACGACTATCCGCGACTCGTGCCTCCCCGCGCGGACGCCGATGGTCACGCCGTCGCGCCGCGGTGGCACGAGGACCATGTCGCCCTTCACGCAGGCGTACGCCTCGCCATCGAGCTCGACCGTTGGGTCTCCCTGCAGCACGAACATGATCCCGTTGCCCGGGATGTCGAGCAGGTCGGTCACGCGGCCCGGCTCGAGCCGCTGCGTGAACAGGAACATCGGCGCGGTCCCCGCGAAGCCGGGCGCCGCGGGATGCACGTACCAGCGCAGCTCGCCGAAGCCGCTCTCGTCGACCGGGAGGTCCGCGCGGCGGATGAGCGCCGGCGGATGGAGCGCCTTCCGCTGCCGTTCCCGCAGCTCGAGGAGACCCGCGAGCGTCGGCCGCGCGGCTGCGGTCCACTGCCCATCGCCACCCGCGCCGGTGTCCGTCGCCGGCTCCCACCGGCTCTGCTTCGTCTGCGGCTCGAGCTGGACCATCTCGGCACCCAGCCCGACGACGAGGGGCTCGTAGATGATCCCCATGAACTTCGACGGATGGCCTTCCTGCGCCTGGAAGTGCTGGTGGTCGAGCCCGCCCGGCACGATCGGCAGGAGCACGGCGTCCTCGGCGCTCCAGTCGAAGCGCCGCCCGTTCACGACGCTGAAGCCGGTGCCCTCGACGGCGAAGATGGCGATGCCGCCCTGATGCGTGTGACGGCCGCTCGGCGCGCCGGTGTGGTCGCGCACGAAGATGACCCACTGCGTGAGCGCGAGCTCCTCGAACTGCGGCATGACGTAGAACTGGCTCGTGCCCTGACGGCTGTCGACCACGGGCACGTCGCGGCCGCGGATGTGCACCTG
>VGOU01000168.1 GCA_016875795.1 Chloroflexota bacterium | reverse complement strand
CCGGCCGCAGCTCCTCCACGGCCTCACGGCGCGCGAGAACCTCACGTTCTTCGCGCGCATGCGCGGCATGAGCGACCGGGCCGTGGACCGCGCGATGGCGCGCTGGGGCCTCGCGGCGGAGGCCGACCGGCCCGTGGAGCGGCTCTCCGCCGGACAGCGGCGCCGCGCCGCCCTCGCGCGGATGGAGACGGAGCCATGCGCGCTCACGCTCCTCGACGAGCCGTTCGCCGAGCTCGACGACGACGCCGCGGCGCAGCTCCGGGCGGACATCGTCGCCGCGCGGGAGCGCGGGCGCGCGGTCCTCGTCGCGACGCACGGCCATGCCGAGCTCGACGCGCTCGCGGACCGCGCCTACGTCATGCGCGACGGCCGGGCGTCATGAGGCGCGCCGCCCTCGTCGCCGCGCGCGAGCTCCGTGCGGACATGCGGCATCCCGACGGCATCGCGACGGCGATGACGCTCATGGGCGCCCTCGTCCTCGTCGAGAGCGTCGTCGTCGGGCCGCAGACCGCGCGCGACGTGGCGCCCGCGCTGTACTGGATCTCGCTGTTCTTCGCCGCGGTCGTCCTCACGACGCGCTCGTTCGAGCGCGAGCTCGCCGACGACGCGATCGACGCCGTCCTCGCGCTGCCCGGCGGGCGGGACGCGCTCTACGCCGGCAAGCTGCTGGCGCTCGCCGCGACCCTCGCGCTCGTGGCCATCGTCGGCGCGATCCTGCAGATCGCGCTCGTGGACCTCCGGCTCGCGCTGCCGGGCCACGCGGCGCTCGCGGTCGCGCTCGGCGTCGTCGCGCTCCCGGCGGTCGTCATCCTCGACGTCGCGCTCACGCTGCGGCTCCGCGCGCGCGCCGCGCTCGTCCCCATCCTCGCCGTGCCGGCCCTGCTCCCCCAGCTCATCGCCGCGACGAACGCCGTCTCGCTCGCCTCGGTCGGCGACGCCGCGGGATCGATCGCGTGGTCGGGTCTGCTCCTCGCGGTGGGGCTGATCTACGCCGTGACCGGCCTTACCATCGGTGGCACGGCCATCGAATGACGACCACGGCCATCCGCCCGTCCACCTCCGTGCGCTTCCGCCAGCCCCTCGCCGCAGTGAGCGTCGCCGGCGCCCTCATCGCGAGCGCGATGGCGCTCCTCTGGGCCCCCCCGGACGCGAACCAGGGCGAGGTCCAGCGGATCATGTACGTGCACGTGCCCTCGGCCTGGACCGCCTACCTCGCATTCTTCGTCGTGTTCCTCGCGAGCATCGGCTGGCTCTGGACCCGGCGGCACGCCTTCGACGCGGTCGCGGTCGCCTCCGCCGAGGTCGGCGTCCTCTTCACGGCGCTCGCGCTCATCGGCGGCTCGATCTGGGCGAAGCCCACGTGGGGCGTCTGGTGGACCTGGGAGCCCCGGCTCATCACGACCGCGGTGATGTTCGTCATGTACCTCGGGTACCTGCTGCTGCGCAGCCTCTCGTCCGACGTCGACGGGCGCGCGACGCGCGCCGCGGTCATCGGCGTCGTGGCCGTCGTGAACATCCCGATCGTCCACCTGTCGGTGACGTGGATGAACGCGCTCCACCAGCTGCCCACCGTGATGCGCCCGGGCGGCCCGTCGATGGACGGCCGCATGCTCGCGACGCTCCTCGTGAGCGTCCTCGCCTTCACGATCATCTACGCGTGGCTCGTCGTCAGCCGCGCCGGCCTCGAGCGCGACCGCCAGCGGCGCCTCCTCGAGGCCCGCTCCGCGTGATGGGCGACACCGCCTTCATCGTCAGCGCGTACGTCATCGTCTGGGGCTCGCTCGCCGCGTACGCCCTCGCCCTCCGTGTCCGCCGCTAGGCGGGACGGCATCGGCGAGCGCCGGCTGCTCGCCCTCACCGCCCTCGCGATCGCCGTGGCGATCGGCTACGTCGCGTTCCAGAACCTCGGCCCGTCGACCGTCTACTACCTCACGCCCACGGAGGCGAAGGAGCGGCGGATCGCGCCCGGCGCGTCGGTGCGCCTCGGCGGCCAGGTGGCGGCCGGGACGCTGCGGTACGACCCGCAGACCCGCGACCTGCGCTTCATCATCGGCGACGGCGTCACGCGGACCGTGGTGATCGGCACGGGCGCGCCGCCGTCGATGCTGCGCGAGGGCGCCGGCGCGGTGGTCGAGGGCTTCTTCGCCACGGACGGCTCCTTCCGCGCCTCGCAGGTGCTCGCGAAGCACGACGAGGTCTACGTGGCGCCGAGCCCGAGCCGAACGCCGCCGCACAGGACGCCGTGACCTTCGCCGACCTCGGCGGCGGCGCCCTCCGCGCGGCCCTCGCGTTCGCCCTCTGGGGCGTGTTCGCCGCGGCGTACGCCGCGCGCCGGCGCGACGGCCGCGCGCTCGCGAGCGCGCGCTGGAGCGCGCTCGTCGCCTTCGCCCTCGTCGTCGCCGCCGCGCTCGCGATGGCCGCCGCGCTCCTCGCGCACGACTTCCGCATCCGCTACGTCGCGATGAACAACGCGCTCGAGACGCCGCCCTACTTCAGCGCGATCTCGCTCTGGGCGGCGCTCGAGGGGTCCATCCTCCTGTGGACGGCGATCCTCGCGGGGGCCGTCGCCCACGTCGCCTGGCGCGGCACGCGCGAGCTCCCCCGCCTCGCGACGGTGGCGCTCGCGGTCATGTTCGCCATGCTCTCGTTCTTCCTCCTCCTCGTCGTGACGCCCGCGGCGGATCCCTTCGTGCGCATCGACCCCGCGCCGCCGAACGGCCGCGGGCCGAACCCGCTGCTGCAGGACCACTGGCTCATGGGCCTGCACCCGCCGCTCCTCTACCTCGGGTACGTCCTCTTCTCGATCCCGTTCGCGTACGCGATCGCCTCGCTCATCCTCGGCGAGGGGGGCGACCGCTGGATCGTGGCGACGCGGCGCTCCGCGCTCGTCGCGTGGGCGCTCCTCGGAGTCGGGATCGTCGCCGGCGCGTGGTGGTCGTACGGCGTCCTCGGCTGGGGCGGCTACTGGGCGTGGGACCCCGTCGAGAACGCGGCGATCATGCCGTGGCTCGTCGCCACGGCGTACCTGCATTCGGTCATGGTCGAAGAGAAGCGGCGGATGCTGCGCACGTGGAACCTCGCGCTCGTCATCGGCGCGTTCGCGCTCACCATCCTCGGCACGTTCCTCACGCGCAGCGGCGTCGTGAACTCCGTCCACTCGTTCACGCAGTCGGCGATCGGCCCGCTCCTCCTCGGCTACCTCGCGGCGGTCCTCGCCTTCTCCGTCGGGCTGCTGCTGTGGCGCGCGCCGCGCCTCGCGGACGGCGGCCCCGTGGGCGCGCCGCTGTCGCGCGAGGCGATCTTCCTCTTCCAGAACGTCCTCTTCGTCGCGGCGACCCTCGCGATCCTCCTCGGCACGCTGTACCCGCTCGCGGTCGAGGCCGTGAGCGGGGCCCAGGTGTCCATCGGCGCGCCGTACTTCGACCGCGTCGAGGTCCCCATCGCGCTCGCGCTCCTGTTCCTCATGGGCGTGGGACCGCAGCTGCCGTGGCACGGGGCATCGCGCGCGACGCTCGAGCGCCAGTTCGCGGCGCCCGTCGTCGCCGCCGCCGCGGGCGCGGTCGTCGCGCTCGTCACGGGGCACAGCGGGCCCGCCGCGGTCCTCGGGTACGCGCTCGCCGCGTTCGTCGTCGCGACGGTCGTCCAGGAGGTGGTCCGCGGCGTGCGCGCGCGGCGCGCGCTCCACGGCGAGGACGGCGCGACCGCGTTCCTCAACCTCTTCCGCAGGAACGGCCGCCGCTACGGCGGCTACGTCGTCCACGTCGGCATCGCGATGATCGCGCTCGGGGTCGTCTCGAGCCAGAGCCGCACCGTCGAGGCCGAGGCGACGCTCGCGCCGGGCGGGTCGATGACGGTGGCCGGACGCACGATCGTCTTCGACGGCTTCCGCGACGTCACCGAGCCGCAGCGCACGAAGATCGTCGCCGACCTGCGGATCGCGGACGGCGACGCCCTCGCGCCGGCCCTCACCTTCTACCCGAACGCGAGCGGCGCCATCGGCTCGCCCGGGATCAGCACGTCCCCCGCGGGTGACGTGTACGCGATCCTCGCCGCGTACGACCAGCGCTCGCGGGCTTGGGCGACGTTCCAGGTGAAGGTCATCCCGCTCGTCTCGTGGCTGTGGCTCGGCGGGCTCGTCGTCGGCATCGGCGCGGCGATCGCGGCGCTGCCGCAGGGACGGCGGCGCGAGCGCGCGGCCGG
>VGOU01000167.1 GCA_016875795.1 Chloroflexota bacterium | reverse complement strand
GCCCGCGGCCGCGGGCGCGCACACGCTGCGCCTCGACCTCGACCGCGGCGGCACGGCGTTCTCGTCGCGGGGCGTCGCGGCCGCGAGCGCGGCCATCGCCGTCGGCAGCGGCTTCGGCGCGTCGTACGCGCTGGCCGCGGGGTCGTCGTCGGCCGCGTACGACACCAGCACCACGACGCAGCTCCCGGTGACGCTCACGAACACCGGCTCCGAGACGTGGCCGGCGGCCGGGCCGAACCCCGTTCGCCTCTCGTACCACTGGCTGCGCGGCGGCGCGACCGTCCACTGGGACGGCCAGCGCGCCCTCCTGCCGCGCGACGTCACTCCCGGTGCGAGCGTCACGGTGAGCGTGCCGATGCTCACGCTCGCGACCGCGGGCACGTACACGCTGCGGCTCGACCTCGTGCAGGAGGGGGTCGCCTGGTTCTCGAGCATCGGCGTCGCCCCCTTCGATCTCACGATCAACGTGCGCTCGGCGTACGTCGCGACGTACACGGTCGGCGCTCCCGCGCCCGTGCTCCTGCCCGGCGGGCGGGCGACGGTGCCGGTGACGGTGACGAACACGGGCACGACCACGTGGCCGGCCGCGGGGGCGACGCCCATCCGGCTCGCGGCGCACACGAGCGACGCGCGCGGGAGCGTCGTCATCTGGGATGGCGCGCGCACGCCGCTCGCCGCGGACCTCGCGCCGGGCGCGAGCGTGAGGCTCGACCTCGTCGTCGACGCGCCGCGCTCGGCCGGCCCGTACCTGGTGCGCGTGGACCTCGTGCGCGAGGGCGTCGCGTGGTTCAGCGGCCTCGGCGTCGCGACGGCCGACATCGACCTCCTCGTCGCGGCGGACTTCCGCGCGCAGCTGCCGGGCGGTGCCTTGACCGTCTCCCGGGCCAACCCGGTCGCGCGCGTCGACGTCAAGAACACGAGCATCGCCACGTGGACGACCGCGGGCGCGTCGCCGGTGAACGTGTCCGTCCACTGGCTCGACGCGGCGGGCAACATGCTCGTGTGGGACGGGCCGCGCTCCTCCCTCCCGAGTGCCGTCGCGCCGAACGAGACCGTCACGGTCGACGTGCGGCTGGGCGCTCCGCCGGCCGGCGCGGCGTTCGTAACGATCGATCTCGTCGCGGAGGGGATCTCGTGGTTCGGATCCGGAACGCTCCGCCCGGTGACGCTCGCGCCATAGTGGCGTTGCTAGCCTTGTGTCTGGGACGACAACCCGGGAGGGAAAGGGCCGTGTATTGCGGCTGACGACGCTGATCATCGTTGCCCTCGGGCTCTTCGCCCAGACGGGCGCAGCGCTCGCGGGACCGCTGACGGTGCCGCTCGCCGCCACGTACCAGGCCCAGGTCCCCGCCTCGATGGGGGCCGCCGCCGATACGAGCGTGTCGGTGACGGTGGCGAACACCGGCGATGAGACCTGGGAGCTCTGGGGTCCGCCGCTGAACATCATCGGCCGCGGGCAGGTCGCGCTCGCGTACCACTGGTACGACGCGACCGGCGCGGTCGTCGTGTGGGACGGCGTGCGGTCCTCGCTCGGCGCGGCCGCCACGCAGGTCCGCCCGCAGCAGACCGCCGCCGCGACCGCGCGCATCCGCGCGCCGGAGCGCACCGGCGCGTACACGCTGCGCCTCGCGCTCGTGAAGGAAGGCGTCGAGTGGTTCCCGCCGAGCCAGGCCTTCGCGGTGCAGGTCGTCGCGGCCTACGGCGCCCGCATCACGCCGCCCGCGGTGTCGCCGCTCGTCACCGCGACGACGTACACGATCCCCGTGACGGTGCAGAACACCGGCGCCGCAGCGTGGACCGCGACCGGCGCGAACCCCATCACGCTCTCGTCGCACTGGCACGACAGCGCGGGCAACACCGTCGTGTGGGACGGGCCGCGCAACGCCCTCGCGGCCGACGTCGCGCCGAACGCGACCGCGACGGTGGACGCGCGCATCACGACCCCCTCGCGCCCCGGCACGTACACGCTCACCTTCGACATGGTCCGCGAGGGGGTCGCGTGGTTCGGCTCGCTCGGGAGCACGGTGGCGAAGGTGACGGTGAGCGTCGCGCCGGTGACGTACGCCGCCACGTACGGCGTGAGCGTGAGCGCCGCCTCGTACATCGGCGAGACGAAGACCGTGCCGGTGACGGTCACGAACAGCGGCAACGTCCCGTGGAACGCCGAGAACCCGGTGAACCTCGCGTACCACGTCTACGACTCGCGGGGGAACCTCGTCGTGTGGGACGGGCAGCGTGCCCTCCTCGGCGACCTGGCGCCCGGCGCGTCGAAGCAGGTCCAGCTCGCGTACACGTCCTCCGCGGTCATCGGCGACTACGTGCTCGCGATCGACGCGGTGCGCGAGGGCGTCGCGTGGTTCAGCGGCCTCGGCACGCCGCCGTTGCGCCTGCCGATGCGCGTCGACAGCGGCTACAGCGTCGGCTACGGCGCGACGACCACGCCGCCGCAGGCGACCATCGGCGCGTTCGTGACGCTGCGCGTCGAGGTGAACAACTACGGCCCGCGCACGCTCAGCGCGGTCGGAGCGAATCCGGTCCGCCTCTCGTACCACCTCATCGGCCCGACCGGCAACGTCATCCTGTGGGACGGCCTGCGCGGCTACCTCCCCGGCGACATCCCCGCGGGGCGCAGCGCCAGCGTCGAGGTCGACGTGCAGCTGCCCTCGACCGTGGGCACGTACACCATCGCCTGGGACCTCGTCCAGGAGGACGTGGCGTGGTTCTCGCAGCTCGGCGTCGCGCAGAAGCGCGAGAGCGTGAGCGTGCAGCCCGGCGTGACCTTCTACGGCAAGGGCTTCGGCCACGGCCTGGGCATGGGCCAATACGGCGCGCAGGGCATGGCAACCGGTGCCGGCGGCCGCCCGGCGATGACCGGCGAGCAGATCGTCGCCCACTACTACCCCGGCACCGCGCTGAGCGACCTGCGCACGGTCGACCCCTTCAACACCGTCATCCGCGTGCTGCTCTCGCAGCCCTCGTCGCAGGGGCGCTTCTCGTGCGGCGCGGCGTATTTCGAGTCGAGCCTCGCGAACCTCTCCTCGGCCGGGGGCATGCGCGTCCTCAACGAGCGCGCCGCGAACGCCGAGGTCTTCCGCGCCTCACCCACGGTCGGCGTGCAGATCCAGGCGAGCGGCGGGATCGTGCGCGTGTGGAACCAGGCCACGGCCACGCCGACGCTCGTCTACTCGGGCGACGGCCCCATCACGCTGACCCCGCTCGACGCCACGAAGCCCATCAACTTCCTCGAGAAGGGCATCTACCGCGGCAACTTCCGCTTCACCAACCTCGGCAACACGCTGCGCGTGCTGAACGTCGTCAGCTACGACGAATACGTGAAGGGCGTCGTCCCCCTCGAGATGCTCACCAACTGGCACCTCGAGGCCTACAAGGCGCAGGCCATCGCCGCGCGCACGTACGCGCACAACTCCTACCGCGGCGGCGCGCGCGACTACGACGTCCTCGAGGACCAGTCCGACCAGTGCTACGGCGGCGTGCAGATGCGCAGCGGGCGCGTCATCGAGACCGAGATCACCAACCGCGCCGTCGACCTCACCGCCGGACGGATCCTCACCTACCAGGGCCGCTCCATCCGCGCGTACTTCTCGTCGTCGAGCGGCGGATACACCAAGGACGTCGGCTGCTGGATGAACAACGCCCAGCAGAGCGGCGGCACCTGGGCCTGCATCCCGAGCCTGCCCCACGAGAAGCCCGTCGCCGACCCGTGGGACCTCGCCGTGAGCACGCCCGCGGCGAACCGCAACGCCAGCTGGACGGTGACATTCACGAGCGCGCAGGTGCGCCAGGCCGTGCTGAGCTACGTCGGGCGCGACATCGGCACGCTGCTCTCGGTGGACCTCTCGAACCGCAGCCCCGCCGTCGTCGGCCACGTCACGAGCGTGCGCATCACCGGCACGACCGGGACGTACGACCTGAACGCGGACCGCCTGCTGCGCGACCACCTGTTCCTGCGGTCGACGATGGTGCGACTGGCACCGTGGTGATACGGGGCAACGGCATCACCTAGAGGTCGTTCCCTCGTATACAGACCGCCTGCCCCTGCCGCAGAATGCGCGCAGCGCTCTTCGGGGGAAGGTGGCGAGGAGGAAGGGGTCCTTCTTGCGCCGACGCGCGGTACTTCGCGGGATCGCTGCGGGGATCGGGCTTGCGCTCGCGCCCAAGCCGCGGCCCTCGCTCGCCTCACGCCTCGGCCTCGGCGGGACCGCCGC
>VGOU01000166.1 GCA_016875795.1 Chloroflexota bacterium | reverse complement strand
CGTCACCGCGGTCGCCATCAGCGCGGCGCCGATCGCCGAGGCCGTGGCGCAGCCGGCGGCGCCGCTCGCGGTCATGGCCGCCGCGGGCATCGCGTTCCCGCACGAAAGGGGAAGGACGGATGCACCAGCGAAGGCTCGAGCGCAGCTCCAAGGACCGGGTCATCTCGTGCGTCTGCGGCGGGCTCGCCGAGTACCTCGCGATCGACGCGACGCTCATCCGGGTCTTCTTCGTCATCCTCACGGTCGTCACCGCGTTCCTGTTCCTGCTCGTCTGCATCGCGCCGCTCATCCTCACGCCGCTCCCCGGCCAGCGCGCGCCCATCGACGACACGTGGCCGGGGTGGCGCCGCGAGGGGCTCGGCGCGGACGACGCCGCGGCGCCGCCCGGTGAGCCGTCCGCACCCGGATCCGAAGGCGCGGACCCACCGCCGCGTCCCTACGACCCCGCCGAGGCCGAGCGGCGGCGGACGATGTCCGGCTGGGCGATCGTCGCGGTCGGCGCGATCTTCCCGCCGAACAACCTCGGCGCGTTCCGCTTCGCGCAGTGGGGGACGGTGTGGCCGCTCGTGCTCATCGCGGCCGGCGTGCTGTCCCTCGCGAGCGACCTCGGCCACCTCCCGGCGATCTCGGCGCGCGCGCTCCTGGACCTCTGGCCGGTCATCCTCATCGTCTTCGGCATCGAGGCGCTCGTCGGCCGGCGCCAGCCCTGGCTCGCGCTCGGCCTCGAGGCGCTCGTCATGGCGGGTGCCATCGCCCTCGCGGCGGCGCAGGGGACCACCGCGTCTCGGGTGGCGCCGCGGCGCTCGTCGAGGCGCGCACCGAGCGCGGACCGGTGCGCGCGCGGACGACGAAGCGCGAGGGCGGGGCGGCCGAGGTCCGCGTCGACCCTGGCGACGGGCGTGATGGCGCCTTCCTCTTCGGCGACGCCCCCGGGGTGTGTCGGTGAAGGTCGCGAGCGACATCCCGACCGCGCTCCGCGTCGAAGGGGGCGCGGGCGAGCTCACGCTCGACCTCCGCGACATCCAGGTCACAGAGGCCGGGTCGGCGCGGGCTCTCGCAGACGCGCGTCGTCCTTCCCATGCCGCGCGGCGACATCCCCGTCCGCATCGAGGCGGGGGCCGCGAGCGTCGATATCGAGGTGCCCGCCGGGGTCGAGGCGCGGGTGAGCGCGCGCGGCCGCGTCGCGGCGACGTCCGAAGGGCGCGCCGCCTCCGTTACGATCCGCCGATCCGCTCGCTGCTCCTCGCCACGATCGTCGTCGCGCTCTCGGCGAGCCTCGGCGCGACGGCCTCCGCCGACGAAGGCTGGGTCATCGAGCGCTTCTCAGCGCAGATCATCGTGCGGCAGGATTCCTCGATCCTCGTCACCGAGCAGTACGACGTCGACTTCGCCGGCCTCGAGAAGCACGGGGTCTTCCGCGAGATCCCGGCGCGCTACGACCTCTCCGAGACGCACGAGCGCGTGTACGAGCTCCGCGTGCGGAGCGTCACCGACAGCGGCGGCCGCGCCTGGCGATACGAGCGCTCGGACCAGGGCAGGTTCGTCCGCCTGCGGATCGGCGACCCCGACCGCGCGATCACCGGCAAGCAGACGTACCGGATCGTCTACGAGGTCCGCGGCGCACTGAACGGGTTCGAGAACCACGACGAGCTCTACTGGAACGTGAACGGCGTCTGGCCCGTCGCCACGCGCCAGGCGACCGCCCGCGTGCAGCTCGAGCGCGGGGACGTCACGAACGCCGCCTGCTACCAGGGCCGCTTCGCGTCGACCGAGCCGTGCCGCACGGCGGCGCGCGCGGGCAGCGCCGAGATGACCGCGACCCGGCCGCTCGTGCCGGGCGAGCAGATGTCCATCGTCGTCGGCTTCCCGAAGGGCGCCGTCGCGGCGCCGGCGATGCTCGTGGAGGAGAAGCCGCGCGAGCCGGGCCGCTGGTGGGAGATCACGCCGGCCGCGCTCGCGGGAGCGGTGCTCGTCCTCCTCGCGGGCCTCGCCTGGCTCGCGAGCCGGTACGTGAGCGGCGGGCGCGACCCCGAGGGCCGCGTCACGGTCGCGCCCGAATACGCGCCGCCGGAGGACCTGCGCGCCGCGGAGGTCGGGCTGCTCATCGACGAGAACGCCGACCCGAAGGACCTCACCGCCACGATCGTGGACCTCGCGGTGCGCGGCTACCTCGCGATCGAGGAGGTCCCGCCGTCCGGGCTCCTCGGCAGCCGCGACTGGATCCTGCGCCGGGGCAAGAAGTCCGACGCCACGCTCGCGGGCCACGAGAGCGCCCTCCTCCTCGGCCTGTTCGCCTCGGGGAACGAGGTCAAGCTCTCGTCGCTGAAGGGGACGTTCCACCGCACGCTCGAGCAGGCGCAGCGCCTGCTCTACCGCGCCGCGGTCGAGCGGCGCTGGTTCCCGGCGGACCCGGCGAAGGTGCGCAACGCCTGGCGCGGGATCGGGCTCGCCGTCGCGCTCCTCGGCGGCTTCGCGACCATCGCGCTCGGCGTGAGGTGGGGCGCGGGGCTCGTCGGCACGGCGCTCGCGCTCGTCGGCGTCGCGACGATCGTCACGGCGGCCGCGATGCCGAAGCGCACCGCGACGGGCCAGGAGCTCCTGCGCCGGACGCTCGGCTTCCGCATGTACATGGACACGGCCGAGGCGGACCGCCAGCGCTTCGCGGAGCGCGAGAACATCTTCGCGAAGTACCTGCCGTACGCGATCGTGTTCGGGCTCGTGTCGAAGTGGGCGCGCGCGTTCGAGGGGCTCGACGTCGAGAAGGCCGTGCAGGGCTGGTACACGGGGAGCTCGTACGCGAGCTTCCCGGCGTTCTCCCACGGCCTCGCCGAGATGTCCTCGAGCGTCTCGAGCGTCATCGCGGCGACCCCGGCCTCGACGACGGGGTCGCGCGGCGGCTCAGGCTTCGGCGGGGGCGGCTTCTCCGGAGGAGGCTTCGGCGGGGGCGGCGGCGGCGGGAGCTGGTGAGAGCCTCCACCGGAGCACCAGGTTCACCGCGAGCGCGGCGACGAGCGCCGTACGGGCCACGCCCATGACGAGGTCGAGCTGGTTCTGGAAGGCGAACCACGGCGGGGTGAGCACGAGCCCGCTCGTCATGACGGTCGTCGAGCCGATGAAGAGGCGGGGATCGTCCAGGACGTAGCGGACGAGCGACAGGACGTCGCCGAGCCCCGGGGGCGCGAGCAGCGAGCGCAGCAACCCTCGATCCCTTCCCGACCTCGCGAAGCGCGCCGGCGTGCGCGAGCCGATCGTCGCACCGCCGCGGCCCCCGCGGCCGCATCGGGAGGCGATCGATCGCGATACCCTGTTCCGTGCGGGCTGTTAGCTCAGCCGGTCAGAGCGCTGCGTTCACATCGCAGAAGTCGCTGGTTCGAGTCCAGCACAGCCCACGGTGACGGCGTCAGCTTCGGACGCCGCATAGACGATGGGGGCGTACTGCTCCCTCGGGACCATCGTGATCGCCCCGTCAGCCGCGACCTTGATGGCCGTGAACCACTCCGTTAGGAACTCCCGGCGGCGCTCGTCCGGCACCCGGCGCCAGGCCGTGCCGATGCGGTCGGCGAGGCGCAGCGCCTCCGGTGAGGGCGGAGGGACGATGGTGGCGGGCCCGAGCTCGGCCAGCCTGGCGGCGAGCTTGGTGTGCTCCTCGAGGAACTCCCTGTCGGGAATGGCGCCCCACTCGTGTTGCTTTCGTAGCCGCGCAATGGCGGTCTCGATCCGCTTGCGGCTGTCGATGTGGGGATCGGCGGCCACGCGCCGCCGTAGGTAGCGGGCAATGCGGACGCGCACGTCGCTCGGGAGGCGCCAGCCGTCGAGCCACGCGCCGATGCGGTCGCGGATCAAGTCCTCATTGCGCTCGGTGCGCTCGCGGCATCCCCGGCGGGCGTGCTTGATCCGCAGGACGGCCGCCGTGGCGCCGGCACGCCAGTAGGCGCGGCCGATGTACCGCGAGCCGCAGACCGCGCAGCGCGCAAGGTCCGCGAACAGGTAGGGGCGGCGGCGCCGGTTGATCTTCACCATCGCGGCGCGGCGTGCGGACAGGATGGACTGCACGCGCTCGAAGGTCTCGCGCGGGAGATGGCCGAGCCGGCATCTCTCCTCGAACGTCGTGGCGCTCGAGGCGACGCCCTTCCTCAGTTCAGGCCGCTGCTCTGACCGCCCTCAGATACGGTGATCGGAAACCCCGGAACAGGTGATCGGATTGCTCCGGAATGGGTGATCGGATTCGTCCGGAACGGGTGATCGGAATGCCCCGGAATCCGCAGCCCCGCATCGCTGCGGGG
>VGOU01000165.1 GCA_016875795.1 Chloroflexota bacterium | reverse complement strand
GTGAACTCGACGTCGCGGGCGCCGTAGACGGTGCGCGCGATCTTCCGGACCTTCTCCTCGGGCGCTTCGGCGAGGTCGTAGATGAAACGCGGCTGCGGCGGCGCCGCGTCGGTCGCGTCGGCGACGGCGGCGACGGCGCGCGCGAGGTCGAGCGCGCCCTCGCCGCCGCAGACGAACGCGTTGGACCGCGCGACCGCCTCGGCGCCGAGCGCCGTCCCCGCGGTCTCGACGAGCGCGAGCTCCTCCTCGGAGTCGTTGGGGAACACGTTGATGGCGACGACGGGCGGGAGGCCGAAGCCCCGCACGTTGCGCAGGTGCTGCTCGAGGTGCTCGAGCCCGGCCCACAGGCGCTGGCGGTCGGGGGCCGAAGCCGTCCTCACCGACGCGCCGCCGTGCATCTTGAGCGCGCGCAGCGTCACGACCACGACCGCGGCGCGGGGCCACACGCCCATCTGGCGGCACTTGATGTCGAGGAACTTCTCGCCGCCGAGGTCGAGCCCGAAGCCGGCCTCGGTCACGGCGTAGTCGCCGAGCCGCATCGCGAGCCGCGTCGCCAGGACGCTGTTGCAGCCGTGCGCGATGTTCCCGAACGGGCCGCAGTGGACGAGGGCGGGTCCGCCCTCGGCCGTCTGCACGAGGTTCGGCTTCAGCGCGTCGCGCAGGAGCACGGTCATGGCGCCGGGTGCGCCGAGCTCGGCCGCGGTCACGGGCTTCCCGGTGTAGGTGTGGCCGACGATGATCCGGCCGAGGCGCTCCTCGAGGTCGGCGTAGCCCGTCGCGAGCGCCAGTACGGCCATCACCTCGCTCGCGGCGGTGATGTCGAAGCGCTCCTCGCGCGCGACGCCGTTGGCCTTCCCGCCGAGCCCGACGATGCAGTCGCGCAGGAAGCGGTCGTTCATGTCCATCGCGCGCGCCCAGGTGATCTGGCGCATGTCGAGGCGGCCCTTGTCGCCGAAGACCTCGGCCCAGTAGAGGGCGTTATCGACGAGGGCGCTCAACAGGTTGTGCGCTGTCGTGATGGCGTGGATGTCTCCGGTGAAGTGGAGGTTGATGTCCTCGGCCGGGACGAGCGAGGCCCTCCCGCCGCCGGTGCCGCCGCCCTTCACGCCGAACACCGGCCCGAGCGACGGCTCGCGCAGCGCGAGGACGACCTTCTTGCCGAGGCGCCGCAGCCCCATCGCCAGCCCGACCGACGTCGTCGTCTTGCCTTCCCCCGCGGGCGTCGGATTGATCGCGGTGACGAGGATGAGCCGGCCGGTGCCTGTCGCCGGCCGGTCGAGCGCGGCGAGCGCGACCTTGGCCTTGTCGCGCCCGTACATCTCCACGTCCGCCGGGTCCAGGCCCATCTCGTGCGCGACCTCGCGGATCGTCCGGGGCGTGCTGTCGATCACGCCGGCGCCTAGAAGAGCGTCAGGTACTGGTCGAGCTCCCACTGCCCGACCTGGTTGTGGTAGCGCACCCACTCCCGCCGCTTCACGCGGATGAACTCCTCGGCGAGCCCGGGGGCGAGCGCGCCGCGCACGACCGGGTCACGCTCGAACTCGTCGATCGCTTCCGCCAGCGACTGCGGGATGACGCGGATGTCCATCCGCCGGACGTCCTCGAGGGAGAGGTCGTACATGTTGCGCCCGATGAGCGGCTCGCCCGGATCGATCCCACGCTCGATACCGTCGATCCCCGCGGCGATCATGCCGGCGAGGGCCAGGTAGAGGTTCACGCCGCCGGAGACGGCGCGGCACTCGAACCGTCCCGGCTCCGGGGTGCGGAACATGTGGGTGCGGTTGTTGTCCCCGTACGAGATGAACGCCGGCGTCCAGGTGAACCCCGAGGACGAGCCGGTGAGGTATTCGCCGACGGAGAGCCGCTTGTAGCAGTTCACCGTCGGCGCGATGAGGGCCGCGAGCGCCCGCGCGTGCGCCATGAGGCCGCCGAGGAAGTGGTACGCGAGCCGCGACTGGCCGAGGGACCTGCGGTCCCCCTCGTCGATGAACGCGTTCCGCCCGTCCTTCCAGAGCGAGAAGTGCACGTGGCTGCCGTTGCCGGTGAGCTGGGCGAACGGCTTCGGCATGTGCGTGGCGATGGCGCCCATCCGCGTGGCGACCTGGCTGGTCATCATCTTGAAGAAGGTGTAGCGGTCGGCCGTCGTCAGCGCGTCCGCGTACTTCCAGTTCAGCTCGAACTGCGCCGTCCCGTCCTCGTGGTCGGTCGCGTACGGCTCCCAGCCGAGCGCCTCCATGTACGAGACGAGCGTCCGGAGGTAGCCGAGGTTCGCCGAGAGGCTCTTGAAGTCGTAGCAGGGCTTCGCGAGCGTGTCGACGCCGCCCGGGTCGTACGCGACGACCCGTCCGTCGGCCGCGCGCGAGACGAGCATGTGCTCGGCCTCGACCCCCACCTTCATCTCGTAGCCGAGCCCCGCGAGCCGCGCGAGGGCGTTCCTCAGCGTCGTGCGCGCGCAGTAGGGCCAGGCCTTCCCGTCGACCTCGATGTCGCAGGCGACCCGCGCGACGCCGGTCTCCCAGGGGACGACCGTGTACGACGCGAGGTCGGGCATCCCGATGAGGTCGTGGTCGTGCGGTCCCTGGCCCAGGCCGACGGTCGCCGCTCCCGCGAAGCCCGCGCTCCCGGCGAGGAGCTGCTCCGCCGCGCTCGCGGGCACGCCCTTGCACCGCGGCGTGCCGTGCAGGTCGACCCATTGCGCGAGGATGTAGGTGATCCCGTCCGACTCGAGCCTCCGCTTGAACTGCGCCTTGTCCATCGCGTTCCCCCTCCTCGATGCGCTAATGCGAGACCGCCGCCGCGGCCTTCTCCCCGAGCAGCCGGTCGTTCGCGAACCGGTCGAGGGAGAACGGCGCGATCACGTCGGGCGATCGGCCCGTCGCGACGAGCTCCGCGACGCGGTAGCCCGCGGCCGGCGCGGCCTTGAACCCGTAGGTGCCCCAGCCTACGTCGACGACGAATCCCTCGACCTCGGTCGTGCTCATGATCGGGGCGAAGTCCGGTGTCATGTCGCAGATGCCCGCCCACTGCCGGAGCACCTTTACCCCGGCGATGCAGGGGAGGAGCTCGACCGCGTGGGCGGCCCCGGTCTCGAGGAACGGCAGGGTCGACCGCAGGCTGTACGACGAGTACGGGTCGATCTCCTGGCCGATCACGAGCTCGCCCCGATCGGTCTGCGTGATGTACACGTGGTACGTCGCGGACACGATCACCTTGTCCAGGAACGGCTTCAGCGGCTCGGTGACGAATGCCTGGAGCGGATGGGTGACGATCGGCAGCCGCACGCCGGCCATCGCGGCGATCGTGCTCGCCCAGCCGGCCGTCGCGTTGACGACCGTGCCGGCCGCGACGGGCCCGCGCGACGTCGTGACGCCCTGGACGCGGCCGCCGGCGACCGCCACGCCCGTCACTTCCGTGAAGGGATGGATCTCGACGCCGAGGCGGTCGGCCGCGCGCGCGTAGGCCCAGACGACCGCGTCGTGACGGATGATCCCGCCCGGCGGGTGGTAGAGGCCCGCGAGGATGGGGAAGCGCGGCTTCGACGAGAGGTCGAGCATGGGGACGAGCCGGCGGATCTCGTCGGGCCAGACGATCCTGCTGTCGACGCCGTTCAGCTGGTTCGTGTCCGCGCGCACGCGCAGTCCGGTGATGGCGGACTCGGTGTGCGCCAGGGTCAGGTGGCCCTCCTGGCTGAACAGCACGTTGAATCCGAGCTCGACCGAGAGCCGCTCGTATCGCTTCACGGACTCGTCGTAGAAGCGCACGCCCGCCTCGGTCCGGTAGTTCGATCGGATGATCGCGGTGTTCCGGCCGCTCCCGCCCGAGCCGATGTACGAGCGCTCGATGACCGCGACGTCCGTGACCCCGCGGCGGGCGAGCTCGTACGCGATCGCGAGGCCGTGCACGCCACCCCCGACGATCACGACGTCGTACCGCGGGCGCAGATCCGGCCGCGGCCGCCACATCCGCTTCCGCTGGAAGAGCGCGATCACCGGTCGCCCGCCAGCGCGGCCGCGCCCGCGGGCACGATGCCGTGCCGCTCGCCGACCCGAAGGAGCGACTCCCACAGGTACTCCGCCTCGTCGCGCGCCACCAGGACCGTGAACGCCGCGACCGCGCCGGTCCCCATGCGCGCGACCGTCGCGGTCACGCGCGCGAGCGGTCCGAAGGCGATCTCGCGCGGCGCGACCGCGCGGAGGTCCACGGGGAAGACCTCCTCGAGGAGCGCCGCTGAGCGCGGACCGGCGAGGATGAACGTCGCGTAGCGCGAGCTCACGTCGGCCGCGCGCGCTCCGAGCGCCGCCGCCGCCGCGGCGAGCGAGGCCGCGGAGGCCGCGT
>VGOU01000164.1 GCA_016875795.1 Chloroflexota bacterium | reverse complement strand
CCGCTGCCGATGAGGATCGCGAGGAGCTCTTCGTCGGTGAGCGCGCCGGCGCCGCGCGCGGCCAGCCGCTCCCGCGGACGCATGGACTCAGGCCATTCGCGGATCGAGGGGATGCCGGGCTACATCGGAGCGGTCTTGTCGGCCGCCTTCGCCGCCGTCGCCTTGCCGCCCGCGTGCACGGTCCAGTCGCGCTCGTCGAAGTCCTTCGCGCAGTAGGGGCAGATCGACCACTCGGGGCGGATGAGCTTCGCGCACGACGGGCACACGCGCTTCAGCTTCGTGCGGCACGTGGGGCAGAGGACGTAGTCCTCCTGCACGCGCTCGCGGCACGTCGGGCACACGACGCGCTGCTCCGCCTCGGCGAGGAGGCTCTCCTCGGCGAGCTGCCGCTCATACGCCTCGGCGAGCGTCTCGCGCGGCCGGACGATGAGGTACAGGAACAGCCCGAGCAGGTTGAGCGCGACGACCATGAGCCCCGCGAGGTACGGCATGACCACGTTCTCGCTACGGTGCTGCGCGTCGCGGACGGTCCAGAAGACCATCGCGAGGTACAGGAAGAAGATGTAGACGACGACGAAGCGCACCGAGAACTGGACGAGCGGGTTGCTGACGATCTGGGTCCAGATGGCGCCGACGTCAGGCATCGCCTACTCCCTGCCCACCGGCACTTCGCTCGGCATCTGCCCGAGCGGCAGGAGCTTCCCGCTCGCGACGCGCGCGCGCCAGTAGCCGAGCAGGTCCTCGAGCGTGCGCTCGAACGGGATCCGCGGCTCCCACCCGGTGGCGCGCTGGAACTTCGACACGTCGGCCCACAGGATCGGAACGTCGCTCGGGCGCAGGCGTGCCGGGTCCTCCTGGATCCGCGGCTTCGCGGAGGAGTGCGAGAGCAGGATGTCGAGCATCTCGCGGATCGACCACGTGCGGCCCGACCCGAGGTTGTACGTCTCCCCCGGCTCGCCCTTCTCGAGCGCGAGCCAATACGCGCGGACCATGTCGCGCACGTCGGTCCAGTCGCGCTTCGGGGTGAGGTCGCCGACGTAGAGGACCGGCTCGCGCATGCCCGCCTCGATCTCGGCGAGCTGGCGCGCGAACGTGCTCGTCACGAAGATGAGCCCGCGGCGCGGGCCGGTGTGGTTGAAGCCGCGCGTCACGACGAGGTGCATCCCGTACGACTTGAAGTACTGCCACGCGAGCTTGTCCTGCGCGACCTTGCTGACGGCGTACGGGCTCAAGGGGCGGAGCGGGTTCGTCTCCTTCATCGGCACCTCGTCCGGCAGGACGAGGCCGTACTCCTCGCTCGACCCCGCGATGTGCATGCGCGTCTCGCCCTCGTGGCGGCGCATCGCCTCGAGGAGGTTCAGCTGCGAGGAGACGTTGATGTTGATCGTCGCGGCCGGCTCGTCGAACGACGACTGCACGAACGACTGAGCCGCGAGGTGGAAGATGCGCTGCGGCTGGACGGCGCTGATGAGCTTCTCGACGGCGCCGGGGTCCGTGAGCTCGGTGTGCAGCAGGAGCACGCGCCCGCGGCGCTTGCCCTCGTCGCGGATGTCGGCGCCGGTGGAGTACCGGCCCTCGACGACGTCGAGGACGCCGCGCCGCGCGAGCTCCTCGAGGTTCTCCATCCGGGAGCGCCACCGATACGTGCCGTAGACGGCGATGTCGGGGTGCTCGGCGAGGAGGAATTCGGCGAGGTGGCTCCCGGCGAATCCGGTGATACCCGTGATCAGAACGCGCACTAGACGGCCGACGATAGCAAGCCCTGTGCCTCCCGACGCACCAGGTCGAGCACGACGTCGGTGATGAGGTCCACGTCGGCCTCGGTGGTGCGCCAGTTCACGATCGCGGGCCGGAACGCGGTCTTCCCAGCCCAGCGCGTCGTCCCCACGTAGACGCGGCCGTCGCGGAGGATCGCGCTCCCGATGCGCGCGTTCAGCTCGTTCAGCGCGGCCTCGTCGTCCATGCCGCGCGGGTGCGCGCGGAAGCACACGATGTTCAGCGGGACGCCGGCGAGGAGCTCGAGGTCGGGCGCGGCCGTGACCGCGCGCGCGACGCGCTGCGCGAGGTCGAGGTGGCGCTCCACCATCTCGCGGTGGCCGCGGCGGCCGTACGCGCGTAGGGTCGCCCACACCGCGAGCCCGCGCGCGCGGCGCGACGCCTCCGGACCGAGCACGCCGAACATGACGCCGTCGGTCGGGAGGTACGCCGCGCCGACCGCGAACGGGCCCGGCATGAGCGAGGCGTCGCGCACGAACGCGAAGCCCGAGTCGTACGGCACGTTCAGCCACTTGTGCGCGTCGCCGATGACCGAGTGCGCGCGCTCGATGCCCTCCGTGAGGTGGCGCGTCCGCGGGCTGACCGCGGCGAAGAGGCCGAACGCGCCGTCGACGTGGAGCCACGCGCCGTAGCGCTCGGCGAGGTCGGCCATGCGCGCGAGCGGGTCGAAGTGCCCCGCGTTCACCTCGCCGGCGTTCCCGATGAGGATCGCGGGCGCGCCGCCGAGGTCGCGCAGCGCGGACTCGAGCGCGTCGAGGTCGAGCGTGCCGACGGAGTCGCGCGACAGGCGGCGCACAGTGCCGCGGCCGAGGCCGAGCATGGCGAGCGCCTTCGTCGCGCTCACGTGGATGAAGCCGCTCGAGATCACCGGCACCGCGGGGAGCCCGGCGAAGCCGCGGTCGTCGACGTCGACGCCGTGGCGCTGCGCCCACCAGCGCCGCGCGCACGCGAGCCCCACGAAGTTCGCCGTCGTCGCGCCGGTCGTGAGCACGCCGCCCCACGACGCGGGCATCCCGAAGAGCTCCTTCAGCCAGTCCACCGCGACGCTCTCGAGGCGCGTCCCGATCGGAGACGAGTCGTGCGCGAACGCGTTCTGGTCGATCGCGGAGGTGAACCAGTCCGCGGCGAGCGCCGCGGGCGTCCCGCCGCCGGTCACCCAGTGGAAGAAGCGCGGCCCCGCCGAGGCCAGCGCCGCGTCGCTCCCGGCGACGAGCTCCTCGAGCGCGGGCATCGCGCCGGTGCCGTCCTCCGGCAGGGGGCCGCCGAAGCGCCGCAGCGCGTCATCGACCCGCGGCGTGCGCACCGGCCGCGCGTCGAGCGAGGCGAGGTACGCGGTCGCCTCGCGCGCCATGTAGGCGAGCGCGTCGGCGACGCGGTCCTTCTCGGCGAGCGGGTCGCCCACGCCGCGAAGCGTGGCAGGTCCGGCGAACGACGCAACGGCGTCCACGATGGCCTCGTGCTCGACCGCGAGCACGCGCGCGGCGAGCGCCTCGGCCGTGTCGCCGGGCAGCACCGGCACGCGCCGCTGCAGCACCGTCTCGCCCTCATCGAGCGTGCCGCGCCGGGCGTGGTGCACGGTCACGCCGGTCTCGCGCGCGCCGCTCGCGATGACCGCCTCGTGCACGGCCATGTTGTTCAGCCCGGCGAACGCCGGCAGGAGCGAGGGGTGGATGTTGATCACGGGGATGGGATCGACGGCGTCCCAGAACGCGTCGGCGAGGATGCGGTCGTAGCCGGCGAGCACGACGAGCCGCGCGCCCGCGTTCAGGATGGCGTGCCCCATCGCTGCCTGCGCCGGCTCGCGTGAGCCCTTGCTCACCTTGAAGACGCCGGTCGGGATAGCCGCGGCGCGCGCGCGCTCCAGCGCGGGGGCGTCTTCCATTGAAGAGGCGACGAGCACGATCTCGGCGTCGAGGCGGCCGATCCGGACGGCGTCGATGAGCGCCTGGAGGTTGGAGCCCCTCCCGCTGACGCAGACGGCGATGGGCAGTGCCATGCCCCGCTAGGGCTGTATGTGTTTCCGTGCCACATTGGCACGGTTCCGTGCCGATCTGACACGGAAACACATCACCGCCCGGAGAGCGCAGGTGGCCGGTGGCCGGTCCACGGCGCCGTCTACGCGAACCGGACGCGGCGCGGGCCGGCGGCCTTCTCCACCCGGCCGAGCGGGATCGCGTCGGGCAGCGCGCGGACGGCCGCGTGCTCGTCGCCATTCGCGACGACCGCGACGAGGCCGATGCCCATGTTCCAGGTGTCCCACTGGTCGGCCTCGGGGACCCCGCCGAGCGAGGCGAGCACGCGGAACACGGGCGGGACGATCCACGCGGCGCGGTCGACGACGGCGCCGAGCCCGTCGGGGAGAGCGCGCGGGAGGTTCCCCTCCCAGCCGCCGCCGGTGATGTGCGCGACGGCGCGCACGCGCGCGGCCTCGCGGAGCGCGCGCAGGTCGCTCAGGTAGGAGCGGTGGGGCTGCAGGAGCGCGTCGCCGAGCGTGCCGCCGCGAAGCTCGGGCCGCGGCAGGCGCAGCACCTCGAGCGGGTCGCCGCCACGCGCGACGGCGGCGCGCGCGAGCGTGTAGCCGT
>VGOU01000163.1 GCA_016875795.1 Chloroflexota bacterium | reverse complement strand
TGGAATGCGCCATGCGAGCGAGGCGACCTCGAGCGTGCGCGCGCCCTCCTCGCGGCGTCGATGCGCCTCGAGTCGGTCGAGTGCCTCGAGAGCGGACCGCGCGCCGAGGAGTTCGCGCGCCGGGCGATCGACGAGCGGTACGACGCCGTGGTCGTCGCCGGGGGCGACGGCACGGTGCAGGCGGTGCCGCGCGAGGTCCTCGGGAAGGACACCGCGCTCGGCATCCTCCCGTTCGGGCGCTTCATGAACATCGCGAAAGGCCTCGGGATACCGATGGACGCGGTCGAGGCGGCGAGGGTCATCGCGGCGGGCCATGTGCGCCGGGCGGACGTCGGCGAGGTGAACGGCCACGTCTTCTTCGAGACCGCCGGCATCGGGCTCGACGCGCAGGTCTGCGGCGCGGCCGCTGGCGGCGGACATGGGAGCGCGTCGCGCGGTGGGCGACGCACGGCACGCACCGCATCCGCATCCGCGGCGAGGGCGACGAGGTAGCGAGCCGCGCGACGCAGGTGCTCGTCCTGAACAGCCCCTGCTGCGCGTGGAGCCTCCCGGCCGCCGGCGGGAGCATGCACGACGGTCTCCTCGAGGTCGCCATCTTCCCGGGCATGGGCCGGCGCGACCTCATCCGCTCGGTCGTGACGCTCTGGCGCGAAGGCCACTACGAGGACCCGCCCATCGTGCTGCGCGAGCGCGAGGTGCGCATCGAGGCCGACGCGCCGCTCGCGATCCGCGCGGACGGGCGGCTCGCGGGAGCGCTCCCCGCGACGTTCCGCTGCCGCGCGGGCGAGCTCGCGGTGTTCGTGCCGGAGGCCGCTCGGGCCTAGGCTCGGCGCATGCCGACCGAGCTGTTCGTCGCGATGGGCGGGGCCCTGTCGTCGTTCCTGTCGGGTCTGCTCGGCGTGGGCGGCGGCATCGTGCTGACGCCGTGGCTGCTGTACGCCCCGGCCGTCGTCGGGTCGGCCGGCCTGCCGGTGAAGATCGTGACCGGCCTCACCATCGCGCAGGCGATCTCCGGCAGCGTCATCGGGACGTGGCGCCACGCGCGCTACGGGAACGTGTCGCCGCGCCTCGTCCGCGTCATGGGCCCGACGGGCGCGGTCGCCTCGTTCGTCGGCGCGCTCGTGTCGGCGGGGACGGCGGACCGCGTGCTCATCGCGATCTTCGCCGCCTTCTCGCTCCTCGGCGCGCTCTTCCTGGTGCTGCCGGAGCGCGGGCCGGCGCAGCCGGTCGACGACCTCCACGTCAACGTGCCGGTCGCGACGGCACTCGCGCTCTGCGTGGGGTTCTTCGGCGGCATGGTGGGGATCGCGGCGATCGCGTTCATCATCGCCGGCCTCATCTACCTGCTGCGCATCCCGCCGCGGGTCGCGATCGGGTCCTCGCTCGGGATCGGGATGTTCTCGGCGCTCGCCGCTCTCATCGGGAAGGCCGCAACGGCGCAGGTGGAGCCGCTGCTCGCGCTCATCGTGTTCCTCGCGGCCATCGTCTGGTCCCCCGTCGGCGCGTACGTCAGCCAGCGCACGCGGCCGCGGCTCCTCATGCAGCTTCTCGCCGTCGTCGTGTTCCTCGCGGGGCTGCGCATGGCCTGGCAGGCGGTGACGGGCACGTGACCGCCACGGTCCCCGTGCCGGTGCGCGAGCGCATCGCCGCGCTCGAGGCCTCGGGCGGCGTCGTCGGCCTCGCCGTCACCGGGATCCGGTCGGGGCACCGCCTCGCGCAACGCGCGGACGAGCCCTTCCCGCTCGCGTCGGTCATCAAGGTGCCCGTGCTCGTAACGCTGTACGAGGAGGCGCGCGCGGGTCGCGCGGAGCTCGGCGAACGCGTCGTCTACCGCAGCGGGTCGAAGGTCCCCGGCTCGGGCGTCCTGCAGGACCTCGACGACGGGCTCACGCTCACGCTGCGCGACCTCGCCGTGCTGATGATGACCGTGAGCGACAACACCGCCGCGGAGCTGCTCACGGAGCGGCTCGGCAAGCCGCGGATCGAGGCCGCGATGCACGCGTACGGGCTGCGGTCGGTCCGGATGCCGCTCGGCGTGCGCGCGCTGCTCTATGAGCTCGTAGACCTCGACTGGACGTGCCCGGGCGGCTACGAGGAGGCGCGCGAGCGGCTCCGCGTGAGCGCCGGGAGCGGCGGTCGCGCCGTGGATCCACAGCGGAGCGACCGCGCTACGGCGGCGGACATGTGCCGGCTCATGGAGCTGCTGGCACGGCGCGAGATCCTCGATCCGCCCTCGTGCGACGCGGTCATCGACATCCTGCGGCGCACGAAGTCCGACTCCCGCATCCCGGCGCTGCTGCCGAAGGGCACGGTGGTGGCGCACAAGACCGGCACGATCCGCGGCGTGCGCAACGACGTCGGGGTCGTGGAGGCGCCGGCCGGCCCGTACGCGATCGCGATCCTCACGCGCGGCGTGGCGAACGACATCCGTGCGGACGTGGCGATCGCGGAGCTCTCGCTGGCCGTGTACGAGGCGTTCGCCGGAGCCGCGTGATCCGGTCGAAGCTGAGATCGCGCAGTGCGACGTCCGATGCGCCAATGACCACCGTATCCGGAAGCGGCAGCGCGCGGGAGTGAACGCCGCTCCTCATGGCGAAAGGTCCGAACCGAGATCGACAAATGCGAAGTGCGTGCGCGAGCTGTCACCGACGAAGAACGATGCTGGCTCCCAGACGCCACCGCGGCATCCGGAAGATCGCGCCTGCGACCGCGATCGGTGAAGGTCGTCGCGCGCATGTGATCCGCGACCGCGACCCCGGCGCGATTCGAACGCGCGACCAACACCTTCGAAGGGTGCTGCTCTGATCCACTGAGCTACGGGGTCTATGACCGCGACCCCGAGGCGACTCGAACGCCTGGCCTTTGGGTCCGCAACCCAACGCTCTATCCACTGAGCTACGGGGTCAGAGAGCTGAATTGTAGCGAATTCGCGTGCATTCGGCGACCGGCCCGGGCCACCCTCGGCCGCTGCTGCTTCGATCCATCGGCCGACCACCACATCCACCGATCGCTGGCCGACCGAGCATTCACGCGCTGGTCGCACGGTCGTCACGCCTTCTCTTGCGCTCATCCACGCTGGGCTCACAGGCACGCGCGTTGCATCGGACACCCCAGACGAGGAGGCGCGGATGCCGCCAGACCCGCTGCGCCCGATAGAGCCGCAGGCCATCGAGACCGCGCGCGAAGCCATCCTGAAAGGCGACGCGCAGCGCCAGGCGAAGAAGCTCGTCTCGACCATCTGCGACCCGACGCGCCTGAGCATCGTCCGCGCGCTGCGGCGCACGCCGCTCGCGGCCGGCGACCTCGCACAGGTCATCCGCCGCACCCGCTCGGCGACGAGCCAGCGCCTGCGCGTGCTGCGCGAGATCGACGCCGTCGTGCCCGAGCGGCGCGGCAACGTCATCCGCTACCGCCTCGGGGAGAGCGACGCCGCCCTCCTCCTGTCCGAGGTCGGCTCCGCCTTCGACCGCCTCGTCGCCTAGAGGCTGAACGCGTTCTTCGGCTGAAGCACCTCGACCGGCACCGGTGACGCCTCGCGCTTGAAGCGCTCTCCGGTCGACGCTTCGCCCACCACGAACCCGTAGTGCATCGGGACCGCGAGCTTCGGCCGCTGCCGCTTCACGAGGCTCGCCGCCTCCGCGGCGTCCATCGTGTACGTCCCGCCGACGGGGACGAACGAGACGTCCGCCTTCAGCCGCTCGAGCTCGGGCAGGTGGTCGGTGTCGCCGGCGTGGTAGTAGGTCGTGCCCGCGAGCTCGCAGATGAACCCCACCCAGCCGTTGTCCTTGGGGTGCGCGCCGAGCCGCTCCGGCGCGGTGTTGTAGGCGGGGACGCACTCGATCCTCACACCGGCCGCCTCGATGCGGTCACCGGGCGCGACCGGCTTGACGTTGCCGCTCAGCTCGGCGGCGACGTCGCGCGGCGCGACGATGACGGTCGTGGGCCCGACGATCCTCGCGAGGTCACCGTCACCCTTCGGCTGGAACGCCTTGTCCGGGTCGCGGTACTCGCCCGCAGGCGAGAAGTGGTCGAAGTGGTAGTGCGAGATGAGCACGAGGTCGGCCTGGGGAAGGTCGCCGGTGAGGCCCCACGGGTCGATGTACACGACGAGCTTCTCGCCCTTCCAGCGGAACGCCGACTGCTTGTACCAGGTGAACCTCTCGAGCATGAGCACACCTCCCGGACGGCTGGGGAGCGTACCGCGCCTACTATCCGCCTCGCATGACGCTCCTGCGCACGGCGCTCGATGCGTCGTCGGACGCCGCGAAGCGCAACCGCGAGGCGATGACGCGGCTCGTGGCCGAGCTGCGCGAGCGGCTCGAGCAGGCGCGCCGGGGCGGCCCCGAGCGCGCCCGCGAGCGCCACCTCCGCGCCGGGAAGCTCCTG
>VGOU01000162.1 GCA_016875795.1 Chloroflexota bacterium | reverse complement strand
GGCGTGCCGCCGCCGACGTACACGGTGCGCAGGCGCGGCCGGCCGAGCGCCGCGCCCTCGCGCAGGATCTCCGTCTCGAGCGCGTCGAGGTAGCGCGCGCGCAGCGCCGAGGTCGCCGGCGCCGTCGCGAAGTCGCAATACGGGCAGCGCGCGGCGCAGAACGGGACGTGGACGTACAGCGAGATGCCGCTCACCGGATCGGCCCGAGGGGATCGGGCAGCCCGGCCTCGGCGGAGAGCTGCGCCGTGCGCGCGATGTCGACGAGCCACTCGCGTGACTCGTGGACGAGCGCGACGAGGTGCGCCGGCCGCCAGTCGTCCTCGCTGAGGAGGCCCTCGCGCTCGACGTCGGGGAGGAGGAGGACGTACGCGGTCCCGCGGTCGACGAGCCGCGCGCCCGAGACGCCGAAGCGCAGCGTGCGCTCCGCGCCGCCGAGCGCCGCGAGCGCGGAGGCGCGCAGCGGCGCGACGACGTCGGCGAGGCCGCTCGCCGGCTCGTGCAGCGCGGTGCCGCTCCGCGCGGCGTGGAGCCCCTCGAGGAGGCCGCGCGTCTCGCGCGAGAGGCGCGAGAACATGCCGATGGCGTCGTCGTCGGCGAGCGCGCGCAGGAACGCCGAGGCGATGCCCTGCGCGGGGTGCTCGAGCTCGGCCCTGATCCTCACGCGTCCTCCCCCGCGCGCAGCACGGCGAGGAACGCCTCCTGCGGGATCTCGACCTGGCCGACCATCTTCATCCGCTTCTTGCCGGCCTTCTGCTTCTCGAGCAGCTTGCGTTTGCGCGTGATGTCGCCGCCGTAGCACTTCGCGATGACGTTCTTGCGCAGCGCCTTCACCGTCTCGCGCGAGATGATCCTCCCGCCGACCGCGGCCTGGATGGGGACGTCGAACTGCTGGCGCGGGATGAGCTCGCGCAGCTTCGAGACGAGCGCGCGGCCGGTGTGCTGCGCGCGGGCGCGGTGCACGATCGTCGAGAGGGCGTCGACGGGCTGCCCCGCGACGAGCACCTCGAGGAGCACGACGTCCGCGCCGCGGTATCCGGTGAGCTCGTAGTCGAGCGACGCGTACCCCTGCGAGCGGCTCTTCAGCTGGTCGTGGAAGTCGACGATGACCTCGCTGAGCGGCATCTCGTAGCGCAGCATCGCCCGCGTCGGGTCGAGGTACGTCATCTCGACGAGCGTCGCGCGCTTCCCCTGGGCGAGGTCCATGACCGGGCCGACGTGCTGCGTCGGCACGATGATCGTCACCTTCATCCAGGGCTCGCGGATCTCCAGGGTGGTCGTGGGGTCCGGGAGCATCGCCGGGTTGTCGATGGCGACCTCGGCCCCGCGCGTCGTGAGGACGCGGTATTCGACCGACGGCGACGTCGCGATGATGTCCACGCCGTACTCGCGGCCGAGGCGCTCCTGGACGATCTCCATGTGCAGGAGGCCGAGGAAGCCGCAGCGGAAGCCGAAGCCGAGCGCCTGCGAGACCTCCGGCTCGTAGATGAGCGAGGCGTCGTTCAGCTTCAGCTTCTCGAGCGCGTCGCGCAGCGCGGGGTGGTCGTCGCTGCTCGTCGGATAGATGCCCGCGAAGACCATCGGTTTCGCCGGGCGGTAGCCCGCGAGCGGCTCGACCGCGGCGCTGCGCGCGAGCGTCACCGTGTCGCCGACGCGGCAGTCCTGCACCGTCTTCAGCCCAGTGGCGACGTAGCCGACCTCGCCGGTGAGGAGCGCGTCGCGCGGCCGCGCGTCCGGCGCGAACGTCCCGAGCTCGAGGAGCTCGGCCTCCTTGTCCGTCGCCATGAGCCGGATGCGGTCCCCCACCTTCACCGCGCCGTCCATGACGCGGACGTGCGCGACGACGCCGCGGTACTGGTCGTAGTGCGAGTCGAAGATGAGCGCGCGCAGCGGCGCCGACATGTCGCCCTTCGGCGGCGGGACGCGCAGGACGACGGCGTCGAGGAGGTCGGCTATCCCGAGCCCGGTCTTGCCCGAGGCGAGGAGGATCTCGTCGTCGCGGAAGCCGAGCGCCTTGCGGAGGTCCTCGCGCACGAGGTCGAGGTCGACGTTCGGGAGGTCGACCTTGTTGACGACCGGGATGATCTCGAGCCCCTGCTCGACGGCGAGGTACGCGTTCGCGAGCGTCTGCGCCTCGATGCCCTGCGACACGTCGACGAGGAGGAGCGCGCCCTCGCACGCCGCGAGCGAGCGGCTCACCTCGTAGTTGAAGTCCACGTGGCCGGGCGTGTCGATGAGGTTGAGCTCGTAGGCCTCGCCGCCGTGCGTCCACTCCGTCCGCACCGCGCGCGCCTTGATGGTGATGCCCTTCTCGCGCTCGAGGTCCATCGAGTCGAGCATCTGGTCGCGCATCTGCCGCGCGGGGACCGTGTTCGTCGCCTCGAGGAGCCGGTCAGAGAGCGTCGTCTTCCCGTGGTCGACGTGGGCGATGACGCAGAAGTTGCGGATGCGCTGCTGGGCGTCGCTCACGGGACCAGCGTACGGACCGCTAGACGTTCCTGCGGATCCACTCCCGCACGTCGTCGGCGATCTCCGGGCGCGCGAGCGCCGAGCGGATGAACGCCTTCACGTAGCCCGCGCGGTCGCCCGCGTCGTAGCGCTCGCCCTCGAACTCGTAGGCGTGCACCGGCGCGCGCAGCGCGAGCTCGCTCACGGCGTCGGTGAGCCAGAGCTCCCCGCCGCGTCCGGGCTTGAGCGACGCGAGCACATCGAAGATCCCGGGCTCGAGGACGTACGCGTGCACGACGGCGAGGTCGCTCGGCGGCGACTCCGGCTTCTCGACGATGCGCGTGACGCGCCACAGCCCCCGCCCGACGGCCTCACCCTCGACGATCCCGTACCTACGGGCGTCGGCCTTCGGCACGCGGATGACCGCCCCGACGCTGCCGCCGGCGGCGCGCTCGCGCGCCGCCGTGAGCTGCGCCGCCACCGGGACGCGCGAGAGCACGATGTCGTCGCCCCAGATCATCACGAACGGCCGGTCCCCCACCGCTTCGCGCGCGCACAGCACCGCGTGGCCGTTGCCGCGCGGCTCCTCCTGGTGGACGACGGTCACCTTCGCCATCGTCTGGCCCCGCCGCGCGAGCGCGAGGTCCGCGTCGCGGCCCTCGGCGCGCAGGCGCTCCTCGAGGCGCGCGTTCGGCCGGAAGTACGCGTCGAGCGGCTCCTTCCCGGGCGCGCTCACGACGACGACCTCGTCGCACCCCGCGGCGACCGCCTCGCCGATGACGTTGTCGATGATCGGCGCGTCGACGAGCGGGAGGAGCTCCTTCGGCACCGTCTTCGAGACGGGCAGGAAGCGCGTGCCGAGCCCCGCCGCGGGGATGACCGCGACCCTGACCGGCCGGAGCGACATCAGTAGGGGGGCTTCAGCGCGTCGAACATCGGGAAGTGCTTCACGTTCGTGGTCTTCAGCTCCGCGCCGAGGTGACGCGCGAGCGCGGCGATGATCAGGTCGGCGATGCCGATGCCCGGATGCGAGCGCAGGTATCGGCGTCCGAGCGCTCCCGCATCCTCGGCGGCGGCGGCATCGACCCCGCGCCACATGATCGTCGCGATGAGTCCGCGCGTTGCCGGCTCCTCGTCGGGCCGCATGCCGGCGAGCAGCTCTGCCTGTACCACGTGGGAGCTCCAGAGCTCGTCGCCGTCCACCACCGCGCGCTCGAGCAGCGCGGTCGCCTCGCGCCGCCGTCCGCGCAGGTGATCCACGAGGATCGTCGTATCGAGGACGAGGCGCGCTATCGCTCGATCCCGTGGAGGCGCGCCAGCCTCCCGCGGCCGCGGATCCGGTCGACCCACTCCGCGCCCGTGTAGGGGAAGTCCTTCCATGCGCCCGCGGTCGCGCGGACGATCCGGAGGCGCTCCGCCTTGTCCATGGGGTGCTTGAGATAGGTGTCGTCGATCGCCGCCCTGATCAGCTCGGACACCGTCCGGCCGGTCTCCTCGCTGCGGCGCGCGAGATACCGACCCTGCTCCTCGCTGAGGTAGATCTGCGTTCGCTTCACGATGTACGAAGCATACATCGCTCGGCGCGTCCGTCGTCAGAGAGCGGGCGGCGGCAGGACGATCCGCGCGCCGCGCCCGGTGCGCTCCTCGTAGCCGGCCACGGCCGCCGCGGCCGCGGCGCGGCCGGACCCGCTGTCGGCGACCGCGACGATCGACCCGCCGAAGCCGCCGCCGGTGATGCGCGCCCCGTGGACCCCCGGCTGCTCGCGCACGAGCCCGACGAGCAGGTCGACCTCGGCCGTCGAGACCTCGAAGTCGTCGCGGAGCGACCGGTGCGACCCGTCGAGCAGCGCACCGAGCCCGGCGAGGTCGCCCGCGCGCAGCGCCGCCACCGCGGCGAGCACCCGGGCGTCCTCGCTGACGACGTGCCGCGCCCGCCGGCGCAG
>VGOU01000161.1 GCA_016875795.1 Chloroflexota bacterium | reverse complement strand
GAGGCCGTCGCGCTCGCGGTGGAGCTCGTCTGATGGCGACGGCGGCGGCATCGGAAGCGCGCTTCGACCTCGCGCTCTCGGACGAGCAGCAGCTCGCGCAGCGGACCGCGCGCGACTGGGCCCGCGAGCGCCTCCTCCCGCTCGCGGCCGAGATCGACGAGAAGGGCGAGGTCCCGCGCGAGATCGTGCGCGAGATGGCCGGCCTCGGCTTCATGGGGATCGACGTGCCCGAGCGCTGGGGCGGCGCCGGCCTCGACATGATCTCGTACGTCCTCGTCATGGAGGAGGTGAACCGCGCGTGCGCCTCCACCGGGGTCGTGCTCAGCTGCCACGTCTCGCTCGCGACCGCGCCGCTCCTGCAGTACGGCACGGACGAGCAGAAGGAGCGGTTCCTGCGTCCCCTCGCGACCGGCGAGCGGCTCGGCTGCTTCGCGCTCTCGGAGCCCGCCGCGGGCAGCGACGCCGCGGCGATGCGCACGAGCGCGCGGCGCGACGGCGACGGCTGGGTCCTGAACGGGACGAAGAACTTCATCACGAACGGCGCGTTCGCCGACCTGGCCATCGTATTCGCGCAGACCGACCCCGAGAAGCGGCACAAGGGGATCGTCGCCCTCGTCGTGGAGAAGGGGACGCCGGGACTCACCGTCGGGAAGCTCGAGAAGAAGCTCGGCATCCGCGGCAGCGACACGGCGCAGCTGCACCTCTCGGACGTCCGCGTCGGCGACGACCACCGCCTCGGCGGGGTCGGCGAGGGCTTCAAGGTGGCGCTCTCCACGCTCGACGGCGGCCGCATCGGCATCGCCTCGCAGGCAGTGGGGATCGCGCGCGCCTGCCTCGAGGACTCGCTCGCGTACGCCAAGGAGCGCCAGGCGTTCGGCAAGCGCATCGCGGACTTCCAGGCGATCCAGGCGAAGCTCGCGGACATGGCGACGGAAGTGGACGCGGCGCGGCTCCTCGTGTGGCGCGCGGCGTCGCTGCGCGACCGCGGCGAGCGCCACACCGCCGAGGCCGCGGTCGCGAAGCTCTTCGCGTCCGACGTGGCCGTCCGCGCCGCGCGCGAGTGCGTGCAGATCTTCGGCGGCTACGGGTACCTCCGCGACTTCCCCGCGGAGCGCCACTACCGCGACGCGAAGATCACCGAGATCTACGAGGGGACGAGCGAGATCATGCAGCTCGTCATCGCCGAGGAGATGCTGGGGGACGCCCCCGCGTGATCGCGCCGACCGCGGGGAACGCCCTCCTCGTCGCGGTGCTCGTCGCCGTGTGGGCGGTCGGGTGGGGGCTCTTCGCGCGCCGCGCGTGGCAGCTGTACCGGTACCTCCGCCTCGGGCGCGACGAGGACCGCACGCAGCGGCCCGCGCGGCGGATCCGCGACGAGCTCGTCGTCTACCTCGGCCAGCAGAAGCTCTTCAAGCGGCCGTACCTCGTGCGCGGCCTCGCGCACGCGTTCATCTTCTGGGGCTTCGCCGTCATCACCATCGGCACCGTCGACCTGTTCCTCTCGGGCGTGTTCGGCTTCCGCGTGCCGGGCACCGGGACGGCGCTCTTCGTGTGGACGGTGGACCTCTTCGCGATCCTCGTCATCGCCTCGATCGCGCTCGCGCTCGTGCGCCGGCTCTTCTTCCCGCCGCCGCGGATGCACGTCGCGCTCGACGGCTACCTCATCCTCGGCGGCATCGCGTTCCTCATGGTCACGCTGCTCCTGTTCGAGACCACGGGCCTCGTCGCGGGAGTGGCCGCGCCGGGCTTCGCCGACCCGCCGCTCGCGCGGCTCCTGCACGACCTGTGGCCGCTCGGCGACGCCGCGTCGGCCGCGGTGTACGGGGCGGCATGGTGGGGCCACCTCGTGGGCGTCGCCGCGTTCGCGGCGTACCTGCCGCAGAGCAAGCACCTGCACATCTTCACCACCCTGCCGAACGTATTCTTCCGCTCGCAGCGCCCGCGCGGCGCGCTCGACCTCATCGACGGGATCGAGGAGCGCGAGACGCTCGGCGCCGGCTCCGTCCGCGATCTCTCGTGGAAGCAGCTCCTCGACGGGTACACGTGCACGGAGTGCGGCCGGTGCTCGGACCAGTGCCCCGCGCTCGCGACGGGGAAGCCGCTCGACCCGCAGCGCATCGTGCTCGACGTCCGCGACCAGCTCCTGCGCCAGGGCGGGCGGCTCGTGCTCGACGGCAGCGACCGCGGCACGCCCCCCGCGCGCTGGTCGGCGACGAAGGTGGAGGAGCTCTGGTCGTGCACGACGTGCGGCGGATGCGTCGAGGCGTGCCCGGTGACGATCGAGCACATCGACAAGATCGTCGACATGCGGCGGTGGCTCGCCATGATGGAGGGCGACGTCCCGCCCGAGGCGCAGCGCGCGCTCACGAACATCGAGCGTGCCGGCAACCCCTGGGGCCAGCCGCGCGACGCGCGCGCCGAGTGGGCCGCCGGCCTCGGCGTCCCCACCTCCGCCGAGCGGCCGGACGCGGAGTGGCTGTACTTCGTCGGCTGCGCCGCCTCGTACGACCGCCGCAACCAGCGGGTCGCGCGCAGCGTGGTCGAGGTGCTGCGCGCGAGCGGGGTGTCGTTCGCGATCCTCGGCAACGAGGAGACGTGCAACGGCGACCCGGCGCGCCGCATCGGGAACGAGTACCTCTGGCAGACGCAGGCGCGCGCGAACATCGAGACGTTCGCCCGGTACGGCGTGCGGAAGGTCATCGCGTCCTGCCCGCACTGCTTCAACACGATCGCGAACGAGTACCCGCAGCTCGGCGGGTCGTACGAGGTCGTCCACACCGCGCAGCTCGTGCAGCGCCTCGTGACGGAGGGCCGGCTCCACTTCGCGCCGGGAGCTGGCGCGAGCGCCGGCGCGAAGGAGCGCGTCGCCTACCACGACCCGTGCTACCTCGGCCGGCACAACGGGATCTACGACGAGCCGCGCGGCGTCATGGACGTCGTCCCCGGCGTGGACCGCGTCGAGGTGCGGCCGCACCACCGCGAGCGCGGCTTCTGCTGCGGCGCGGGCGGCGGCCGGATGTGGATGGAGGAGAAGGTCGGCCAGCGGGTGAACCACCGCCGCATGGACCAGATCCTCGCCGCCGACGCCGCCACGCCGGTCACGAAGGTGGCGTCGGCCTGCCCGTTCTGCCTGATCATGCTCGACGAGGCGGCCGGCGCGAAGGGCGTCCAGGAGCGCATCAAGCCGATCGACCTCATGGAGCTCGTGGCCGCGCGATTACCCGAGAAGGAGACCGCCACCCCATGAAGCTGCTGGTCTGCATCAAGCAGACGCCCGACTCGACCGTGCGCGTGAAGGTCGGCCCGGGCGGGCGGTCGATCGACGAGAGCGGCGTCACCTGGGCGATCGCCCCGTACGACGAGTACGCCGTCGAGATGGCGCTCGAGCGCAAGGACGCCGACGCGGCGACGACCGTCGCGGTCGTTACCGTCGGACCGCCGCGCGCGAAGGACGCGCTCCGCCAGGCGCTCGCCATGGGCGCGGACGAGGCGACCCTCGTCACCGGCGCGGAAGCCGCGACGCTCGAGGGCCTCGGCGTCGCGCGCGCGCTCGCGGCGGTCGTGGCGGAGGCGAAGCCCGACCTCGTCCTCTGCGGGCGGCAGTCGTCCGACGACGATCAGGGCTTCGTCGGGCCGGCGCTCGCGGAGGTCCTCGGCTGGCCGCACGTGGCGGCGGTGACGAATTTCACCGGCGCGGACGGCGCCGTCGACGTGTGGAAGGAGGTCGAGGGCGGCCACGAGGTCTGGCGCGCGAGCGGTCCGGCCGTCCTCACCGTGCAGAAGAGCGAGAAGGAGCCGCGCTACCCGTCGCTCCCCGGGATCATGAAGGCGAAGAAGAAGGAGATCCCCGAGAAGGACGTCGCCGCGCTCGGCATCGAGGGCGGCGCGCCGCGGCTCGAGATCGTGAAGATGGAGCCGCCGGCGGCGCGCGGCGGCGGCAAGATCCTGAAGGACGGCGACACGAGGCAGACCGCCGCGGAGCTCGTCCGGCTCCTGCGGGAGGAGGCGAAGGTCCTGTGAAGGCCTGGGCCGTCGTCGAGCGCAGCCCCTCCGGCATCCGCCGCGTCAGCCTCGAGGTCGCGGCGAAGGCGAAGGACCTCGGCGAGGCGAGCGTCCTCGAGGTGACGGGGCTCGCGCGCCCCTCCGCCCTGCCCGCCGTCGCCGCGCTCGCGAAGCGGGCGGCGGAGGCGAAGCCCGACCTCGTCCTCGTCGGCGCGACCGCCGGCGGACGCGACCTCGCCGCGCGGCTCGCGGCGCGGCTCGGCTGGGCGTACGCCTCGGAGGCGACGGGCATCGCCATCGACGGGGCGAGCGCGACGGTGACGCGGACCATGTACGCGGGGAAGGTGCGCGTTACGGTGAAGGCGCCGCTCCCCGCCGTCGTCTCGGTGCGCCCGGGCGCGTTCACGCTGCCGCAGGGCGCGGGCGAGCC
>VGOU01000160.1 GCA_016875795.1 Chloroflexota bacterium | reverse complement strand
CGCCGCCCGCACCCCCGCCCCGAGGCTCGTCGTGAACACGCCGGCTCCGACGGCGATGGTCGACCACGACGCGAACGCGGCGGCGGTGGTGAAGCGCTTCGTCGATGGCGAGTGGCAGAGGATCACGCCGCGCGGCGGCCAGCCGCTCGCGGCACGCGTCGACGGCGCCACGAAGGTCTTCGACATGACGATCGAGCACATCAAGCACCGCATCGACGCGAAGCGCGAGCCGCTCGACGCGCTCGGCTACAACGGTGTCTGGCCCGGTCCGCTCCTCCGGGTGGTGGAGGGCGACGCGGTCCGCGCGACCTTCGCCAACAAGCTGCACGAGTCGACCGGCGTCCACTTCCACGGGCAACGCCTGCCGAACAAGATGGACGGCGTCCCCCAGGTGACGCAGGACGTCATCCGCGCGGGGGGATCGTTCACGTACGAGTTCGTCGCGCGGACCCCGGGCTCCCACATGTACCACTCGCACCACAACGCGACCGACCAGGTCGGGCGCGGCCTCCTCGGGGCGTTCATCGTCGATCCGAAGGACCCGGCCGAGCGTCCGGAGCGGAAGTACGGCGTGACGCAGGACGTGGTCTGGATCAGCAACGACACGCTGGGCGGGTTCAGCATCAACGGCCGCGGCTTCCCCGCGACCCAGCCGATCGTCGCGAAGCTCGGCGAGCGTGTCTACATCCGCTTCATGAACGAAGGCGTGATGAGCCACCCGTGGCACCTGCACGGGATGCCGATGCGCGTGGTCTCGCGCGACGGCTATCCGCTCGGCAGCGCGGCCTTCACCTGCGACACGCTCTCCGTCGGACCCGGGGAGCGCTGGGACGTCGTCGTCGAGTGCGACGAGAGCGGCGTGTGGGCGTTCCACTGCCACGTCCTTCCGCACGCTGAAGGCATCGACGGCATGTTCGGGATGGTGACCGCGCTCATCGTGTCGTGACGCGACCGTGACGATGCTCGCGGCCACATCCGGTCCGGCCGGCATCGGGCCCGCCGAGGAAGGCATCGGCGCGTGTACTCATCCACAAGGCGGAGGCCGGCGCGGTGCGCCTCGCGCCGGTGACGGACGTCGATGCGCGCGAGATGGTCCGGTCCCTCGCCAGTTCCCCTTGCTCGACGGCTACCGCGGCGCGCCGAAGGCGAACGTCGCGGCTCTCGAGGACGGCTCACCCGCATCGGCGCGATGGGCGATGAGCACGCCGAGATCGCCGAGCTCGACGCGAACCCGGTCATCGTCTCGGACGGGGGCGCGACGATCGTGGACGCGCGGGTGCGCCTGGCCGCCGCGGGCCCCCGCGCTCCGCGAGGCGCACATCGGTGTCGCGATGGGTCGCAGCGGTACCGCCGTGGCGCGCGAGGCCGCGACCCTCGTGCTCCTCGACGACGACGCCTCGTACCTCATCGCCTTCCACATCCCCTCGTCCTCGTGGCCCTCGCGGTCCCCCTGCTCGACGTGCTTCACGTCCACCCCGGTGATGTGGCGCACGGTGCGCGCGGCGACGCGCACGGCGCTCCTCACGGCGTCGGTGAAAGTCCTTGTCCGACGTACCCACGACCTCGATCACCTTCAGGACCTGCGCCGTGGCGGCCTTCCCGTCGTCGCGCGTCCGCTCGCGCTGCTGGAACCCCAATATGTCGTGCCTCCTTTCGCTCAGCCGGCGGTCGCGGCTACGAACTCCTCGTCAGGCGTCGGCCGTTCAGCGGGTGCGGGTGTGCGTGCGACGAGCACCGCGCAGTGCGCTCCGCTGAGGACACGGTCGGCCGTGCTCCCCTGGAGGAACCCGTTGCTCAGCGTCGTCCCGCGCGACCCGAGCACGATGAGGTCCGCGCCCATGGCGCCGGCGAACGCGATGAGGCGGTCCGCCGCGCTGCCGCGGTCGATCTCGAGCCGCATGCTGACGTGCGCCGGGAGCTGTTCCGCCGCGCTGCGAAGGACCTCGAGCGCCGCCGAGCGCTCCTCGCGCTCCGCGACGGCGCGAAGCTCGTCACCGAGCGGGCCGGCCGGCCACGTGCGGGCCTTCCCCTCGGGCACGACGTTCAGCAGCGTGACCTCCGCGCGGTCCGGGATCGGCATCGCGGCGATCGCGGCGATCGCCGTGCATGCGTCGGGCGAACCGTCGGTCGCAACGAGGATCCGCCGCGGCGCTTCACGCCGCTCGCGCACGACGAGCACGGGAACGGGCGAGTGGCGTGCGAGCGCGCGCGCGGTGCTGCCGAGGAGGGCGCTCGCGATGCGCCCGAGCCCGCGCGTGCCGACCACGATGAGGTCGCTGCGCAGCCGCTTCGCCGCGGCGATGATCGCGTCCGGCGCAAGGCCTTCGACGACGAGCGTCCGTGCGTCGATGCCACGGGCCTTCATGCGCACGGCCGCGTCCGCCGCCGCACGCTGCGCGGTCGCGTACTCGGCGTCGACGAGCTCGGCGACGTACGCGCCGGTGCCCTCGATGGCTCCGCCGATGTAGTGGTGCACCGGGACGCTCACGACGTCGAACTGGTCGGTCGGGCGGTGGGGAAGGGCCAGGAGCAGGTCGAGGGCGATGTCGGAGCCCTCGGACCCGTCGGTCGCGAAGAGGATCCTCATGGTTGGCCTCCTTCGCGCGGATGCTCGCTCCCCCCCGCGCGGGGCCCTAGGGGCTTCCGGCGCCTATCCGATCGGGCGGGCATGGGCCGTGAGAGGTCCTTTCCTCCCTAGGCCATGGGCACTCGTGCGGGTACCGTCGCCAGCGTGGATCTGCTCATCGCGACGGACGGATCCGAGCATTCGCATCGCGCGATCCGCTCGGTCGCGGCGCTCGACTGGCCGAACGGCACCCGCGCACGCCTGATCACGGTCATCCCGGAGGTCATCGACCTCGCGGGGGTGGTGGTCGAGGACCTCATGCAGGCGCAGATCAGCGAGGCCATGGACGGCACGCTCGCGCGGGCTCGTGAGCTCATGGGCCCGCTGCGCGACCGGACGCAGCGCGCGGTGCTGCGCGGCCGTCCGGCGGACGCGATCCTCGAGGGGGCCGATGCGTTCGCCGCCGACCTCGTCGTCCTCGGTCACCGCGGCCGCGGCCCGGTCGCTGCGCGGCTCCTGGGGTCCGTGGCCGCGGAGGTCGCCGAGCGATCGCGACGTGCGGTGCTCATCGTCCGCGGCGACATCGTGGGACCGGTCGTGCTCGCCGACGACGGCTCGGCCCCGGCGCGGGCGGCGCGCCGGATCATCGCGACCTGGCCGATGTTCGAGCGCCGCGAGATCCGCGTCATCAGCGTCGCGACGGTCGCCGCGCCGCTCGCATCGGGGATCGCGATCACCATGCGCGAGGAGGCCGCGGCCGCGCGCCGCGAGGAGGTCGCTCAGGCGCTCGCGGTCCGGTCGCTCTCGGCGCGCGAGGCCGAGGTCGAGCTCCGCGCGGCCGGGCGCGACGTGAGCGTGACCCTGGCGACGGGCGATCCCGGCCACGAGATCTGCGCGCTGGCGCGGATGGTCCACGCCGGCCTGGTCGTCGTCGGGTGCCGCGGGCACAACGTGTTCGCGGGCCTGCTCGGGACGACCGCGAAGGGCACGGTGCTCGGTGCGCCGTGCTCGGTGCTCGTCGTGCACGCGCCCGCAGCGAGCAAGAGGTGAGCGCCGGCCTCGCGGGCAAGGTCGTCCGGGTCACGGGCGCGGCGAAGGGCATCGGCCGGGCGATGGTCGAGCGCTCGCTTCCGACGAGACCGCTGCGGTGAGCGGCTGCCGCGGTCGTCGCCGACGGCGGGTGGACCGCGGCGTGACCTTCGCCCTTGCCGATGGGCACCGATGGCCCTAGGTAGGGCCCGCCGACCGGAGCACGATCGCGCCGTGGCCGACGACATCGTCAACACCGCCGAGATCGAGCGCGGCGACGAGATCGCCCTCGACGCGGTCTGCGGCATGACCGTCGACGTCGAGCTCGCCCGCGCGCGGGACCTCGTGCTCGCGTTCGCCGAGCGCGAATACGCCTTCTGCGGCGCGTGCTGCCGCGACCGTTTCGCGCGGTCGCCCATCGCGTTCGCCGTCGCCGGACGGGCGGAGCCGTGACGCTCGCGCTCGCGCCGGACACGTTCCTCGAGCGGCAGCGCCACACGCTCGAGCTGATGCACCGCAAGCTGGACGAGGAGGACCGCGCCGGGGCGCGCGAGCTCGCGACGCCGATCGACGAGCGCGGTGACGACACGACCCCGTCGCAGCATCCCGCCGACGTCGCCGCGGATCTCGAGCGGCGCGAGCTCGTCTTGACCCTCAGCCTCCTCGACCGCCGCGACCTCGAGGCGGTCGATTCGGCGCTCGCGCGCCTCGATGCCGGCACGTACGGCCGCTGCGCCGACTGCGGCGAGCCGATCCCGCGGGAGCGCCTGGAGGTGCGACCACATGCCGCGCGCGACGTCGAGTGCGAGCGGCGCCACACGCGCCAGCTGAGCGCGAG
>VGOU01000159.1 GCA_016875795.1 Chloroflexota bacterium | reverse complement strand
ATCAGCGTCATGTAAGCGAGTTAGCGCTCTGATGGGGTCGGCCGCCTGCTAAGAGGTGATCGCCCTCTTGATCCGGTCGGCGAGGGCCGGGCCGACCCCGGCGACCGCCGCCAGCTCCTCCGCACTCGCGTCGCGCATCGCCCGGAGCGAGCCGAACTTGCGCAGGAGGGCCCGCTTGCGGGCCGGGCCGACACCCTCCACGTCGTCGAGGGCGGAGCGCACGGCGCGGCGCGTCCGCAGCTTCTGGTGGTACGTCACGGCGAAGCGGTGCGCCTCGTCGCGGATGCGCTGGAGGAGGTGGTAGGCGGGCGTCCCCGTCGCGAGCGGCACCGGCTCGGAGCGTCCGGGCACGAACACCTCCTCGGGCCTCACCCGCGCCGCGCCGCCGTCGCCGGCGATCCGCTTCTCCTTCGCGAGCGCGATGACCGGGAACTGGAGCTGCCCGAGGTCCGAGAGCGCCGCGAGCGCGGCGGCGAGCTGGCCCTTGCCGCCGTCGATGACGATGAGGTCGGGCGCCGGCCACGACGACGCGACGGCCTCTTCCCCGCCCTCGCGGGTCGCGGCCGCCGCGTGCTTCGCGAAGCGGCGGCGGATCGTGTCGCGCATGTTCGCGAAGTCGTCGTTCGTGTCGGCGACCTTCGCGCGGAACCGCCGGTACTGCTGTTTCGCCGGCCGGCCGTCCTCGAAGACGACCATCGAGGACACGACATCCGTCCCCTGCACGTGGCTCACGTCGTAGCACTCGATGCGCTTCGGCGGCCCCTCGAGCTCGAGGTGCTCGCGCAGCGCCTCGTGGAGCTGCGCGAGCGCCTCCTGCGTCTTCCCGCGGTCCGCGAGCCAGCGAACCCGCTCCTGGCGCAGCGCGTCCTCCGCGTTGCGCGTCGCGAGCTCCACGAGCCGCCGCTTCCGGCCCCGCTGCGGGACGATCAGGTCCACCCGCCGGCCGCGACGCTCCTGCGCGAACGCCGCGAACGCCTCGGCCTCGGGGAGCGGAACGGCGGTGAGGATCTCGTTCGGCAGCTCGGTCGCCGCGGAGTAGTACTGGCGCAGGAAGGAGCCCGCCACCTCGGCGGCGGTCGCCCCCTCGGGGCCCTCGAGGAAGAAGTGGTCGCGGCCGACGATCGTGCCGTCGCGCACGCGGAAGATCTGGACGGCCGCGTCGCCGCCATCGACGCCGACGCCGAACACGTCCATGTCCCCCCCGGCGTACGCGTGGACCTCCTGCCGCTCCTGCGTGCGCTCGATGGCCTTCAGGCGGTCGCGCATCTCGGCGGCGCGCTCGAACTCGAGGCGCTCCGAGGACGCCGCCATCTCGTCGCGCAGCTCGCGCGCGAGCGGGCCGTAGCGGCCCTCGAGGAACAGCGCGCTGCGGTCGATGGCGGCGCGGTACTCCTCCGCCGTGACGTTCCCGACGCACGGCGCCGTGCAGCGCTTCAGGTGGTAGAGGAGGCACGGCCGCCCGCCCGGGAGCGCCGACGGCGGGACCGTTCGCCCGCGGCCGTCCTCGCCCGCGACGATCGTCAGCTTGCACGTCCGGTACGGGAAGAGCTTCTGGAGGAGGTCGAGCGAGTCGTCGACGGCCTTCGCGTTCGCGTACGGGCCGAAGTAGCGCGCGCCGCGGTCACCGAGCTGGCGCGTCCGCAGGATGCGCGGGAAGTCCTCCCCGAGCGTGACCTTCACGTAGGGGTAGGACTTGTCGTCCTTGAGGCGGATGTTGTAGCGGGGACGGTGCTGCTTGATGAGGTTCGCTTCGAGCAGGAAGGCCTCGGAGATCGTTCCGGTCGCCACGTGGTCCACGCGGTCCGCGCGTTCGACCATCCGGACCAGGCGCGCGTCGAGGCTCGGCCCCAAGTACGAGCGGACGCGGTCGCGCAGCGAGTCGGCCTTGCCCACGTAGAGCACGCGGCCGCGGGCGTCCCGGAACAGGTACACGCCCGGGCCGCTCGGCAGGCCCGCGACCTGAGCGGCGAGCTGCTCGCTCGCTATCATGGCATCATGATTCCGCTACGCGCGACCGCGCGACCGTGATGAGAAAAGGGGGCATGATGGCCACTCGGGTCGCGCGACGCTCCGTCCAATCGGTCGACCGGGCGCTGGACCTCCTCGAGGCGCTGGCCGCCTCGGAGGGCGAGGTCTCGATCACCTCCCTCGCGAACCGCACGTCCCTGCATGTGAGCACCGTCCATCGCCTGCTCACCACCCTCCTGCGTCGAGGGTACGTCCGGCAGAACCCCGAGACGAGGGCCTACTACACCGGCGCGAAGCTCGCGACCCTCGCCGAGGGGCGCTCCCGCTTCAACGAGCTCCGCCACCGCGCGCGCCCGATCCTCAGCGCGCTCACCGACCAGACGCGCGAGACGTCGAACCTCGTCGTGCTCGATGACGTGATGGCCGTGTACATCGAGACCGTCACGAGCCCCCACGTCGTGCGCATGTCCACGACGCTCGGGAACCGCGTCCCGCTCCATGCGACCGGGGCCGGCAAGGCGCTCCTCGCGTGGCTCGCGCCGGACCGCCGCGACGCGCTCATCGACCGGACCGAGATGCGCGCGCATACCGCGCGCACCATCACCGAACGCGCGTCGCTCCGCCGCGCGCTCGAGGAGATCCGCGAGCGCGGGTATGCCATCGACGACGAGGAGTACGACGAGGGCGTGCGCTGCGTGTCCGTCGCCGTCGGTCCGATCGGCTCCCCCCTCGCCGCGATCTCCGTCTCCGCTCCCGCGAGCCGCATGACGCGGCAGCGCGGAGGCGAGCTCGCCCAGCTCCTGCGCCGTGCGGCGAGCGAGCTCGCGGAGGAGATGCGCGAGCAGCCGCGCTGACGTCGTGACGGTCGCCGCGGGAGGCGTCACGGCCGGCCTTCGCGGCGAAGAGCTCGGGCGGCGGCTCGTCGGGCTCCTCGGCGAGGACAAGGTGCTGTGGAAGCGCCATGACCTCCTCCTGTACGAGTACGACGGCGCCGTCGACACCGCCGCGCCCGACGCGGTCGTGCTGCCGAACGAGACGGCCGACGTCGCGAAGCTCGCGCGCTTCTGCTGGGACCACGGCGTGCCGCTCGTCCCGCGCGGCGCGGGCACCGGGCTCTCCGGCGGCGCGATCCCCGTCTTCGGCGGCGTCGTCATCTCGTTCGCGCGCATGGCGCGCATCCTCGAGATCGACGTCCCGGGGCTCCGCGCGGTCGTGCAGCCGGGCGTCATCAACCTGCACCTCTCGACGGCGGTCGCCCCGTACGGCCTGTACTTCGTCCCGGACCCCTCGAGCCAGAAGGCCTGCACGCTCGGCGGCAACGTCGCCGAGAACTCCGGCGGTCCGCACACGCTCGCGTACGGGGTGACGACGAACCACGTCACCGGCCTCGAGGTCGTCCTCGCGGACGGCACCGTCGTCCGCCTCGGTGGGCGCGCCTGGGAGCAGAGCGGCTACGACCTCGTCGGCCTCTTCGTCGGCAGCGAAGGCACGCTCGGGATCGTCACGGAGGTGACCGTGAAGCTCACGCCGCTGCCGGAGGACAAGCGCACGATCCTCGCCGGGTTCCCGACGATGGACCAGGCGTCGGAGACGGTGTCGGCCATCATCGCCGCGGGCATCGTCCCGGCGGCCATCGAGATGATGGACGCGCTCGCGACGGAGGCGGTCGAGTCCGCCGTGCACGCAGGCTATCCCCGCGACGCCGGCGGGATCCTGCTCGTCGAGGCCGACGGCCTGCGCGACGGGCTCGACGAGCAGCGCGAGCGCATCGAGGCGATCTGCCGCGCGCAGGGCGCGACGACGCTGCGCGTGGCGGGCAGCGCGCTCGAGCGCGAGCGCCTGTGGGCCGGCCGCAAGGGCGCGTTCGCCGCGATGGGCCGGCTGGCGCCCGACTACTACGTCCAGGACGGCGTCATCCCGCGGACGCGCCTGCCGGAGATCCTGCGCCACGTCCGCGAGGTCGGCGAGCGCTACGGCGTGCGCATCGCCAACGTGTTCCACGCCGGCGACGGGAACCTGCACCCGCTCATCCTCTTCGACGGCTCGGCGGGCGAGGCGGTCCTCGAGCAGGTGAAGCAGGCGGGCTTCGAGATCGTGGCGGCGTGCGTGGAGGCCGGCGGCTCGCTCACCGGCGAGCACGGGATCGGGATGGAGAAGAACTGCTACATGCCCATCCAGTTCTCGGCGAACGACCTCGCCGTCATGCAGCGCGTGAAGCGCGCCTGGGACCCCGCCGGGCTCATGAACCCCGGCAAGCTCTTCCCCACCCCCGGGCGCTGCCGCGAATACGACCTGGGGCGCCGGCGATGAGCGTCGTCCGTCCCGCCGACGCGCAGGCCTGCGCCGCCGCGCTCCTCGCGGCCGCGCGCGACCGGCGCTCCGTGCGGGTGCGGGGTGGCGGCACGAAGTCGTACCTGGGCGACGCCCGTCCGGCCGACGTCACCCTCGAGACGGGCGCGCTCGCCGGAGCGATCTA
>VGOU01000158.1 GCA_016875795.1 Chloroflexota bacterium | reverse complement strand
CACGGCGAGGTCGCCCTGCACGCGGGGCACACGCGCGGGACGCTCGCCGCCGGCGACGACGGCTGGCCGGTGTGGAGCGAGATCGACCCGGGCGCCGCGCATCCGGTCCTGCTACGCGAGCTGCGCGACGCCGGCGTCATCGAGATCGACGAGGACCTGGTCGCGGCGCGCCTCGCGGCGCTCGGGATCGAGATGCGGCGGCTCTAGCCGCCCTGGCCGCCCCCGGGGTTCGGCGTCCGCGTCGGCAGCGGCGGCAGCGGCACCGAGGGACGGGGGAACGGGTCGACCGTGCCGCTCGGCGAGGGCCGCGGACTGCCCGATGGTGACGGCGAGGGCGAGCCCTTGCCCGGAGGCGCGGTGGGCGAGCGCGTGGGCGTGGGTGACGCGCTCGGGCTGGGGCAGGGATCCTCGCTGACGAGCGACCACGTGTACCGGCCGTAGGAGTGCGTCCCCTTCTGCGCGTCGGCGATCCACTTCTGCGTGTACGGCGCCCAGGTCGCGAGGCCGATCTCACGGATGCGCATGCCGACCGTGGTCGTGCCGTCGGCGGCCGGGCACCCCGCGACGTACCAGCTGTCGGTGACGCGCGGCTCGGTGCCTCGCAGGAAGATCTCGCTCGAGGCGAAGGGCGAGAGGCGTGAGGGCAGCAGCCCCGAGCCGTATCCGCCGTACGCGCCCGGCGCCGCGACGACGCTGGCGTTCACGACGTTCTGCGGGCGCTCCCAGTCCTTGGCCTCGACGCCGGCGAGGGCTTCCTTCATGTATTCGCGCCAGAGCTGCCCGGGCCCCATGGCGCTGAAGAAGTCCTGGCCGCTCATCCGGTCACCGTTGCTGTTGCCCATCCAGACGCCGGTGACGAGCTGCGGCACGTACCCGACCGAATAGACGTCCTTGAGGTCGTCGGTCGTCCCGGTCTTCAGCGCCGCGGGACGCCCGATGTTCGTCCACTGCCCGAAGATGTAGCTCCGGGCGGGCTGGGTGGTGTCCTTGAGGATGTCGTTCATGATGTAGGCGATCCCCGGGTCGAGGACGCGCTTCTGCTCGTAGTCCTTGTGCTCCCACACGACCTTGCCGCGGGGGTCCTCGACCTTGAGGATGAACGTCGGCGTGACGCGCACGCCCATGTTCGCGAGGACGCCGAACGCGCTGGTCATGTCGAGGAGCTTCACCTCGCGCGTGCCGAGCGTGAGCGAAAGGCCGACGCGGGCGGGGTCGATGGGCGTGGTGATGCCCATCTCCTTGGCCGTCTGGATGGTGTCCTCGATCCCCGAGTACCGGTGCAGGAACTTCACCGCCGGCACGTTGCGCGACTCGCGGATGGCCTGACGCATGGTGACGGGGCCGTGGTACTGCAGATCGGCGTTCTCGGGGCAGTAGCCGCACGCGGTCTTGGGGTCGAAGCGCGGCTGCGCGAACGCGTCGGCCGCGGCCTTGCCGGTGAAGTCGGTGCGCGTGTCCACGACGACCGTGGCCGCGGTCGCGCCCTTCTTCAGCGCGGTGAGGTAGTTGAACACCTTGAATGACGACCCCGACTGGCGCAGGCCGATGCCCACGACGTCGTATTGGCCCTGGACCCGCAGGTCCTCCCTGCTGTAGTAGTCGACCGAGCCGACGTACGAGAGCACCTCCCCCGTCCGCGGGTCGATGGAGACGAGCCCCGCGTTCCACACGTTGCGGTCGTGCAGCGAATCGACCCACCCGCGGACCTGGCGCTCGGCGGTCCCCTGCTTGGCCATGTCGAGCGTCGTGGTCACCTTGAACCCGCCGCGCGTCACGGCGCCCTCGTCGCCGCCGAGGATCCGCGTCAGCTGGTCGCGGACCTGGAACACGAAGTGCGGCGCGGTGATGCGCGTGATCTGGCGCCCGACGACCTTGATCGGCTCCGCGTCGGCGGCGTCGCGCTGCTCGGAGGTGATCACGCCCGTCGAGACCATCTGGTCGAGCACGTAGACGCGGCGCTCCTCGGCGCGCGCGACGTTGTGCGGCTGCGAGGGGTCGAGGACCGAGGGCGCCTGGGGCAGACCCGCAAGGAGCGCGGCCTCGGCCAGGGTGAGGTCCTTCAGCTCCTTGGCGAAATACGTCTGCGCCGCGGCCTTGATGCCGTAGGCCTGGTTGCCGTAGAAGATCTGGTTGAAGTACAGCTCGAGGATCTCGCGCTTCGAGTACGTGTTCGTCACCTCGATCGCGAGCACGGCCTCGCGGATCTTGCGGCGGAGGCTCACCTCGCTGCCGACGATGCGCTGCTTCACCAGCTGCTGCGTGATGGTCGAGGCGCCGCCGCGGCCCTCGGAGCGGCCCATGACGTCGGAGTAGGCGGCGCGGGCGATCCCGAGGATGTCGACGCCCGGGTTCGTCCAGAAGGTCTTGTCCTCGGCCGAGACGGTGGCGTCGATGAGCACCTGGGGGACCTGGTCGAGCGTCACGGGCTCGCGGCGCTCGACCTCGAACTGGTAGAGCAGCTCGCCGCCCGAGCGGTCGTAGACCTTCGTCGAGAGCGCCAGCGGGTCGCGCGCGAGGTCCTGCGCCGAGGGCAGGTCGCGCGTCATGTCCGCGAGCCACATCGCCCCGGCCACCACCGGCGTCGCCGCGAGGGCCAGCAGCATGGCGACGAACACGGGCGGCAGGAAGGTGAGGCCGCGGCGGACGGGACCGGTCTTGCCCTTGCGCCGGAGCGGCCGGTAGGGTCCGCGCCTCAGCGCGTGATCGCGGGATCGATCCCTTCCTATGCTCATATCCTAGTCGTCCATGCCCGCCATCCCTAACGAGAGCGAGCTCGAACAGTTCCTCACGCGGGCCGTCGCCGAGGTCCTCGTCCGCGACGATCTGGCGCGTCTCCTCCGGTCAGCCGAGCGTCCGCTCCGTATCAAGATGGGATTCGACCCGACGCGGCCGAACCTGCACATCGGCCACGCCATCGGGCTGCGCAAGCTGCGCCAGCTCGCGCGGTGGGGCCACGAGATCGTCCTGATCATCGGCGACTACACCACGCAGATCGGCGACCCGACGGACCGCAGCGAGAGCCGCCCGACGATCTCGCACGAGCAGGTGCTCGAGAACGCCCGCACCTATCTCGAGCAGTTCCACCGCATCGTGCCGCGCGAGAACACGCGCGTCGTGCACCAGACCGAGTGGTACGCCGCGTTCGGCCTCAAGGACGTCTTCCAGCTCGCTTCGCGCTTCACCGTGCAGCAGATGCTCGCGCGCGAGGAGTTCCGCAAGCGGCAAGCCGCGGGCACGGCGATCCCGATCAAGGACCTGCTGTACCCGCTCCTGCAGGCGTATGACTCGGTGGCCACGGAGGCCGAGGTCGAATTCGGCGGGACCGACCAGAAGTTCAACATCCTCGCGGGGCGCGAGCTCCAGGAGATGGTCGGCCAACGCCCCCAGCAGGTGTTCCTCGTCCAGATGCTCGAGGGCACCGACGGCCTGGTGATGAGCAAGACGAAGCAGCACACGGCGATCTGGCTCCTCGACCCGCCGGAGGTCGCCTACGGCAAGGTGATGTCGCTCCCCGACGAGGTCATGCCCCACTGGTTCGAGTGGGGGACCGAGATGCCGCTCGACGACGCGCGCAGGGCGCTCGCGCTGCACCCGCGCGACGCCAAGGTCCTGCTCGCGAAGCGGATCGTGACGGAGCTGCACGGCGCCGACGCCGCGGAGACGGCCGCCGACGCCTTCGCGCGCCAGTTCCGGGACAAGCGGGTGCCGGAGGCGGTGCCGGATCTGACCGTCGCGCGCGACGGCCAGCGCGCCGTCGGGATCGTCGACCTCCTCGTCCGCGCCGGTCTCGAGAGGAGCAGGGGCGCCGCGCGTCGGCTCGTCGACCAGCGCGGCGTGCGCGTGAATGACGTCGTCGCCGACCAGTCCACGACCGTCGCGACGGAGGCGGAGGCGCTCATCCAGCTCGGTCCGCGAAGGCTCGCCCGCATCCGCTGGACGTGACGACGCCGGTCGTCGCCGTGGTGCCCTTCGGCGCCGTCGTCGAGGGCGGGGGAGAAGGCGAGCGCGAGCGCCCGGGGCGGTGGGCGCGGCAGCTCGCGAGCCGGCTCGTCGACCGCTTCGCGGGGGAGGCCGGGATCGAGGTCAGGCCGGTGTTCCTCGTCGCGATGCCCGAGCGGACCTCCGAGGCCGGCTACCTCGTGTTCGGATCGACCCCGGACACGGAGCTCGCCGCCCAGTACGCGCGCTCGCTCGGCGCGACGCACGCCCTCACGGGCACGTTCCGCGAGCGCGCATCGTCGGCGCGCCTCGAGGCCTCGCTCATCGACGCGGCCGGCGGGGCGGCCGCTGCCTTCGGGCGCGACATCGCCGAGGGCGAGCTCCACCTCGTCGAGCCCGCGCTCGCGTCGTGGCTCGCGGTGACGCTCGGGGTGACGCCGGCGCGCGACCTCGCGGCGCCCGCGACCGCTAGCTCGCAGGCGTACGAGGCGCTCCTCGCGGGGATGGACGCGGAGGTCG
>VGOU01000157.1 GCA_016875795.1 Chloroflexota bacterium | reverse complement strand
TGGGGACGCTCCTGCGCCACGGGTCCGACGAGCAGAAGCGCCGCTACCTCCCGGGCATCGCGAAGGGCGAGCTGCGCATGCAGGCCTTCGGCGTGACCGAGCCGACGGCCGGGTCGGAGACGACGCGCATACGCACGATGGCGGTGCGCGACGGCGACGAGTACGTCGTGAACGGCCAGAAGATCTGGACGAGCCGGCTCAAGCAGTCGGACCTCATGCTCCTGCTGGCCCGGACCACGCCCTACGACGAGCTCGAGGACAAGACCCGCGGGCTGTCCGTGTTCGTCGTCGACCTGCGGACGGCGGGGGACCGCGTCGAGTCCCGCAAGATCGACGTCATGATCGACCACAACACGTACGAGGTGTGGCTGCGCGACCTGCGCATCCCCGCGGCCGACCGCATCGGCGAGGAGGGGATGGGCTTCCGCTACATCCTCGACGGCTGGAACGCCGAGCGCATCCTCATCGCCGCGGAGTGCATCGGCGACGGTCGCTGGTTCATCGACCGGGCGACGAGGTACGCGCGCGAGCGGGTCGTCTTCGGCCGCCCGATCGGGCAGAACCAGGGCGTCCAGTTCCCGCTGGCCAAGGCGCACGCCGCGATCGAGGCGGCCGACCTCATGCGCTGGAAGGCCGCACGCATGTTCGACGCCGGGAAGCCGTGCGGGCCGGAGGCCAACATGGCCAAGTACCTGGCGAGCGAGGCCTCCTGGGATGCCGCGAACGCCTGCCTCGACACGCACGGCGGCTTCGGCTTCGCCGCGGAGTTCGACGTGGAGCGCAAGTTCCGGGAGACCCGCCTGTACAAGGTGGCCCCCATCAACAACAACCTCGTGCTGGCCTACCTCGCCCAGCACGTCCTGGGGCTGCCCAAGTCCTACTGAAGGAGCGGGCTCCGGCCGGGCGCTCGGCCGCCCGGCGGGGTCGGCTCCGCGCACCGGTCCGCTTTGCGCTCCTGCGGGGATTGCCGCTAGTATCCTCGTTCGGCTGTCCTTCGCGACGGTGACCGCCGCGACCTCCTAGGTCGGGGCGGTCATTTGGCGCAACGGCCCGGAACGCTGAGCCCAGGGATGGGGAGGCCGACCGACGGCCGCGCTGCGCACGACGCCCGCACCCGAAAGGGTCGGCGCGCCGATGTCACGAGTGACCCACGAGAACGCGACCCTGGGCCGTGCCCGCGTGCGCTCGCGCGCGCGTGAACGCCCAGGGGAGCCGACGCGTAAGGAAAGGTCGAGCGAGGATCCGGCTCTGCCGGTCCGAGCGAGTCAATAGGAGCGGAGCGGCTCGCCGAGAAGCGAGGCGAAGCCGAGCCGACGGCGATGGAGGAAGCATGCCGACGATCGCGCAGCTGGTCCGGAAGGGCCGGAAGCAGGAGAAGAGGAAGGTGGACACGCCCGCCCTGCGGCGGACGTGGAACTCGCTGCGCTCCCGCTCGGTGGAGCTGCGCCGCGGCGCGCCGCAGAAGCGCGGCGTGTGCATGGTCGTTCGCACCATGACCCCGAAGAAGCCGAACTCCGCCCTCCGCAAGATCGCGCGTGTGCGCCTCACGAACGGGATGGAGCTCACGGCGTACATACCGGGCATCGGCCACAACCTCCAGGAGCACTCGGTCGTGCTCGTCCGCGGCGGCCGGGTGCGCGACCTCCCGTCGGTGAAGTACCACATCGTCCGCGGCACGCTCGACGCCGCCGGCGTGAAGGACCGCAAGCAGGGCCGCTCGCTCTACGGGGCGAAGTCCGACAAGAAGAAGCCGGGGGCCTAAGGAATGCCGCGTCGACCGCGTCCCATCACCCGCACCACACCCCCGGACCGCAAGTTCGGCAGCGTCCCCGTGCAGCAGTTCATCAACAAGGTCATGCAGCGCGGCAAGCGCATGACCGCCGAGGGCATCGTCTACGGCGCGCTCGAGAAGGCCGAGCAGACGCTGCGCCGTCCCGCGATCGAGGTCTTCGAGACCGGGATGCGCAACGCCACCCCGCTCATCGAGGTGAAGCCCCGCCGCGTCGGCGGCGCGACCTACCAGGTCCCGGTCGAGATCCGTCCCGACCGCCGCAACTCCCTCGCGATGCGCTGGATCATCGAAGCCGCGCGCAAGCGCCCCGGCAAGTCGATGTCCGACAGGCTCTCGGGCGAGATCATGGACGCGACGAACAACACCGGCGCCGCGGTCCGCCGCAAAGAGGAGACGCACAAGATGGCCGAGGCCAACAAGGCGTTCTCCCACTACAAGTGGTAGTGGCGGTGGCGGTGGAAGCTCGGCCCTCGAAGGCCACGGGCGCGAGCGACGCCATCCCGCTCGAGCGCGTCCGCAACATCGGGATCATCGCCCACATCGACGCCGGCAAGACGACCGTCACCGAGCGGATCCTCTTCTACACCAAGAGGATCTACAAGATCGGCGAGGTGCACGAGGGCGCGGCGACGATGGACTGGATGCCGCAGGAGCAGGAGCGCGGCATCACCATCACCGCCGCCGCGACGACGGCCTTCTGGGCGGACCACCGCATCAACATCATCGACACGCCCGGCCACGTCGACTTCACCGTCGAGGTGGAGCGCTCGCTGCGCGTGCTCGACGGCGCGGTCACCGTCTTCGACGGGGTCGCCGGCGTCGAGCCGCAGTCCGAGACGGTGTGGCGCCAGGCCGACAAGTACGGCGTCCCGCGGATCTGCTTCGTCAACAAGATGGACCGCATGGGCGCGGACTTCCAGCGCTGCGTCGACATGATCGTCGACCGCCTCGGCGCGAAGCCGTGCGTCATCCAGCTGCCCATCGGCACGGAGCAGCAGCACCGCGGCGTCGTCGACCTCGTCGAGATGAAGGCCCTCGTCTGGAAGGGCGACGAGCCCTCCGAGCCGACCGTCGAGGAGATCCCCGCGAACATGCGCGAGGCCGCCGACCGCGCCCACGAGACGATGGTCGAGCAGATCGTCGAGACGAACGACGAGGTGCTCCACCGCTACCTCGAGTCGCCCAAGATCCAGCCCGACGAGCTCCGCGCGACGCTGCGCGCCGCGACCATCGCCGGCACGCTCGTCCCGGTCCTGTGCGGCGCGGCCCTGCGCAACAAGGGCGTGCAGCCCCTCCTCGACGCCGTGACGCACTACCTGCCGTCGCCGCTCGACGTCCCGCCGGTCACCGGGCTCGACCCGAAGTCCGGCGAGGAGCTCGTGCGCCGGCCGAACGCCGACGACAGGTTCGCGGCGCTCGCCTTCAAGATCATGTCCGACCCGTTCGTCGGCAAGCTCGCCTTCTTCCGCGTCTACAGCGGCACGCTCAAGGCGGGGGACACGATCCACAACGCGACGAAGGACCGCCGCGAGCGCATCGGCCGGATCCTCCTCATGCACGCGAACCACCGCGAGGAGGTCGAGCAGGTGTCGGCCGGCGAGATCGCGGCGGCCGTGGGCCTGAAGCAGACGTTCACCGGCGACACGCTCTGCGACCCCGACGCGCCGGTCGTCCTCGGGTCGATCAAGTTCCCCGAGCCGGTCATCCAGGTGGCCGTCGAGCCGAAGACGAAGGCGGACGAGGAGAAGATGTCGCTCGCCCTCGCGCGGCTCGCGGAGGAGGACCCCACCTTCCGCCAGCACACCGACCCCGACTCAGGCCAGACGCTCATCTCCGGGATGGGCGAGCTGCACCTCGAGGTCATCGTCGACCGCATGCGCCGCGAGTTCAAGGTCGTCGCGAACGTCGGCCGCCCGCAGGTCTCGTACCGCGAGGCGATCACGAAGACGGCCGTCGGCGAAGGCCGCTACGTCCGCCAGACGGGCGGCAAGGGCCAGTACGGCCACGTCATCGCCGAGATCTCGCCGCTGCACCGCGGCGCGGGCTTCGAGTTCGAGTGGAAGATCAAGGGCACGAGCCTCTCGAAGGAGTGGGCCAAGCCCATCGAGATGGGCATGCGCGAGGCCATGGAGAACGGGATCATCGCGGGCTACCCGATGGTCGACGTGAAGGTGAGCGTCGTCGACGGCTCGCAGCACGAGGTCGACTCGAGCGAGATATCGTTCAAGATCGCGGGCTCGATGGCCCTCAAGGCCGGCGTCGAGAAGGCCGGCGGGGTGATCCTCGAGCCGATCATGAAGGTCGAGGTCGTCGTCCCCGAGGATTTCATGGGCGACGTCATCGGCGACCTCAACAGCCGCCGCGGGCACGTCGTGGGGATGACCGACCGCGCGAACGCGAAGGTGATCAGCGCCTTCGTCCCGCTCGCGACGATGTTCGGCTACGCGACGGACCTCCGCTCCGCGACGCAGGGTCGCGGCTCGTACGTCATGGAGCTCGGTAACTACGAGATCCTGCCGCCCAACCTGGCGGCGGAGCTCACGAAGAAGGCAGGGGGCAGGTAAGACAGTGGCGAAGAAGAAGTTCGAGCGCACCAAGCCGCACGTGAACGTCGGGACGATCGGTCACATCGACCACGGCAAGACCACGCTCACCGCGGCCATCACCAAGACGCTCTCGCTCAAG